>DASRXC010000039.1:0-3804 GCA_035654355.1 Binatus sp. (SeqCode)
TCGAACGCTGGAGCGAGGACGAGCTCGATGACGTGCTGCGCTCGCCGACGCACGAGCGACTATTCGTCATCACGGAATGCCTGCGCCGCGGGCACGACGTCGACTCGATCGCGCGCTTGACCTCCGTAGATCCCTTCTGGCTATGGGAGATCAACGCGCTCGTCGACATCGAGAACGCGTTGACGGACATGCGCGCGAGTTCGGCGCGCGAGACGGGCGCGGCCAACCCCGGCGCGGCGATCGTTGACGCGAAGCGCGCGGGATACGCAGACACGACGATCGCGCGGCTTTCCGGTGCGGCGCTGACGGACATCCGGCGGGCCGGCGACGAACGCACGCGGACCTCATATCGCATCGTCGACACGGCCGCGGCCGAGTTCCCGGCGCGTTCTCCATATTATTATGCGACGGTCGGCGAGGCTGACGAGCTGCGCAAGCCGGAGCGTGAGAGCGTTGTCGTCGTCGGCAGCGGCCCGATCCGCATCGGCCAGGGAATCGAGTTCGATTACTCGTGCGTGCACGCGGCATGGGCCTTGCACGAACGCGGCGTTGCGTCCGTGATGGTCAACAATAACCCAGAGACGGTCTCGACGGATTTTGATGTGTCGGACGTGCTCATCTTCGAACCGCCGTTCGTCGACGAGGTCGAACAGGCGGTTCGCGCGACCGGCGCGCGCGGCGCGCTACTGACCTTCGGCGGCCAGACGCCGATCAATCTCGCCCGCGCCCTCGCTGCGCGCGGCGTCAAAGTGCTCGGCACAGACCAGCACGCGCTCGACCTGGCTGAGGATCGCGAGAAGTTCGACGCGGTGCTCGAGCGGCTCGGGGTCGCTCGCCCAGCAGGCCGCACGGCGCTCTCGTTCCGCAAAGCGCGCGAGGTCGCGCGTGAGATCGGCTTCCCCGTGCTCGTCCGGCCATCGTACGTCTTGGGCGGCCGCGGCATGGAGATCGTATATAATGAAGCGCAATTGCTGGCATACGCGGAAAGCGCCCCGCCGATCCAGCCCGACGCGCCGCTGCTCGTCGACAAGTACCTCGCCGGCACAGAGGTCGAGGTCGACGCGGTCTATGACGGCAAAGACATCATCATCCCAGGCATTTTCGAGCACGTCGAGCGAGCCGGGATCCATTCCGGCGACTCGACGGCAGTCTATCCGACACAGACGATTTCGGCGGACATGGAGAAGCACATCGCGGACATCACCGAGCGGCTGTGCAAAGAGCTCGGCATCCGCGGGCCGATAAACGTCCAGTACATCATCTACGGCGGCAAGCTGTTCGTGATCGAAGCAAACCCGCGCGCGAGCAGGACGGTGCCGATCATCGCGAAGCTCACCGGGGTACCGCTGGTGGCTGCGGCGACGCATATCGCGCTGGGCGGCACACTAAAAGAGATGGGCCTCGATCGCGGATTGCTGCCGCGGCCTGACTTCGTCGCCGTCAAGATGCCCGTGTTCTCGTTCTCGAAGCTGCGCCGGGTGGAGACGATGCTAGGCCCTGAGATGAAGTCGACCGGCGAAGTGCTGGGGATGGATACGACCTTCGCGGGCGCGCTGCTGCGGGCGCTGCTTGGTGCGGGCATCACACCTCCGCCGCCAGGCGGACGCATTCTGCTGTCGATCGCCGACAGCGAGAAGCAGCGCTCGCTGCCGATTGCACGCGCCTTCGCGGAGCTCGGCTATCAGCTGTTCGCAACGACTGGGACCTGGCGGCTGTTGCAGAACAACGGCATCGACGCGACGCGCGTGAACAAGATCGCCGAGGGTTCGCCGCACTGCGTCGACCTTATCACCGGCAAAGGGGTGGATCTGGTCGTCAACGATGCGGCGCAAACCTCGATGGCCCAAAGCGACGGGTTCCGCATCCGGCGCGCCGCCGTCGAAGCGGGCGTCGCGTGCCTGACATCGTTGGACACCGTCGGCGCGTTGCTGCTGGCGCTGCGCGCGCAGGGCGACGGTCCGGTCGAGGTGCGCTCGCTCCAAGATTTCGTCAGGCGCGGCCTGCTCGTCGCCTGATATGTCCGGCATGCGCGGACGCCTCACGCGCGTCGTGCTCATATTCATCGCGCTGCTGGTGCTGGTCGCAGCGCAGGAGGTGCGCGTCCAGATCGCTCAGCAGGCGACCATCTCGGAACGTCCTGGCAATCCGCGCCGCAGCCTCTCAAACGAACATCGCGGCGCTCTGCTGGATGCAGCCGGCAACCAGCTGGCGCTGACGAAGGGAACGCGCCGAGTCTATCCGTCGGGGACTGCGCTCGCGCAGTTGGTCGGCTACGCCTCATCGCAATACGGCGAATCAGGACTCGAGTCTGCGCTCGACTCCGTCCTCGCAGCGCCACTGCCGACCACCAGCGGCATGGACCTCAACAGCTTGTTCCACCAAACCGGCCAGGGCGCGAACTTGACGGGCGGCGACGTGGTCCTCACGCTGCGGGCCGATATCGCCAAAGTCGTCGATGCGGCGCTTCCGCCCGACATCAGAGGCGCCGCCGTGGTGATGGATCCGCGCAACGGCGCGATCCTTGCCGCCGTCAACCGGCCGACGTTCGACCCGAACGACCTGGCGGGCGCATGGAAGACCTTGCGCAACAGCCCGACGTCGCCGTTGCTCGATCGCGCCTTCGCCGGATTGTATCCGCCGGGTTCGACGTTTAAGATGGTAACGGCGTCAGCAGCGCTCGATAGCGGCGTCGTCGTCCCGGCCGATACGTTTACCGACCCAGGCTATTTCGCGATCGATCGCTTCCGCGTCCAAAACGATCGGGGCGAAATCACCGGTACTCAGGATCTGACCGGCGCGTTCGCGTTGTCCAGCAACGTCGATTTTGCCCAAATCGGCCTGCGGCTCGGGCTTGACGGCTTTTACGATTATCTGCACCGCTTCCATGTCGGTGACGACTTAGAGGTGGCCGCTCCCTCGTCGCGCGATGAGGTGCCGGCCAAGGACACGGTTATCCCATCGGAGCTAGCGCAGATGTCATTTGGCCAAGGCGGCCTCGCGGTGACGCCGCTGCGCATGGCGCTGGTGGGCTCGACGATCGCCAACGAAGGCGTTTTGATGCGCCCTCAGCTCGTTAAAGAATTCCGCTTTCCGGGGGGCAAACGGCTTAGCGTGCCGCCCGCCGTCTGGGAACGCGTGATGTCGCAGACGACCGCCGACCAACTGCGCACGATGATGATCGCGGTCGTGCGCAATGGTACCGGTACCGCGGCGCGAATCCCAGGGGTGACGGTCGCCGGCAAGACCGGCACGGGAACTCACATCGGCGGCGCGCCCGATGCGTGGTTCGTCTGTTTCGCACCCGCAGAACGTCCGCGGCTCGTCGTCGCCGTGATCGTCGAGGATGCCGGCTATGGTGGCGCGGTCGCAGCGCCGATCGCGCGCAACATCATGAGCGCCACGCTGCCGATGTACATGAAGTGAATGGCTGACCTCATCTACAACGACCGCTATCGCCTCGACGCGAAGATCGGCGAGGGCGGCATGGCCGTGGTCTTCCGTGGCTATGACTTGATCCTGCGCCGCCAAGTCGCGGTGAAAGTGCTGCGTCCGGCATTCTCGGCGGATGCGGGATTTGTGCGGCGCTTCGAATTCGAGGCGCAAGCCGCCGCCAAGCTGTCGCACCCGAACATCGTCACGACGTACGATGTCGGGACCGTCGGTGAAGATCACTACATCGTCGAGGAATACGTCGCGGGCGAGACGCTCGGCACGCTGATCTCGCGCCAAGGGCGGCTTCCTGAAGCAGCGGCCGTTCGGTACGCGCGCCAGATCTGCGCGGCGCTCGCCGCAGCGCACCGTCAG
>DASRXC010000040.1:0-4019 GCA_035654355.1 Binatus sp. (SeqCode)
CTACATCTTGCTGCGTTTTGCGCTTCCGATGCTCGGCCCTCAGATGATGTATATCCGGCAGCGCATTTCTTAGCGCGGGAAGTCGTAGAAAAACTGGTTAGCGGCGCGCTGGTCGCGTCCGCCCAGCAGGTCGCGAGCGAGCGAGAGGTTCTTCAGCAAGAACCAGTCGCCGAAGTGATCGAACTTGCGGCACGAAGTGATGATGGGCGCGTGCCAAAGCGTTCCGAATCGCTTCCCTCGCTCGCGACCATAGCGCCGCAGGCGCACGGCAAAGTCGATGTCTTCAACGGACACGAGCGATTCGTCAAACCCGCCTAAGGCTTCGTAAACAGCGCGCGGCACCCAGAACATTCCCGCCGAAACGCGGTACCGCAGCGCCAGGTAGGCGAGGAGCACACCGGCAGCGGCGATCCCCGGAGACATCCGCTCCGGCTTGATCATCGCGCCGCCGCCGACAAAGCCGCGCTTCAGGTGCCGCTCGATCTCTGCAAACGTATTCGGCGACATGACCGAATCGGCATCGATCGTCACGATCACGTCGCCGGTCACACGGCGAGCGCCAGCATTGCGCACGACGGATAGGTTCTTCGCATCGGTCTCCACCATATGCGCTCCGAACTTGTGGGCGATCTCGGCGGTTCGATCGGTACAGCGGTTGAGTGCGACGATGATCTCGACGGAGTAATCCCGGGCACCCGTCGGGCCTGGAAATGCTGCCGCAGCGCGAATCGACGCGAGGCACGCGGCGATACGGCGCTCTTCGTCGCGCGCGGGGATCACGACTGAGAATCGCGGTGGGTCAGCCGGTGGCGGTGTTGGCGGCGTTAGACTCGTACTTGACACCGAAAGTCGACTCGATCGCGCGGACGATCGCGTCGTACAGCTCCTTGTTGTGGACTTCAAGCGTTGGATCGCCGATTCTCAGCGTGTGAATGTTGTCGGCGAGCACCAGCTCGCGCGGCACGCGCCGGAAGACGCGATACACGGCTAATTGAGCGGCGATTTTCGGCAACGCCTTTCCGCCGGCCTGGTCGATGATGAAATCCAACAGTGGTTTGAGCTTGTAGCCGGTGATTCCGACGGCGACGCGCGGCATCACCGGTTTCGAGGTCGGCTTGACCGAAAACGACAGACGCGGCGGCTGTGGTTTGATCGTCGCGCGCAGTTTCGGCTCTGCTGCAGCCACTGACGACTGCACGGCTTGTGCGGGTGCGCCAGCGCTCGGCGAGCCATTGCTGACTGGCGGTGCGACCACTGCGACAGGCGTCGCGACCGGCCCCGGCGGAGGCACTCGCTGTAACTCAACTGATTTGCTGCCGACCTCACGCTCGCGCATGAACTCACCATAGGTGACGACGCACTGGTCCATGAGGCCCTTGCCGGTCAATTCGTCGGCGACGTCGTCCGCGTCGAGCTCGTCGAGCCCCATGCGCCGCAGCAGCTGTACGAATGGCGTGCGGCCGTCGAGTGCGAGCAGCACCTCCCACTCGTACGGTCGCAGGCTTACACCGAGAGCACGATCGTCAAAATCGCGGGGCCGTTTGAACACGTCTCTTCCTGCGCTCATGATGCCCTCACAGCTTCAACGCTCGAGAAGACGCCCAGGCCTAGCTGGGCCGTGCGGCCTTCCCAGCGGATCGGCAACACGAAGCGCGTGCCGGGCACCGAGAAAGGCGGCTGCTGTCCGCCCACCAGCGTGCGCGGCACCGAGATCTTGAACTGTGTGCCGAATCGCTCGCGCGCATTGCTCGCGATGGTGCTGGCCATCTCGCCGACGAAGTCGGACAACAGCGCGTCGTCGCTTGCCATCTCGCCCGTGCGCCGCAAGAACGACACCGCGAAGTCGCGCGGCATCGTGATGTAGACGCAGCCGTCATCGCTGCCCGAGATCTGGATGAAGCCGCTGTAGTCGAGCAGCTTGGGCGGCGTGAATTCGATGACGGGCTCGTCGAGCAGCGGCGCCTCGTCGACGATCTTCGCGAAATAATTCGAGACGATGTCGACGAACAACTTGAGATCGTTGTCGGTCATTGCTCGGCCACCATCCGCCGGCTGTGCGGCTGGTCTTTCAGGCAAATGATCAACGTCGAGCGGTGACCGCCCCAGTTGATGGGGATGACGAACGCCGGTGCATCATCGGGAAAGCGCACATCTTCCGCGCGGCCGCGGATCACGACCGGCACGGAGATCAAAAAACCGGGGCCTAGCTCCAGGCGCGCGTTCCCTGAGATCGTATTCGCGATCTCACCGACGAAGTCGGCGCAGATGTCGTCAGAAAGGTCGGATTCGCCGAAGATCTCGGCGAGCGCTTGAATCATGCCACGCGGAGCGGTGTAGTAGACGCAGCCGCGCTGATTCCCCGAAATACCGATCACGGCGGAGAAATCAGACATCACCTGATCGGACTCGTCGCGCAAGAACGGAGTGCCGACCTCTGCCGGCGTCGGCGAGATCTTACTGAAAAAGCGCGCAGCACCGTGGACGAATACCTTCAGGTCGTCCTCGGAGAGGCCTACTCCGCGAGGAGCTCGGCCAACTCTGTGTGCAGCATCTCCGCCGTGAACGGCTTGAGTAAGAATCCCTGTGCTCCTCGTTTGATGGCCTCCACCGCGGTCGCTTTGTCGGCGAGCGCGGAGATGACCAAGATCTTCGTGTCTGGTCTGCGGTTAAGAATCGCGTCGACGCACGACAGCCCGTCCAATTCGGGCATCGTGATATCCATGGTGACGATCTCGGGCGCGAACTCATCGAACACAGCCAGCGCCTCGGTGCCGTTGCCGGCAGATCGTATCTCGTAGCGCGACGAGCCGATCTGGCGAGCTATGGCCCGCCTGATCACGTTCGAATCGTCGACGATGAGCAGTTTCATCGCCGGCGCCTCCATGCCGATCATGCGACGCCTGCCGGCGCCGCCGTCGTCGCCATCGGCAGCGAGAATGTGAATTCGCAGTACTGACCTGGATCCGAGCTTACGCCGATCTCACCGCCCCACTCGTCGACGATGACGTGTTTGACGACGTCCATGCCGACGCCGCGACCCGCATCGGTCGTCGCGCCGTTGCTCGTGGTGAAGCCAGGCGCGAAGATGAAGCGGGCGACTTGGCTCTCGTCGGCTTTGGTCGCGTCGTCGCCGGCGAGCAGCCCGAGCTCGAGCGCGCGCTTGCGGATCGCGCTTGGATCGAGCCCGCGCCCGTCGTCGCGGAACGAGAAACTGAACGAGTTCGGCGCAGCCAGACCTCGGATCGTGATCGTGCCCTGCGCCGGCTTGCCGGCGGCGTGCCGCGCAGATGATGGTTCTATGCCGTGGGTCAAGCTGTTGCGCGTCAACTGAACGAGCACGTCGCGCACGGCACGACGCATCTCCGGGCCAAGAGCCCGTGTGTCAAAGCCGTCGTCAACGACCCTGACGTCCTTATCGAGCTTGATCGCCAGCGACTGCGCGAGCGCGCGAATCGCGACCAGCACTTCGTCTGGCGTCCGAGCGCTGCTTTCGCGCGCAACGTCGCCTCGTCCATGAGATCCGAGCGCAGCGATAGCACCCGGTGAGACGCGCTGGATGCCGGTGAGTTTTTCGCGTAAGTCTTGCAGCTCGGCGATGTCCGCGCGCAGGTCCGATTCGGCGATGACGATCGAGAGAAAATCGTCGCCGCCGAGCACCGGCCGGTTGCGCAGTTCAACGATCTTCTGCTCGAACGCGTCGCAGGTCTTTTGGAAATACTCGAGGTTGAGCAGCGCCGCGTTGCCCTTGATGTTGTGCACGCAACGGAACACGATGTCGAGCCGCTGCCGCAGCTTTTCGATCTGACCGGCCGACGCGGCTGCGAAGTCCTGCGCCTTCAGCGCGTCGTTCATCTCGCGCGTGCGCGTCTGTGAGCCGGCGATGAATTCATCGAGCATGCGCGGGTCGACGTGCAAGATGCCGAGCAGCAATTCGAACTGCCGCTCCTTCTTACGCTCGGAATCGCGCAGCTGGCGCTCGAGCCCGACTCGCTCGGTCACGTCGGTCACTGCGATGAACA
>DASRXC010000041.1:0-13914 GCA_035654355.1 Binatus sp. (SeqCode)
CGGATTGTAAAACGCACCTCCGACATACGTTCGCGGATATGGATAGTACCACGGGTAGCCGCCCCACATGCCGTAATACGGCGGGTAGTACCAACCGGGCCCATAGTACCAGCCTGGTCCCCACCAGTAACCTAAACCGTAGCCGGCGCTGTATCCGCACAAAACGGATTCTGTCGTCGACTCTTCTACCGTGACGAATGTGTCGGAATAAGCCGCCGAGGTCGAGGGGATGTTGTAGATCTCTTCCGGGATGCTGTCGGCGACGACCCACGGCCCTGTCGGCGCGGATGACTTGAACCACACCGCATCCTTGCACGCGTAGTACATGTCGCCGACTTTGATCACATCGACGTCCGTGTTCACCGCATATTGCAGATTGGTCCCTTGAATCGGTTGGAATTGCGGGTCGCCCGAATACGCGACCGTGAGCTGCGCTTGCTGACGATTGATCCACGCCTCACGCGGCACGCCGGCTTCGATGATCGCCTGCTGCGCCTGCGGAGTCCCGGGTACCGACGGCAAGACCCAGCCGAGTTGACTTGACGCCGGGATTTTTTTGAAATCACCCGGCAGCGTGTTGTTCGCGAACACCCACGGACCCGTGAGGCTTTTCGCTCCGAACCAGCGACCTGACGTGAAATAGTACCACCGTTTGTCAGGCTTGTAGAACAAAAGCGTTGAATCGGTGTTCTCGACATAGGACAATTGCGTTCCGGAGATCGCGACCAGCTTCGGCTGGCCGCCGACGACGATCGCTTCGGCCGGTTTGGTGCTGACCCAGATCGTCGGCATCTTGGCTTGTGGTACCGGACCAATATTGAGCGCCGAGCGGACGTCTTTCCAGTTGTCGGTGTCGGGGAGTTGCTGCATCACGGCGGGCAGCGCTCCAGATGGCTGCCACGGACCTTGCGCCGATGATGATTGCAGCCAGCCGTTGCCGGTGAGCAGATAGACTGAGTTGCCGCTCTTGAGAACGTTCCAATTCGTGTTGACGGCGAATTGCAGATCCGCGTCCTTGAGCTCCTTGATCCCGCTGAAGATCGGATCGCCGTCGTAGACGATGAGGATCGCCGGTTTTTCGCTGTAGTAGATCATAGGCGGATCGGTGCCGATCTTGGTCTCGCGAAGCTGAACTTTCGACTGCTCCATGTTGAGGAGCACCGTGTCCAGCGGCAACACCGTATCGGCAACGTTGACGTTTGCTTTGATGAACGCGTCGAGCTTCTGGGTCTGCTCGGCGCTAAGCAGTGGGAAATTGGCAGTGCCCAACTGCACGTTACTGATCTGAACCGCGCGTTTGTCGAAATCGACGACGGTCTTCGCGGTGACGGGGACGACGCCGTACCACGGATCTTTTTGGTTTGGACCGGTCAGGGAGACGGCGTAGTGGCCCTTGAGCGTGCTGTAGTTATCCCACGAATCGACCTGAGGCTGATAGGCCGTGAGCTTGTACCCGTTTTTCTCGAGTGTCTTGGGCCAGCCAGTGTTATCGGCGGCGGCCCGCTCAGGCACGCCCGCAACGGCAAGCGCGCACATGGCCAGCGCACAAAAAATCAATCGCTTCATGGCAGCAGCAATTCCCCCGGTCGCCTCTGTGATTGTAGGCGATAAGGTACACCGGTCGGCGTCACGGAGCCTTTGTGTTTTGCTGCTTGCTTGCTGGATCGTTCTCAGGTAGCACGCCGCAGGCAAGCTCGGAGAGTTTCCAGTCGGGTACCGGAGTCGCGACGCCGGCGCGGGGCACGAAGCGCGATCGCTTCGAGAGCGTGTAACGGTGGACGTAGCGCCCGCAGTTAGGGAATATCTCGCGGATGGTGACACGGACGATGAACTGCGCTTCGGCATACGACGCGAGGAGCGGATCTTCGAAGTCCACCCGCGCATCGCCGTTGATGCGCACCCGCCGCGGTGTCTGCCAATCGATGAACAGCATTCCGACGTGTGAAGTGCGCGCGACGTTCCCCATCGAGAGGTACATCCCGTTGCCGTCGTAGTTGGGGAAGGCCAGCGTGTGCTCGTCGACGACGCGCACGAAACCGGGATCGCCTCCCTTATACGAACAATTCGGATAGCCGCGGTCGTCGACCGTGGCGAGAAAGAACATGTCGGCCGACTCGACGAGCCGCCTGTCCTCGTTATCGATCGCGTCTGTGACGATGCGCTCAGCCATGCGGTCCGCGAGTCTGCGCGTGTCGAAACGGTCCTGAAAGATCCGGCTGCCTTGGTGATACATATGTGCGGACGTTCGGGCAGGAAGCCTCCGCGACCTTACCATAGCCTTTTGCTATGACTGCGCGAGGTCAACTCACGCCGGAACACCTCTATAGCTTGCCCGTTGTCAGCGGCAGCGCGCTCGACGGCGCTGGGCGCCGCGTCGCGTATGCGTGCTCGACTGCCGATCAAACGAACAACACGTACCGCGGCAGTATCCGCGTGTACGATCTCGAGACTGCTAGCACCACGGCGCTCACCCACGCGACAGCGCGTGACGCCGCCCCATTGTGGTCTGCTGACGGGACCAAACTCTTCTTCCTGAGCGATCGCTCCGGCTCGATGCAACTCTGGTGCATCGAATTCGCCGGCGGCGAAGCCTATGCGCTCCCCGTCCTCGATGGCGCAGTCACCGATTTTTCGCCGTCGCCCGACGGCCGCCACATCGCCGCTGTTGTCGTATCCGCCCAAGGCAAGCAGGACGTCGATGCGCGCGGCTGGCGGCGCATCACGCGCCAGCGTTATCGCGCTGACGGCATCGGCTATCACGACTCATATCCGCAGCTTTGGCTTGTCGATCTCGCCGGCAAGTCGGCCCGCGCGCTGACCGACGCGAACGGATTCGTCGCCACCCCTGCCTGGTCGGCTGACGGTTCCTGGCTCGCGTACGCGGCCGATAACGGCGCCGATGCCGACGGCGTCGCGCTGCGCGAGCTATGGTTGCACGCGGTGCACGGACAGGGTGGACCGCGCCGGTTGCTCATCATGGCCGGGTTTGTGCAGACGCCGGCGTGGTCGCCGGGTGGCGATCGCATCGCGTTCATCGGCAGCGACGATCCGCGCGGTGGCTATGGCTTGCTCAACCACCGCCTGTTCGCCGTCGCGCCCGACGTCGGCGAGCCGATCTGTCTTACGCCCTCTGAGGAGTGGACGTGCGGCGACCTGACGCTGACCGACACGGGTTCCGCCGGTGCTCCATTCGCGCCGCGTTTCCTTGCGGACGGCGCCATCGCCGTGCTCGGCACGCAGAGCGGCGCGACGCGTGTCTTCACGATCTCGCGCGATTTGCAGATTCGCTCCGCCACGCCCTCATCGATGTCCGTTTCCGCGTTCGCGTGTGGCACCGCCGGCACGTTTGTGTGCTGCGCGAGCAGCGGCTCTGTTCCGCCGGAGCTCTACGAAGTGTCTCCCAGCGGTGCGCCGCGCCGCCTCACGACGGAGACAAAGCAGTGGGCCGACGCCGCCGGTTTGCGCGAACCGATTCGGCTGTCGGTCGAGACGCCGGCGGGCACGATCGACGCTTGGCATCTCGCCGCCGACGTGCGCGCGCCGCGTCCGTGCGTCGTGCAAATCCACGGCGGCCCGCACTTCGCATACGGCGAAGCGTTCGTCTTCGAGTTCCAGCTGCTTGCGGCGTGTGGATACGACGTGCTGTACTGCAACCCGCGGGGCAGCCAAGGGTATGGTGAGGCGTTCGCGGCCGCGATCGTCGGAAAGTGGGGCGGGCCGGCGTTAGCCGATTGTCTGGCTACACTCGACGCGCTTGTCGTGCAAGGCGGTACTGACGAGCGGCGCGTCGGCGTCGCCGGCGGCTCCTACGGTGGGTATCTCACGGCCTGGGCGATCGGGCATTCCAAACGGTTTGCGGCTGCCATTGCGATGCGAGCGGCGACCAATCTTGAAAGCCTGTGGGGCACGTCGGAAGTTGGCCGCTTCCTCGATATCGAGCTTGGCGGCACGCCAGCGCAAGTGCCCGACGTCTACCGGCGCAACTCACCCCTGACCTACGCCGGCGAGATCACGACGCCGTTGCTGCTCATCCACAGCGAGCGCGATTACCGCTGCCCGATCGAGCAGTCCGAGCAGCTGTTCACGAGCCTGTGTCAGCAGGGAAAGAAAGTCGAGTTCATCCGCTTCACTGAGACCGATCACGGGCTCTCGCGCACGGGTCCGCCGCGTCAGCGCGCCGCCCGCCTGCAAGCGATCATCGACTGGTTTGCGCGCTACCTGATCTAGTGCGTGCGCGCCGCATCGATGTCGCGCATCATTTGGTCGATTAGCGCGGCGGCGCTTTCGAACCGTTGCTGCTCGCGCAGAAGACGCCAATCCCACACGGCGATCTGGTCGCCGTAGATGCTGCGGTCGAAGTCGAGAAGGTGCACTTCAACCGCGAGATCGTGGTGCCCGCCGAAGGTTGGTTTGTCGCCGATGCTGACGACGGCGTCTCGATCTACGCCGTCGTACCGCGCGCGCGCGGCATAGACGCCGTGTGGCGGCACGAGTTTCTCTGCGGGCAGCTCTAGGTTCGCCGTCGGAACGCCCAGCACGTGGCCGCGGCCATCGCCGCCGCGCACCGTGCCGCGCAATGTGAAAGGCGCGCCGAGCAGCTCATCGGCTTCCGCGAAGTTGCGTTCTTCGATGAGCGCTCGAATGCGCGAACTGGACACACGCTGGCCGTCGCGCGTGAGCAGCGACTCGACCTCGAACCCGCAGCCGGCAGGCTCGAGCACAGCCTTCGCCAGCTCCACGTCACCCGTCCGGTCGTGTCCGAAGCGCCAGTTGCTTCCGACGATCAGCAGCCGCGCGTGCAGCTTCTTGAGCAGCACGTCTTCGAGGAACTCGCGCGCTCCGATGCGCTGAATGCGCTCGTCGAAGGGCAGCAAGAACAGCAGATCGAGTCCGCACTCATCGAGAAGATTTACCTTCTCCGACACCGTCGTCAGCGCTTTTGGAGTCTTCTCGGGCTGGAGAAACGCAAGCGGATGCCGCTCGAACGTTAACGCTGCGGCGAGAGTGCCCGGCGCGCGACTCACGCGCAATCGCTCGAGCACCGCGCGATGACCGATGTGGACGCCATCGAAGACGCCGATCGTCAGGAGAAGATCGGCGTCGCTTGAATAGTTTTCTAGATCGCGGACGATCCGCATGACCTACCGCCCGAGTTCGCTCGGCTATTGCGCACGCGCTGCCAAGAATTCGAACCTCCCGCCGTTGAACGTGGTCGTCCCCGAGATGCCGTTGCTAAACAGCTCGCCCCGAACCGTCACCGCGGGTGAGATGCCGAAGCTCAAGCGTATGTTTTGCCCCTGGAGCGCACCGGTGACTGTGATCATCCTGCCATAGAAGGGATCCGGTCTGGCAGACGTGCTCCGGTACGTACCGTTGATGATGCCCTCT
This sequence comes from Binatus sp. (SeqCode), assembly GCA_035654355.1. Taxonomy (GTDB): domain Bacteria; phylum Vulcanimicrobiota; class Vulcanimicrobiia; order Eremiobacterales; family Eremiobacteraceae; genus JAFAHD01. The sequence continues at coordinate 5,389 of DASRXC010000041.1, forward strand.
GCATTGACCCGGATCGTCATCGTACCCGTCCACGGCGTGCTTGGGCCTACCCGTTGGGTCCACTGGCAGTGGTAAGTAATTTGTTGATCGACAGGAAGCGCCAAGGACGAAGCCTGGGCTTGCGAGACCGTCCCCTGACCGATCGAGATGAGAGAGATCGCGATGATGAGCAAAGCTCTAGAGACGCGCACGGAAGAAGTCTCCTTTTGGCGAGCGTACCCCGCACCGCGCGCCCCTACTGCGCAAACACGCGCCGGGGCGAGAGGTGCCCTTGCTCGAGGTCAGCAACGCCGATCACCCGATTTCCGTGGACCACGAGCACCGTCCCTCTCGCGCCGCTCGCGATCGAGCCGTCCGCCGCAACCCCCTCCCCTATATCGACCCCGTTGCCGTGCATGAATCGTTTCATGCCTTCATCGTCGACGTTGACGCGTGGGTTGCCGAGCACGTGCAGCGGGTCGATGAGGCACGTTTCGCGGCACTGGACGATGTCCGGCGCAAGTGCACTCGAGTCGATAGAAAACGGGCCCGCGGCAGTACGTACGAGCGCTCCCATGTGGCCGACGGTTCCTAGGCGCTGCGAGAGCTGCTCACACAATGTGCGAACGTACAAGCCGGCGTCGCATTCGACGACCATGCGGGCGCTGCGCTCGCCGGTAGAGATGACGTCGAGCGCGAGCACCCTTGCATGCCTGGTAGGACGTTCGACCTCTTCACCGCGCCGCGCGCTGTTGTAGAGCGGCCTGCCGGCGACTTTCACGGCCGAGTACATCGGGGGTATTTGTTCGATGGGGCCGATCAACGCGTATGCGATGTCGGACAGTTCGCGCGACCATGCAGCGGGAACCGGTTTGACCTCAAGAATCTGGCCCGTCGCGTCAGCGGTGTCGGTTTTCGCACCGAGAATCAACTCGAATGAATAACGCTTTGTGCTCGGCTCGATCAATGGGAGCAGACGCGTTGCGTAGCCGATGCCGAGGACCAGCACGCCGCTTGCAGTCGGGTCGAGCGTGCCCCAGTGCCCGATCGCGCAGCCCGGAAATATCCTTTTGATCCAGTTGCCGAACGCGGTCGACGTTATACCCGGAGGTTTGCAGGCGTTGAGAAAGCCGAACGCGGCCGGCACCGGCCCTTTGGTCAGCGCCTCGCCATTTGCGCGCGGATTGCTGAGAGCACGAGCTCGAGCGCGGCAGGGCCCGGTCCGGCGACGGGCGCGCCTGCGGCTCGGAAATGACCGCCGCCGCCCAAGCGCTTTGCGATCTCCATGACGTTGACTTTGCCGCGTGAGCGGAGACTCACGCGGAACGAGCCGTCGTCTTGCTCCTTGAGCAGCGCGGCGACCTGACAGCGGTCCACCGCGCGCAGCGCGCCGACGACTTCTTCAAGATCCTCGTTGTCCGCCCCGATGTCGGTTAGCATCGCTTGCGTGACGACCGAGTAGCAGATCCCGTCTTCGGTCAACACTGCCGCGTCGAGCGTCCGTCCGAGGATCTTCTGCCCCGCGAACGAGCGCATCTGGTACAACTGTTCGGTGATCCGATCCTTATTGGCGCCGGCTTCCATGAGCGAGGCCGCGATGCGTAGCGTGCGAGCGTCCGCGTTCGAATACATGAAGCATCCGGTGTCCGACAGGATCGCCGAAAGCAAGCATTCGGCGATGTCGCTTGTGACCTCGACGCCAAGCCCCACGACTAGCTGCAAGACGAGCACACCGGTGGCCGCCTCGGTCTCGCGCACGTAGTTCCACGCGCCGAAGCGCGTATTTGAAAGATGATGGTCGACGTTGATGATGCGCTGCGCCGGAACCCACGCGAGCGCCTTGCCGGCGCGCGACTGGTCGCTCATATCGAAGAAGACGAACAACGCGTCGTCGCCGATGCCGTCGAACGTGCGCTGTGTCAGCCCCGATTCGGGCAGAAAGGTTAGATTGCGCGGAACTTCATCGTCGAGGAAGTACTTCACGTCTTTGCCGAGACGCTTGAGCGCAATGCCGAGCGCGAAGCCGCTGGCGAGCACGTCGCAGTCCGGATTTTCGTGCGCGCACATCACGAATTGTCGGTGGGTGCGCAGCGCGCCGAGCACCTCGGCGGCCGCCGGGTCCTCGGTGGTGCCGTCAGTCTTCGTGGTGGGATCGAGCTTCATCCGCCCTTTGCACCTCATCGATGATGTTCGTAAGCCTGACGCCACGCGCGATCGAATCGTCGCGTTCAAAACGCAACGTCGGCGTGCGCCGCAGCCCAAGCCGCTTGCCGAGCTCGACGCTCAAAAATCCCGCCGCTGATGACAAACCCCGCATCGTCTGGCTCATGGTACGAGCGTCGCCCATCGGACTTGCGAACACGCGCGCGCTGGTCAGATCAGGGCTGATCTTGGCGCCAGTGATCGTGACGAAACCGACGCGCGGATCCTTGAGCTCTTTGTGCAATAGCTCGCTCAGCTCGCGCACGATCTCGTGCTCGATTCGTTCGAGGCGCTGGTTCTTACCATCGGTCACGATATCGTATCCCACACAAACGTTCGGGCGTCTAGGTCAAACCGGCCGCGGGCGACGGCTTATCCGTCGTCCTCGTCATCATCGTCGTCGGCGTCTTCATCTTCTAACCACGCGCGCGCCTTGTCGTCTTGCGCGGCGCCAAGCGCCCACGCGCGGATCGCCTCCGCCCGCTCCTGATCACCGCATTCGATCAGCGTGTCGACCAGTTGCGAACATGCCGCGGCCCACTGCTCGTCGGGTTCGTCCACGCCGAGCACGACGGCGGCGGCCAGATGTGCGACAGCTGTAGGCCAGCGCTCGAGGTTGGCGAGCGCAGCTCCAAGATCGCCGTGCAGACCCGAGGAGCTCGCATAGCGCTCCAAACCTTGGCGCAACAGATGCTCTTCGCGCTCGTCGTTGCCGAGCTCGAGGCACAGCGACGCCATCAGCTGGATGCCGTCGGGACCGAGCTCGCCTGACTCCTCGAGCGGTTCGAGCAGCTGCAACGCGCGGCGCAGCTCCGAGCGCTGTTCGGGCGACCAGGGATCGTCGGCGTCTCCGTGGGCGACGATGACGTTGAAATAGATCTCGTGCGCCTGCTCGACGACGTCGTTGTCCATTACGCGGGTACGGCTGCCACCTGTTCGGTCGTGAACGCTTCGATGATGTCGCCTTCTTTGATGTCGTTGAAGTTCTCGATCGACAATCCGCACTCGTAGCCCTCGGCGACCTCGCGCACGTCGTCCTTGAAACGCTTGAGCGACGCGAGCTTGCCTTCGTACACAATCACGCTGTCGCGCAGCACGCGCACGCCGGAGTCGCGCGTGATCCGGCCCGAGCGGACGTACGCGCCTGCGATCGTGCCGACTTTGCTGACCTTGAAGAGCTTGCGAACTTCGACTTCGCCGATGACCACTTCGCGCGTCTGCGGTTTGAGCATGCCCGCAATGGCCGCCTTGACGTCGTCGATGACGTTGTAGATGACCTCGTACAAGCGGATGTCGACGCCTTCGGCCTCCGCCTTGCGCGCGATCGTCGCGTCCGGCCGGATGTTGAAGCCGATGATGATCGCGTTCGACGCGCTCGCCAGCATGACGTCCGACTCGTTGATGCCGCCGACGCCGGTGTGGATGACGCGCGTGCGCACCTCGTCGTTCGCCAGCCCGTCGAGCTGCGACTTGAGCGCCTCGACCGAACCTTGCGCATCGGCTTTGATGATGAGGTTGAGGTCCTTGATGCCGCCCTCTTTGGCCTGGGCGAGGAACCCGTCGAGCGTGACCGTACGCTTGGCAGTCGCCATGCGCTGTTCGCGCTTGCGCTGCATGCGCTTGGCCGCGAGCTCGCGCGCGTCGCGTTCATCGGTGACGACTTCCATGACGTCGCCTGCCGCGGGCACGTCTGCCAGACCCATGATCTCGGCGGCGATGCCCGGCCCGGCGCGCTTGATCGGTTCGAGCTTATCATCGAACAGCGCGCGGACGCGGCCCCACGTCGATCCGACGACGACGACGTCGCCGGCGCGCAGCGTACCGTTCTTGACGAGCACCGTGGCCACTGGGCCGCGCGCCCGATCGAGCCGCGCTTCGATGATCACGCCTTGCGCGCGCCGGCTCTTGTTGGCGCGCAGCTCGAGCAGGTCCGCGTTGAGCAGCACCATCTCGAGCAGTTCGTCGATGCCGGTCTTCTGCTTGGCCGACACCGGGATGAATTGAGTCTGGCCGCCCCAATCTTCGGGCGTCAGCCCGAGATCGGACAGTTGCTGTTTGACCCGATCGGGATTTGCATCGGGCTTATCGATCTTATTGACGGCGACGACGATGGGCACGCCCGCAGCTTTGGCGTGATTCATCGCCTCGATCGTCTGCGGCATGACGCCATCGTCGGCGGCGACGACGAGGATGGCGACGTCGGTGACCTTCGCGCCGCGCGCGCGCATCTCGGTGAATGCTTCGTGGCCCGGCGTGTCGATGAACGTCACCTTGCGGTCGCCGGTCTCAACGGTATATGCGCCGATGCGCTGCGTGATGCCGCCTGCTTCGCCAGCCGCGACCTTCGTCGAGCGGATCGCGTCGAGCAATGACGTCTTGCCGTGGTCGACGTGGCCGAGCACGGTGACGACCGGCGGACGCGGAGTCAGCGACCCCGGCGGATCGGCCTCGACGACGATTTCTGGAGCAGCTTCTTCGCCGGCTTCCTTCACGATCGTGTTGAAGCCTAAACGGCGCGCGACTTGGCTCGCAACATCGGGCGTGATGTGCTGATTGATGGTCGCCATCGTGCCCATGCGGATGAGCTGGGCGATCACCTGACCCGCCGGGAGCTCCATCGCCGCGGCAAGCTGCTGCACGGTGATAAGATCGGGGATCGCGAGATCTTTGAGCACTTCGGGCTCGGCGACTGCGGCGCCGACTTGCGCGGCGCGCGACCGCGGCTGCTGCTTTTTGAGCAGCGCCTCACGCTCACGCTCTTTGCGATCGCGCTCGAGCTCCTCGCGCGACTTCTTGCGGCCGCCGCTCGGCGCCGCGCTCGGCGTTGGACCAGGTGCGATCATGCCGCGGCCAGGCCCACCGGGCCGGCCAGGCATGCCGGGTCGCGTGAATCCAGGACGTGGCCCCATCGGCCGGCCCATGCCGGGTCGCGCGGGGCCGCCCTGACCCCCAGGACGCGGCTGCGGACGCGGCGGCGCGCTCGCACCGGCTTGCGCGGCTGGGCGCTGCGCGGGGATCGGCGCGCTCGGATCGGCGGACGCAGCGGGAACGATTTTCGGTTGCACGGGAGCGCGCGGCGCGGGCCGCGGCGCTTTTTGCGGTGGCGGCACCGGACGCAAACGCGCGATCGGCTCTTGCGGAGCAGCAGAGGGCGGCGGTGTTGCAGCAGCTGCTGAGCTCGGCGCGCTCGCCACACTTGGAGCGCTTGGAGCGCTCGGTTGGCGCTGCGCAGGGGCGGCCGGTGTAGCCGCGGCCGCGGGCGCGCCGTTGCCGGTCGGGGCGGGCTGCGTCTTGGGCGTCGTCTTCGCGCGCTTGGCTTCCTGAGCAAGATTGCCGCTGAGCACGCCTTTCACGATGCGCGCGCGGTGCTCGTCGATCAAGCTCATGTGGGTCGACGCGGGAATGCCGACCTTACCCAGGAGCGCGAGCGTCTCCTGATTGGTAAGGTTTAATTCTTTTGCGAGTTCGTGGACTCGGACTCCAGCCATGGGTTCAGCCGTTACGGCCTGTCGTTTCCTTTCATCGTTTCCAGGCATCCAGCGGCACGCTGGCCGCCGCTATACCTTTATATCGTTTGTTCTTGCTCACGCGCTGCGCGCAGTCTGGCGAGCACAGGTACGCGCCGCGCCCTTCGCGCCGCGCGGCGGGATCGTACTCCCACTGTCCCATGCTGGTCTGCACGAAACGGAGCAACGTCCGCTTTTCGGCGCGAGTGCGGCAGGCGACGCACTGCCGGACTGGCCCGTGCACATCGTCATTCGGTCGCGCCAGTCTTTTCGGCGTCGTCTGCAGCATCCTCCGTTTCAGGCGCTGTACTATCTCCGTCATCTTGCGCGCGTTGCAGTTCTTGCAAGCGCCGGATCAGGTCTTCGTCTTGCGCGAGCAACTCCGGCGTCAGCGCAACGCCCGACTCCTGCGCCGCTGCTTCCGCCATCGCGGCGACCTCTTCGAATTCTTTCTCTTCTTCAACGCGTTGCGATTCGACGTTCGTCCACTGCTCCTCGTTGTGGATGTCGATGCGCCAACCGGTCAAGCGCGCCGCCAGGCGCACGTTCTGGCCCTCTTTGCCGATCGCCAGCGAGAGTTGATGGTCGGGCACGACCGCTTGTGCGAGATGTTGGCGCTCGCTCAAGTGGACCTGCAGCACCTTGGCCGGCTGCAGCGCGTTGGCCACGTACGACGGCTGATCGGCCGCCCATTGGATGACGTCGATCTTCTCGCCGTGCAACTCGTCGCTGATGTTATTGATGCGCGAGCTGCGCGGGCCAAGGCATGCGCCGACGGCGTCGATATCCTCTTCATCGGTCCATACCGAGACCTTCGAGCGAGAACCGGGCTCTCGCGCGATGTCCTTGATCTCGACGAGGCCCTGTGCGACCTCGGGGATTTCGGTCTCGAACAGCCGGCGCACGACATTGGGATGCGTGCGCGACACGACGATCTGCGGTCCCTTATTGGTCTTGCGCACTTCCATCACATAGACGCGCACGCGCGAGCCGATGCGGAACGACTCATGCGGCACCTGTTCGGACAGCGGCAGGATCGCCTCGGCCTTGCCCAGGTCGATGAACATGTTGCGCTGTTCGTAGCGCAGCACGGTGCCGCTGATCATGTGATCGATCCGGTCGTTGTACTCGTCGAAGACGAGATCGCGCTCCGCCTCGCGGATGCGCTGCACGATCACTTGCTTTGCGGTCTGGGCGGCGATGCGACCGAATTCTTTGGGTGTGACCTCGATATCGTAGTTGTCGCCTACCTTATACTTGTCGCCGGCCTCGGGAGCGGCGATCTCGAGCAACGGATCGGTGACCTCTTCGACGACGGTGCGGCGCGCGAAGACTCGATAGGAGCCGTCTTCGCGATCGACGATCACGACGGGGTTGCCGTGCGCCTCGGCCTCGCGCGCGAAGTTCCGCTTGTAGGCGGAGACCAGCGCGGCTTCGAGCGCGTCGATGAGCACGGCGAATGAAAGGCCGCGGTCGCGCTCGAGCTCGTGCAGCGCGGCGATGAGTTCTTGGTTGGGGGTTGCCGGGGAGGCGACGGTCGAGCCGTTGCCTGATGCGGCCGCCTTCCTCGCGGTCTTGCGTGGTGCCATTTGGTGCGGGATCCTCTGGGAGAAACGAAAGGAGTGGGCTGTCCCACTCCTTACGGAGAATACACCCGTATTTTATCACGGGTGAAGGCGCCGCGCAAGCCGCTGGGCCCGCGCGGCACGGCTGTCAGAACCCCCCTCGGCAGCGGTCGGCTACACCTCTGAAGGGCGCCGCGAAATCGCTACCTCGCCGGCGGTTCAAATTCTCGAATGAGCATGACGTCGATATCCCATCCGGGACCAACCGTGATGTCCTGCCTGTTGTTCGACGCCAACAAATATCCCGCGGCGCCACCCACCGCGCCACCGACATCCGTGCCCACCATCTTGCCGATCCAATTGCCCAGCAACATTCCAGCGCCGGCGCCTGCCGCGCCCAAGCCGACGTTCGGGCCTTGGGCAGGCGCGATCTTTGAGATCGTGGCGCCGACCGGCAGTCTTGTTTGGGTGCCTGCAAGGCGCACGCTGTCGACGTCGAGTTCGAGCGTCGGGTTGCGGCCTTGACTGGCCCTTTGCACCGAAGCGATGTGCCCGTAGAATGTCGCACCTTCGAACACACTCGCGACGCGCGGAACCGGCGCCTTGACCAAGAGTGAGATCGGTTGATTGACTTGTGCGCTTGCCGTGTTGATCGAGGTCGTCAAGTTTGTTGTGACTGACGTCCCGCCCGGTACCGCACGCGAAGCGGTTGGCGCGGGGCTCGCATTCGCCGTAGCAATCCTGATCGCGCCGTTGGTCGAATTGAAGTCGACGGTCGCCCCAAGGGCTTCAGAGACGAAGCGTAGCGGCACCATCGTCGTCGCGCCTTGGATGAACGGAGCGGCGTCCAGCTGCTGGGTCTGGCCATTGACGATCGCCTGCGTCGAGCCGATCCTCACCTGCACCCGGTTGGTTCCGGCGGTTGCATTCACCGTGCCGTTATTGAACACGACGCTTGCGTGAAGGGCCTCGAAGATGCTGCGCATCGGCACGAATACCCGACCGCCCTGTGACACCGCTGGCACGGGCAGCGGGACCAATTCACCGTTGACGAACACCGTGTATTGCAGTGCTCGAACTGGAGCGATCGTGGACACCAACGCCATGCACATGCACGCTGTCGCAATCGCGACCGACTTAACAAACTGATTCTGCTTTGGACGCATACGTCACGCTCCTCAGAGGGAAGAGCTGAAGTCGACCCTTTATTTTTCCCCGCCGACCCCTGCTAAAACGTTGTCACCTGGGACTGGCAAGCGTCAAGGGCGCCGACA
>DASRXC010000042.1:0-14203 GCA_035654355.1 Binatus sp. (SeqCode)
TCGACCATCTCGGTATTCCATGGGAGTTCGCGTATGCCGAGGCATGCCGGTTGGAGCATGCCATCTCGCCGCTCGTCGAACGCCACCTGTACCAGTTTACCGGCGAACCGACCACCTGTCCGCACGGCCACGCGATTCCGCGCGATGACGGTACTGTCTGGGATCATGACGACGCGGTCGATCTGATCGACTTGCCGATCGGCGTCCCGGCTAAGGTGCTCGAGGTGAAGCACGATATGCCTGAGATCTTACGCTACCTCGCGCAGATCGGGCTGCGTCCGGGCACGGCGGTGGTCGTCGACAAATTCGAGCGCGCGGTTGGCCTCCTGACGTTGCGCGTGAACGGCAAAGCGCACTCAGTGAGCACGCAGCTTGCCGGAGCCATCACCGTCAAACATCCGCCGGCGAGACCGGTCAAAGGCAAATAGGTCGCTTAAGTGACTTCACTCGTCACGCGGCTCGCCGCAACTCTCGCCATCGCCGCCAGCATACTCGTCACTGCGACTGCCGCACGCGCGGACGCGCTCGACGCAGCCGCGCCCGGACCCGTCGCGACTGATGTCTCGGCAGCGGTTGTCTCGCAAGCAGAAGCAGAAGCGCAGCAAGACTTTTCCTTGTTGCCGGCGCTGCCGCCCACGTTAAAGGGACCGGTCGCGGTCGTGCACCTGATCGCCGAGCGCAAGTCGTGGACGCCGGCGCCGGGAGTCGACGTCGATGCGTGGACGTATAACGGCACTGTTCCCGGTCCGACGATCCACGTACGCGAAGGCGACACACTGCGCGTCATCTTCACGAATCATCTTCCCGCACCGACGACGGTTCACTGGCACGGCATGAGCGTGCCGGCCTCGATGGATGGAACGCCCGGTTTCAGCCAAGCGCCGGTGCAGCCGGGCCAAAGCTTCGTCTATCAATTCGTGGTGCGCCAACCCGGCACGTACATCTATCACACGCACGTCGACGATCTCAACCAGCTCGACCGCGGGCTGTACGGCGCGGTGATCGTCGACCCACGAACGGCCTCAGCGCAACCGCGCATCGACCACGACTATCTCATGCTGATCTCGTCGTGGAAGATCTTCAGCAGCGCAGAGAACTATTTCAGCATCAACGGCAAGAGCTATCCGCTCGGCAAGCCCTTTGCCGTGCGAACCGGACAGCGGATCCGCGTCCGCGAGATCGATATCAGCGGAACCGAGTTCCACACGATGCATTTGCACGGCCATCATTTCCAGGTGGTCGCAGTGGACGGTGCGCCGGTCGCATCCAGTGCACGCCAGTTCATGGACACGCTGACACTCGGCCCGGGCGAGACGCGTGACATCGAGTTCGTCGCCGACGCGCAGCCGGGCACGTGGATGTTCCACTGTCACGTCGCGGACCACATGCTCAATGGGAATCGCGGGCCTGGCGGATTGATCTCGGCCGTGCAGTACGAGGGCGCACCGGATCGTTTCGCACTGATGGCATCGCAAGACATGATGGCGATGGCGCCGGCGGGCGAATCCGCAAGCGGTCCCAAGCTCACGCAAGGCGAGACACTCGTGCTCGGCGCGATCGCCGGCTTGACGATCTTTCTCGGCTTGCCGTTTGCATTGATGCGCGGCGTGTCGCGCCGCTGGATCGCATTTGCCAACGCGGTCGCGATCGGCGTCCTGTTCTTCTTGCTGTTCGACATCTTGCGCCAAGCGGGCGAACCGCTCGCGGACGCACTTACGCAGACGCAGCAAGGCGCCAGTTCCGGACCGTTCTGGTCGTTGGCGCTCATTTATGTCCTGGGATTGGCGCTCGGGTTGGTCGGACTCGTATACTTTTCGCGCGTCGTGCTCGCGCGGCAGCGGGCGGCAGTCGCTGAAGGCGGATTGCTGAGCCCGATGACCTTAGCGACGACGATCGCGCTCGGCATCGGGTTGCACAACTTCAGCGAGGGCCTCGCGATCGGTCAATCGGCGGCGACCGGCGCCATCGAACTCGCGGTGCTGCTGATCATCGGCTTCGGCTTGCACAACATGACCGAAGGTTTCGGCATCGCTGCGCCGTTGGTCGGTGCGGACTCACGTGTCACCTGGCAGCAGATCCTCATGCTCGGACTCGTAGGCGGTGGCCCGACTTTCTTGGGCACGATCATCGGGTATCGCTTCGTCTCGCCGACCCTGTCGGTGCTTTTCCTCACGGTCGCGGCCGGTGCGATCATCTACGTGATCGGCGAGATGACGAAGGCGGGCGGGCGCATCGGGCACAAAGAACTGGCGAGCGTGGGCATCTTCCTTGGATTTATCGTCGGGCTCGGCACCGACCTGATCCTTACCGCCGCGGGCGCCTAGCCGGCTGCTACGAACACCGTGATGCGATCGAGTTTCATCTTCTTACTAGCATGTCTGGTCATGGCCGGCTCCGGGTGCGCGAAGCAGAGCGGTCAGCCGCGCGGCACCTCAGCCGCGGCCGCCCCTGCCGTCGGGCAACCGGCACCCGCGTTCTCTCTCAAAGACATCGACGGCAAGCCCGTCACGCTGGCCCAATATAAAGGAAAGCCGGTTTTCCTCAACGCCTTCGCGACCTGGTGTCCGCCCTGTAAGCTCGAGCTCCCGGGCATCGTCAAGGCCTATCCCCAATACAAAGACCGCATCGTCTTCCTGGGCATCGACGAGCAGGAGGACGCCGAGCTTGTCATGCCATTCCTGAAACGCTTCGGCATCACGTACCAAGTGCTGCTGGATCCTGGGAGCTTCACCGAGGCGTACCAAGTGGACTCGCTCCCGTGGAGTTTTTTCATCGACAGCAGCGGCGTCGTGCGCAAGATCTCGCGCGGATTCATGACGCCCGAGCAGCTCAAGGATAACCTCGCAACGATTGACAAAGGGTAAGCATGCGCATTCTCTCCGCGCTGCTGCTCGGCGTCATGCTCTTCGAGATGGCGTCGCCGTTCCCGGCGCGCGCGATGAGCACCGCGACCGAAATCTCGAAAGGTGCTGAGATCTCGAAGCAGGTCGATCGCGAGAGCCTGCTTGTCGACGATCCATTTCTGACCAACTGGGTCAACACCGTCGGCGGCAATCTCGCGAAGTACCGCGCGCGCGAAGACATCACGTACACGTTTTCCATCATCAACGACGACGAGATCAACGCGTTCGCTTTGCCAGGCGGCTTTGTGCACGTCGACATGGGCCTGCTCAACGCCGTGTCGTCGGACGATGAGTTGGCTGGGGTGCTGGCGCACGAGATGGGCCACGTCGAGCGGCGCCATTTCCTCTCGCTCGAGGAGAAGAGCACGATACTTGGCGTGCTCATCGGCGTGCTCTCGATCCTCTCCCCGATCGCCTCGATGTTCGGCGGTGATGCCGGCGAGCTGGCGATGACCAAGTTCTCGCGCGTCGACGAGCTGCAGGCCGACCAGTACGGGTTGCAGTTGATGTCGCGAGCCGGCTACGACCCGCAGTCGATGGTCGACTTCATGGACCAGCTGCGCAAGATGTCAGAATCTCCGTCGAGCAAGGCGGACAAAGCGTTCTTGGATCATCCTGTGCCGAGCGATCGCATCGCGCACCTTGAGGGATATCCGCAGCTCGACAATCCGAGCGCGACCCAGATCACCGCCGACGCGATCCACGACGAAAGCGAAGGCCGCTTCTCGTACTCGGACGGACGCTTCGCGCAAGCGTTGAAGCTCGAGCCGACTGATTCGCTCGCAACGTCGCACGTCGCGGGCCTGCAGGTCGCGCTTAAAGACAACGGCATGCACGCCGCACCGGGATCCCAGCTCCAATTCGCATTCGAACTCGACCCGGCAGGCCGCGCGTCGACCGCGTCGCTCATCGAGCAGGCGCTCAACATCAACCGCGACGACGCCGCGTTGTCGCGCGAGCAGGCGCGCTGGGGCAATCGCGATGCCGAATCGCTGGCGACGCAGCTGCACTCACTTTCCGGCGGCGTTCCCAACCTGGGAACACCGAAGACTCCGACCAACAACCTCGCGCAGGCGACCGCCGCGCTCGACAAAATGGTGGTCGACATCAACGGCGCACTGAGCTTGACCGCTGACGTCATGACCACGGTGCCCGAGCTGTTCAATGACAATCAAACGCTGCTCAACGAAATGGGCCAGCAGCTCGTCAACAGCGAGTCGACGATGGGCACGCAATCGGTGCAGGCGTACTATCCAGGAATCACCGCGCAGATGATCTCGTCGTCGGACGAGCTTTCGCGCGCGGTCGACCGCGCGCGCGGAACGGTGACTGCAGCTGCCGACAGTGTCAATGCGCTCAAGGACTATTTCGTCGTGCTCGACACGATCGACACGACCTCCGGCGACATCAAGCCGGCGGACATGCCGAAAGTGCGCGCGGCGCTCGAAAAAGCGCAAGCGGCCTGGGATAGCGTCGAGGCGATGGCGCTGCAGTCGGATGACGAGATCTACGCCGCGCAGAGCCGTTGGCTGGCGGCGCGGATCACGCTGCTCGATCTCACTTCATCGCAGGCACGCTACGACTGGTTCCGCAAAGCGCTCGCGTATCGTTTCCAGGGAGTCGCGACGCCTGACTACGCGACTCTCGTCCGCAGCGGCGTTTCCCCGGGCGAGATCAGCTGCGCCGCATGGCTCTCGTACGAGACGAAGACGCCGATCTCAACGTTGATGTCGCAAGCGCTCGCGACCGGCGAGACGTGCGAAGACATGGCGCTCGCTCGCGGACTGCTCACAGAGTCGATGGAGATCGCGCAGGGTCTGATCTACCAAGACTATCTCGACAAGCCGCACAAGCTGAAGTAAGGCCGCGCGACCCAACGCTTTCTGCCGAATGCTTTTTCTATTCGGTTGTTTGCGCGGTCGGTGTCGGTACCTGAGGCCGTCCTGCCGGCACCGCGCCGCCGGTCGTTGCCGACAAGATCCTGTTGCGCAAGCCGAGGATCAGCGCGACCGCGGACCAGAACGCTGACGGTACGCCAGCCCACGCCGGACCGAACGCGCCCAAAACGCCCGTCGACACTGGCGGCATCAAAACGCCCGAAAGGTTATCGAGCGCCGAGCTGACGCCCAGGATCGTGCCTCGCTGGTTTTCGGGCGTGCGATCCGTCAGCAATGCCGTCAAACTCGGCCGCGTGATCGCCATGCCGAACGCGAACAGCAGTATCGTGGGCAGCACTGTCCAGACGTTGTGGATCAACGGCACAAGACAGAATCCTACGAGCAGCGATCCGATGCCGAGAAGCGCGGTTCGACCTGCGCCGAGTTTTTCGTTGGTGCTGCCGACGACGCCGATTTGGAGGATCACGCTCACCAATCCGAAGGATGCGAAGAAATAGCTCGTCTGGGTGCCGCTGAAATGCAGCGCCTCCTTGAACAGCAGTGTGAGGACACCGAACCACGCGTACAGCGAAAGCGAGAAGGCCCAGAGCTGGATGAGGAGCGGTGCCAGCGCGCGGTTGGTCAACGAACGCCAGATGTCGGCGAACGTCGCGACGTGTGCACGCTCCGCGCTGCTCGTCGATTCCGGCAACATGAAGATCGTGAGCAGCAAGGTGAGGAATTGGATCGCCGCAGCGGTCAAGAACGGGGCTGAGAATCCATAGCGGTCGAGCAAGAAGCCGCCAAGCACCGGACCGAAGACGATGCCTGAGCTGAAAGCCGCGCCGACATAACCGAACGCACGCGCTCGGTCTTTCGGCTCGACGAGGTCGGCGACGTACGCCTGCGTGACGCTGATGTTGCCGCCCGACAGACCTTCGATGACGCGCGCCGCGAATACGAGCGGCAAGCTGCTCGCGTAAGCGAGCATCGTCCAGCCGATGGTCGCACCGATTTGACTGATGATGAGCACGCGCTTGCGCCCGATGCGGTCGCTGACGTTTCCCCATATCGGGCCCGCGACGAATTGACATGCCGCAAACGTTGAGAACAGCAATCCGACCGTTAAGTCCGACGCACCGAAATTCTTGACGAAGTACGGCAAGATCGGGATCAGTATCGAGAAGCCGAGGATATCGATGAACGTGATACCGAGGATCGGGAGGATGCGGGCGACCATCGCTCGCGTTTTCTAGCGCCGTTGGGTCGATAACCTCCGGGCGGGATTGCGCCGGGGTTCTGCGAACGGGCGGGACGTGGTTTTGCTCGCGCAGTATGCTCGCGCGCTCGCGTTCATGCCGGTTCTCTTGATCGCAAGCATGCCGGCGATCGCGGAGCAAGCCCCGGCCGCTTCATACATCATCATCCCGTCAAGCTCCATCAATCCCACGACGATGCAGATCCAAACCGCGACCCTCTTCCAAACGGTCAGCGCGGATTTCTTCCTTGAAGATGACGGGACGATGTACGTCCAGACGGGCGACATCCCAGCGATGTGGCTGCGCGATTCTTCGGCGCAATCCAAACCGTACGTGCGCTTCGTAACCCACGTACCGCGCCTCGGGCCATACGTGCGCGACGTCATCGAGCGCAACGCAAAAAACGTCCTCACCGATCCCTACGCGAACGCATTCACCTCCGGCTACAAGGTGTGGGAGGAGAAGTGGGAGGTCGATTCGCTCGCCTATCCGATCACGCTGGCATACACATACTGGCGGCGAACGGGAGACCGCGCGCTGTTCACGCAGCGGCTCCACTGGTCGTGGGAGCACACGGTCTCAACATTTCAATGCGAGCAGCATCATGCAACCTGTTCGCGTTACCGCTCGCGGTTTTTACAAAGCAATCGCGGCACCGACTTCGCCTACACGGGGATGATTTGGTCAGCGTTCCGTCCCTCGGACGACCCGGTCCGTTACTCGTACAACGTGCCGCAGAACATGTTCGCGGAAGTGGCGTTGCGAGAGCTGTCCGAGATGGCGGCGGCCGGTTACCACGACTCGAGATTGGCCGCGGCAGCGTCGCAGCTCGCCGACCAGGTGGATAGCGGCATCCAGCATTACGGCTCGATCTACGAAATGGATTTCGGCTGGATCTACGCCTACGAAGTCGATGGGCTCGGACACCAACTGCTCATGGACGACGCGAACATACCGAATCTGCTCACCGCGACGTATTACGGCTACGCATCGCCCGGCAATCCCGAATACGAGAACACGCGCCGTTTTGTCCTTTCGCCGGCAAATCCGTACTACTATTCGGGCACGTACGCGTCAGGCTTGGGTAGTCCGCATACCCCAACGGGCTGGGTGTGGCCGCTTGGCATGGTCGCGCGCGCGATCACGGCGCCGGTCGGCATCGAGACGGTGGACCAGATCCGGACCGTCCAAGAGACCACGCAAGGCGGCACGCTGTTTCACGAAAGCTTCGACCCGAACGATCTCGACCGCTACACGCGTACGTCGTTCGGCTGGTTCGAGGCGTTGTACGCGGAATTGCTGTTCCGCAGCGCTGCCGGATTCGATGCAGATCCGCTGCCGGCGTCAACCGCGACCACCGGCTTCGGAAGCGCGCTCCTACGCACGCCAATCGTCGTCAGCCCTCCACAGCTCTGGCTTAACCAGGACACTTGCTTCGACGCGATGGCACGTCTCTTGCAGCAATAGCGCGGATTTTCGCGCTAGGGGATAATGCCGAGCGTCTTCCCAACTTCCTCGAAGGCGGCGAGCGCTCGATCGAGATGCTCGCGCTTCAACGCCGCGCTCATCTGCACGCGGATGCGCGCCGTCCCCTCCGGCACAACCGGGAAGCCAAAACCCGTCACGAACACGCCGCGTTTGAGCAGCTCATCGCTCATCTTTATCGCGAACGCGGTCTCGCCGACGATGATTGGGATGATCGCGCTCTCGCCCTCGAGCGGCTTGTACCCCAGGCGTTTCAACCCCGCTCGGAAGTAGGCGATGTTCTCGCGCAGCGTCGTGAGTAGCTCGGGGTGCGTATCGAGCTCGTCGATGGCTGCCAGCGCGCTGCACGCGACCGTTGCGGGCAGCGCGTTCGAAAACAGTTGTGGGCGGGATTTTTGGATGAGCGTTTCGATCAGATCGTTCGTGCCGGCGACGAAACCGCCGGCTGCGCCGCCGAGCGCCTTGCCGAGCGTGCCTGTGATGATGTCAACTTGGCCGGTCAGCCCGTAGTGCTCGACCGTGCCGCGACCCGTCCGACCCGTCACGCCGGTGCCGTGGCTGTCATCGACGATCGTGACTGCGTTGTAGCGCTTCGCAAGCGCGACGATCTCAGGCAGTTTCGCAAGATCGCCTTCCATTGAGAAGACGCCGTCGCTGATGATGAACTTGGTCATGTCGGGCGCGAGGCTGGCGAGCTTGGCTTCGAGGTCCGCCATGTCGGCGTGTTTGTAGCGCAGCCGCTGCGCTTGCGTCGCAATGCGCGCGCCGTCGATGATCGACGCGTGATTCAGCTCGTCAGAGACGATCGCCGTGCCTTCAACCGCGATCGTCGGGATGAGTCCAGTGTTCGCAGCCCAGCATGAGACGTACGTCAGCGCATTCTCGGTTCCCAAGAACTCGCCGATGCGCTGTTCGAGCTGCTTGTGGATGTCGAGCGTTCCGCAGATGAAGCGCACGCTCGCGGTGCCGGCCCCATAGTGGCGCAACCCCTCGATACCCGCCTCGATGACGCGCGGGTTATCGGCCAGCCCGAGATAGTTGTTGCTCGACAGGACGATCGCATCGCCGGCCTCGACCATGTGCACGACTGCGGCCATCGGCGTCGTGATGTGGCGCAGGTGTTTGAACGTGCCGGCTTCACGCAGCGTCTCCAAGTCGGATTTCAGCCGGTGGTTGAAGACCTGGTTCACGGCGCATCTCCCGCGATATCCATGACGATCTTCACGGCGCTGCCGGCCTTGAGCATCGCGAAGCTTTCTTCGAACTGCTCCAGCGGCAGCACGTGCGTGATGATCGGGGTGAGATCGATACGCCGGCTGGTGACGAGCGACTGCATCTGATACCACGTCTCGAACATTTTGCGCCCAAAGATGCCGAAGACCGTCAGCCCTTTGAAGATGATGTGCTCCGCAAGCTTGATGTTGACGGCGTCGGAGGGCAGCCCGAGCAAGGCTGCGCGGCCGCCATTGCGCACCATGCTGAGACCGAGATCGAGCGCCGCGCCGTTGCCGCTCATTTCGAGCAGCACGTCTGCGCCGTCGCCGTTTGTCAACGCGTAGACCCGCTCGCGCGTGCTAGGATCGCGCGAATCGAAGACCTCATCGGCGCCGAGTTGGCGCGCGAGCTCGAGCTTATGCGGGTTGACGTCGATGGCGATCAACTTGGCAGCGCCGGCGGCGCGTGCCACGGGAATCGCCATAAGCCCGATCGACCCCACGCCGGTGATCACAACGCTCTTAATGCCGACGTCTGCGGTCATCACCGTGTGAACCGCGTTGCCGAGCGGGTCGAAGACCGCAGCCCAGTTATCAGGCACCGAAGGGTCGAGCCTCCACACGTTTTGCGCGGGCATCGCGATGTAGTCGGCAAAGCATCCGTCGCGGTCGACGCCGATCACCTCAACGTGCTCGCACAGATTCGCCTGGCCCGTTCGGCACAGCAGGCAGGTCCAGTCTACGACATGTCCCTCAGCGGCTACGCGCTCGCCGACGGTCACGCTGCGCACGGCGGTTCCAACAGCGGCGACGGTTCCCATGAACTCATGTCCGACGATGACCGGCAAGTGCAGCCGGCTTTGCGCCCACTTGTCCCAATCCCAGATGTGCGCGTCGGTGCCGCAGATGCCGGCGCGGCGCACGCGGATCAACACGTCCGTCGGTCCGAACGTGGGAAGCGGAACTTCGCGCAGCGACATGCCGGGGCCGGGCCGCTCTTTGACCAGCGCGCGCATCGTCTTCGGCAACGCAGCGGTGCGCGCCGGCGACGGCTGCGCTGCCGTCTGTGCCTTCATCGTTGGGCGCTATTCTGATGGGCAGGCGTACCGGCCTTCGCCCGATAAACGCGCGCCACATGACACGCCGCGCGCGCCGCAAACCGAAAAAAGCGGGCAGCCGAAAGCAGATCGTCGAGCTCAAAGAGAGGCTCAAAAAGCAGAGGCTGCGTGCGGCTCGTCCGACGATTCCCGTCAATACTCATACACGGGTCAGTGAGACGCTGATCGAGCGAAAGCGAAAGGCCGACCGCCGGCGTTCGCAACGCCAGGATTGGGATTCGTAGCGCGGCGAATAGCGAACGCCTGTTCGCATGCTGACCATCGAGGATGTTCTCGGTCCAGACGGTCTTGTCGCGCATTCATTGCGCGGCTACGAACACCGTCCGGCGCAGATCGCCATGGCGAAGCTCGTCAACCGCGGCTTGCTCGAGCACGTCCACGTGATGGTCGAAGCTGGAACCGGAACCGGAAAGTCGCTCGGGTATCTCGTCCCTGCGCTCTTGTCGGGCCAGCGCGTCGTGATCTCGACCGCGACGCTCGCGCTTCAAGAGCAGCTGCTGACCAAAGACATCCCGCTCATCCTCGATGCGCTGCGCGACCAGCATGGTCGCGCCGAGGTGCGCGTCGTCGTGCTCAAGGGCAGACACAACTACGTGTGCCGCGACAAGCTCGAAGCGCTGCGCAAGCAGTTGGTGCTGGCGCACAGCGACCACGAGCGGCGTCTCTTCCGCTGGGCCGGCCGTACTGAGACGGGCGATCGCGCGGAACTTGATTTCATCCCGTCAGATGCGTTGTGGCGAGAGGTCGACACCGATGCAGACGATTGCATCATGGAGGCGTGCTCGTTCTTCGGCCCCGAGCGCTGCCATCACATGCGCGCTCGCGAGGCGGCGCGACACGCCGACATCGTCGTCGTCAATCACGCGCTGTTCTTCATCGATCTGGCCAGCGGCGGCGGGCTGATCCCGCCGTACGATTACGCGGTCCTGGACGAAGCGCACCAGATCGAGGAGTGGGCGACCGCAGCGTTTTCGTCATCGCTCTCACGCGCCGGCATCGGCCGCCTGCAGCGCAAGATCGACCGCGCATATATCTTCAAGGATTCGTTGCGGGCCGAACTCACGCAAGCGGCAGATGATTTTGCCGCCGCGCTCGCGGATGGCCCTGCCGGACGGTACCCGCTCGAGAAGAACGAGCGCGCGATCGAACTTATGGATCCGCTGCAGCGGGCGCTGTACCGCGTCGAGAACTGGCTTGCCGAGAACTGGTCGCGCGCATCACGCTTTCCGCTGATCGGCGAAGCGGCGCTCGAGCGCCGGCGCGATCTGCTCTCGGCAGCAGTCGCCGGATCGACGCAGACGATCGAGCGGCTGCGGCTCAATCTGGACGGCTACATCTGCTGGGTCGAGCGCGAGAGCGAGCGGCGCGATTCGTACGCCGCAGTCTGCGCCCCGGTGACGATCGCTCCGACGCTGCGCGAGCGCCTCTTCGACCAAACCCGCTGCGTCGTGATGACGTCGGCGACAATCGCGACCGGCGGAGACTTCGCGTACCTGCGCAGACAGGTCGGTCTCGAGCAGACGCCCGTCGATGAGCTCGTGCTCGAATCGCCTTTTGACTTCGCCGAGCAGGCGATGCTGTATCTGCCCCCGGAGCGGCCGAATCCAAAAGATCCACGTTTCGCCCGGCGCGCGATCGAGATCGTCGACGGCGTGTTGCATGCGACCAGCGGGCGCGCGTTCGTGCTGTTCACGTCGTACGCGGTGATGCGCGAGGTGGCCGCCGCATTGGTTCCGAGGCTGCCGTTCGCGTGCCGCGTGCAGGGCGAATCGCCGAGATCGCAGATCCTCGACTGGTTTCGGTCGGAGGCGGCGCCTGTGCTCTTCGCAACCGCATCGTTTTGGGAAGGCGTCGACGTCATCGGTGAGTCGTTGTCATGCGTAATCGTCGATCGTATCCCGTTCCCGCCGCCCGACGACCCAGTGATCGCGGCGCGTTCGCAGCTGCTCGAAGAGCGCGGCATCAGCTCGTTCGATGCCCTGATGGTGCCCGCGGCGATCACCCGGCTCAAACAAGGACTTGGCCGCCTCATACGCAGCCGCTCGGATAAAGGTTTGATGTGCGTACTCGACGGGCGTCTCGAGACCATGACATACGGCCGGCGCATCTTGGCGTCATTGCCGCCCGCACGGCGCGTGCACTCGCTCGCTGAAGTTCGCGACTTCCTGCGCGCTGACGACAGCGCTCCGCAACGATCCGTAGGATAAGAGATCTACTGGCGTCAGTCTTTGGGATGAGCGGAGAAGAACTGCCAGATCGTTTCTGACGCGTTGAAATCGTGGCTGACCGGCCCGATGATCGCCTTGGGCAAGTACTGAGGTCCATCCGGCCAGGTATGGCCGCCGCCGTCAATGGTGTACAAGACGACCGACGCATCGCGCGCACATTCATGGTACGAGGCAACCTGCGTCGTCGTACCATCAGGAGCAGCCGCACTCGAGAGCGCTGATTCATTCGGCGTCGTGGCGCAACCGTCGATAGAAGCCCAGGCCGCGGCTGCTTGCGGCACCGGAATGGACTCCCCGCCGTTAATGAACCCACCACCGACGCGTCCACCGTTGTACAGAACGAGCGGATCCGCGGTGCCGTTGATCATGAACACCGAAACGGGAGAGCCTTGGCAACGTGGAGTGAATCCAACGGGCAATGAGCCCGCGACGGGCGCGACCGCTGCGAACGTGCCGCCGAGATCGCACGCAAGACGCAACGAGAAGAACGCTCCGTTAGAGATTCCGCTCGCATACACGCGGCGCGGATCGATGCGATATCGAATCTCAAGATCGCTGACAAGCGTTTTGATGAACGCGACATCGTCGGCTTTGCTCGCGTCGGTGCGCCCGTCATTCCAATGACGGTCAAGGCCTTGCGGGTATGCGACGATGAAGCCGTCGCGATCGGCGACCGCGTCCATCCCGGACATGCGCTCCATGCCCGCGTCTTGGCCGCCGCCGCCGTGGAAGACGAGCACAAGTGGCACTGCTTGACGACCATCGTACGAAGCTGGCACGTGGAGGAGGTATTCGCGCGCAACGCCGCCGCTTTGGATGATCAGCGTAGAGCCGGTCGCCGCGCTTGCGCACCCCTCAAGGGGGCTCGAGGAGCAGAGAACCAGGCAGGTCGCAAACGCGACGACACGTCTCATGCGACGATTGTCTCGCGTCCCGAGTGGCCGGCGCCCGAAGAGCGAGTGAAAGGGCAGTGAGCCGGCGATGAAAGACTCCACCGGGGAGGGCCGAGCCTCAAGATTGCCGTACTCCCGGATTAGCACTCTCATGTGCTGACTGCTAAATATGGCCAAAGACAATAAAAAGGCTGCTCCAGCCCCGCCACCTCCGGAGCCCGAGCTGGACCGGCGCAAGACGTCGATTCTCGGCACGGTGGTGTATGAATATATCGCGACCGGCGAACCCGTCGGCTCTGCGACCCTTACTCAGAAGTACAATCTCGGCGTGAGCCCGGCGACCGTGCGCGCCGAGATGGCCGCGCTTGAGGACGAGGGGTACCTCGACCAGCCGCACACTTCGGCAGGCCGCGTGCCTTCGGACCGCGGTTATCGCTACTACGTCGACCGTCTTATCCAGCCAGAAGTTCTCGGTAACGAAGAGCGCGAGCTCATCCGCACGGAGATCCATCGCGCGCGGGCGCAACTCGACAGCGCCGTCGATCACGCGTCGCACGTCTTATCGAACCTCACGCGCAACATCGCGTTCGCAATCGCACCGCGCCTCGATAGCCAGACCTACCGGCATCTCCAATTGATCTGGGTGAATCCGCATCGCGTGCACGTCGTGATCGTGACGGACCTTGGGATCGCGGCG
The DNA here is from genome assembly GCA_035654355.1 of Binatus sp. (SeqCode). GTDB lineage: Bacteria > Vulcanimicrobiota > Vulcanimicrobiia > Eremiobacterales > Eremiobacteraceae > JAFAHD01. The sequence continues at coordinate 13,675 of DASRXC010000042.1, forward strand.
CAGGCCACGCTGGAATCGACAACCGACGTCGATCCCGATCAGCTGACGCGCGTGTGCAACAAGCTCAACGCGCATCTGGCCGGCCGCTCGCTGCACGACATCGACGTACGCCTGCTCGAGGAGCTTACTCGCGAGATGCCGCTGCCGTCTGAACTGGTGCGCGCGCTCGCGGGACTGTTCGCCATGCGTGGCGAGGCCGAACTGGAGCGGCGCCTGTTCGCGGGCGGCGCGAACAATCTGCTCGACCAACAGGAGTTCCGCGATTTCCGCACGCTGCGCGCGATCCTCGAACTGCTCGAAGAGCAACAGACCCTCTATCGCTGGCTGCAAGACTCGCTGCACCATGAGGGCGCCACGGTCGCGATCGGTCACGAGTTGGGCAGCGCGGACATGAACGAGTGCAGCATCGTCACTATTCCGTATAAGGTCGGCGACCGCAACGCTGGCGCGCTCGGCGTGCTTGGACCGCGGCGCATGCAGTACGCCCGTTTGCTTTCGCTCATCGGCCACGTCGCCGATAGTCTGAGCA
>DASRXC010000043.1:0-3213 GCA_035654355.1 Binatus sp. (SeqCode)
TACGTAGTGTCCGGCTTTAGCCGGACATTTAGTTACGTCCGCCTAGAGCGTTTTTAACTTGTACTCAGTACGCGGCCATGGTACCCGTGGATGCAAGAGGTGCTGATGGCCGCGGCTTACTCGATCGATCTACGCGCCCGCGTCATTCAGGATGCGGATGCTGGCCTGTCGTCGAAGGATCTCGCGGAGCGGTATCACGTAAGTCGGGCCTGGGTAGATGCGCTCAAGCAGAGACGGCGCGACACGGGGTCGATTGAGCCCCGGAAGCAGACGAAGTTTCGCGGGCGGGTGCTGGCGGGCCATGAAGCGCAGCTGACCGCGCTGGTCGCGGCGCGCCCGGATGCGACGCTCGCGGAGTTGCGCGAGGCGCTGCGCACGTCGGTGGCGCTGGCCACGGTGTGGCGTGAGCTGGACCGGCTCCAGTTGACCATCAAAAAAAACGATTCACGCCGACGAACAACGCCGGCCCGACATCGTCGCTGAGCGGCGACGCTGGCGCGCCTGGCTCCCCCTTCGCGACGTCCGGCAATACGTCTTTCTCGATGAGTGCGGCGTCGCGACCGATTTGATCCGCCGCTATGGTCGGAGTCCGCGCGGCACACGCCTGCGCGATCACACGCCCTGCAGCCATTGGCAGGTGCACACGGTGGTCGCCGCGCTTCGGCTCGAGGGGCTCAGTGCGCCGGCCGTCTTCGATGGCCCGATCGATAACATCACCTTTCTCGCCTACGTCGAACAAGTCCTCGCGCCCTCGTTGCGCAAGGGTGACGTGGTCGTCCTGGATAACCTCGCGGCCCACAAGCAACCGGAAGTCCGGCGTGCGATCGAAGCCGTCGGCGCGCGTCTCCGGTTTCTGCCGCCCTACAGTCCGGATTTCAACCCCATCGAACTGGCCTTTGCCAAATTGAAAGCGTTCTTACGTGCCGCACGCCCACGCAGCTTCGAGCAAGTCAGCGATCTCATCGCCATCGCGCTCAGCCTGTTTACGCCGACCGAGTGCCGCAATTACGTGCGGCATTGCGGATACAGAATCGCTGTACCGTTATGAAAAACGCTCTAGGTCTGCCACGCCGCAGGCCTGACGGCCTGCACTACGTGCGATTGAACGCGGATCAGCGGCAGCGCGCAGACAGCCGCTGTACGAACTCGACGCGCAGCACGTTGCCGCCAGGAGTCTTCGGCTCGCCGGAGAGTTCCACTTTCGCACCAGTGAACGGCGACAGCTGACTCTCCATCGCGGCGAGCCTGTATTGCACCTTGGACGGAGTCGCGACAGTCGTGAGCACGTAGCGCGAGTCGACGATCTCATTGCCGTCGATCTTGCCGGCGGGCGCGCCCTTGACGAGTTCCACGCAGCCCGTCACCGTGATTCTGTCCGCGACAACGGGAGGCTCGGGCTGCGGCGTGCCTGGCGTCGGATTCCCGCCGCTAATCGGCTTTCCGCCGATCTGTGCCGCAAGCAGGATCGCGATCGCCAGCGTCACGCGCCGTCTCCGTCCTTGAGGTATTTCCCGAGCTTCACCACGGTCATCGGATCCGCGTCCTGGTCGATGAGGATGCCAAAAAACGGCGCCATCATTTCTTCCCACGTCATGCGACCGAGGTATACCGTTCGACTGGGATTCGGGTTGAACCGGTTGGCCGTCGAGTTGTCGTAGTGCGCGTCGACGTGGAGCTTCGTCCCCTTCGGTACTCGTATCGGTCTGGCCGGCTGATAGAGCAGCTGCCAGTTGAAGTCGTACTTCGGAACGCTCAACGCGATCTCGTCGCGACCGTCGGGGTAGATCAAGTGATACGTCATGTCTTTGCCGCGCAGATGCATGTGCGGCATCATCTCGACCAGCTCGACGTCGCGTGTGAATTCGACGTCGAACGTCGGGCTCTTGTAGTTCCCCTCGTTCGGCGGAATCGCGAAATCCGGTCCGCCGCCGACGATGCCGTACGACATCCAGCGTTTTTCCGGCGGTGTGTCGGAGACGGTGAATCCGATCAGCGGACGGTCGACGACCTCCTTGCCAATCGGGGTGTAGTGCACCTGGATCGAGATGTCGCTGCCTGCGGGAATGAGTTTTCCTGCGTGGAACGGGCGATAGTCGTCGGCCGCACGGCCCGGAACGTAGCAGTTGAACCCGCCGCCGACGCTGGCGCCGCTCGGCGGTGGTGGGGTGGCCAGCTTCGCGTTGCTCTCCTTGAGGGCCGCACCTTCTTCATCTCGCGGCGACTCGCTCCAGTTCGCGACGTAGTACTGCGTCTCTGCCCGATGTCGCTGGAACGTGAAGCAGATGTGATGCGTGACGTTCAAGACGCTCGGCTTGATCTCGAGCGACGTGATCCAGGTGTCGTGCGTGAATCCACTCGGCACGACGTAGGTGACCCACTCGACGACGTCGTTTTTTGTGTGCGCCGGAACGCGGAACTCCGGTCCCTTGACGACAATGTCAGGTGTGATCTGCCAGCCGTCCGAGGGCCACACGCGCGGCGGTGGTGCGTCGGCCGTCTCGCCTTCGGGCGCTCCGGCGTCCACCCACTTCACGATTGCGTCGACGTCGTGCTGGGACAGCGAGCGGTCGTTCGCGAACTGACCGTGACTGGGGTCCGCGAACCACGGCGGCATCTGCCGGCTCTCGACCTTCGTGCGAATCGACCGCGCCCAAGGCCGTGTCTCGGCGTACGTCACGAGCGACATCGGCGCAATCTGTCCGGGTCGATGGCACGACTGGCAGTTCTTCTGCAGAATCGGCAGGACGTCTTTCGTAAACGTCGGCGAGCCGTCCGCCGCTCGCATGTGAACGTCCGCGCCGATCGCCGCCGTCGCGGCGAGAAGTGCCGCTAGCGCGTAAATTTCACGCCGTCTTTGAGGAGTTTTTCGTACCGCCCCGGATCGAGATTGTTCTCGGCGCATATGTACTCCTCGAGTCTCGTGCCTTCACGCAGCATCAACGACGATGTCAGTATCCATGGCTTCGTCAGTACTTTCGGATCTTCCATCGTCACCTGATAGTCGATGCGATCGTTGCTGACACGCGTGTAACGTTCCGTAATATGAAGCTGATCTGAGTGGAAGGTCCCTGTGCCGGCGAGCCACGTCTTGTCGTTGAAGCCGACGACGTCGATGACGAGCGTATCGCCGTCCCAATGTCCCACGGAGTTGCCCATGTACGACGGGATCAGATCGTCCGGATGCTTTGTGGTGAACGGGACGACGCGGTAGAC
>DASRXC010000044.1:0-4929 GCA_035654355.1 Binatus sp. (SeqCode)
GAGCGACGGTCGGCAGCGGCGTGACCGGAAACGGAGCGTACTGGCGCGGCGGTTCGGTTTACGGACCGTACGGCGGCATCCGCGGCGGCTCAGTCTACAATCCTAACACCGGCAATTGGTACCGCGGCGGCGTCGCGTGCAGCGGGGGCAACTGCCAACGCTGGGGCCAAGGCGGTAACATCAACAACAGGCCGTCGCCGTATTCGAATTGGGGCAACGCGGCGCGCCAGCCCAATATCAACACACCGGGCCAGCGGCCGACGACGGGCAATATCGGCGGAAATCGTCCAGGTGGCGGTAACGCGGGCGCCGGTCCGGGCGTTTCGAATCCGATCGCGGGCAACAGGCCGGGTGGTGGTCCGGGCATTTCGACAAACGACAACGTGTTCGCCGGCCGCGATGGCAATATATATAAGCCGACTGCTGACGGCGGTTGGTCGCGCTATAACAATGCGAACCAAAATTGGCAGAACGTGAACACTGGCAACATCGGCGCCAACCGTCCGACAGCCGGCACGCAACCGTCGATCAATCGACCAACCACGACGACGCAACCCGCGATGAACTCGAGCACATATAACAACCTTAACCGGTCGAACTATGCACGTTCTGCCGGCGCCTCGAACTTCGGCGGAATGCGTGGGGGCGGCGGGTTCCGCGGCGGGCGCGGGCGGTAGTAGCGGCTGGGTTTGGAGCGGGCCTAAGCGCCAGAGCGAGCAGCTAGCGCGTCCAGCGCGCATCGACGACGTCGTGCGAGATGACGCGCGATTGTTCGTCGACGAGGTCGTTGCTGTGCGAGATTGCAAGCACTTGGCCCATGCCATCAAACGCGACCGCGAGCCCGGGCGTCCAATGGATGCCGTCGCGCGAGAACTGCGGATCTTCTCGATCGTCGTGGCCGAGGAAAACGATCTGGTCGTCCCCGGTCACCAGGCCGTGCAGGCAGATTCCGGTGTGCATGGTTTTGCCCGTCGCTGAGTCGATCAGGTTCAAGCGCGCGCGCGGCTCCGCCGACCACACCTGCGCGTCCGTGCGATAGAATGCCGGACAGCTCAGGTCATCGGCGGCCACCGCCAGACGATCGTCGGAGATGAACCCGACCATCTGGTGATTGTCGACGCCGACATGAGCTCCCGTGTCGTGCAACGTCGTGAGCGGCCGATCCATGCGGAAGACAGCGATGGTGTTGCGATCATCAGCGCGCAGGCACGCGACGTACGTGCCGTGCGGAGAGATCGCCATTGGCTGGCAGCGCTGCGCACCCGCGAACATCGGCTTAGTTGAAACGCGGATTTGCGGGCGGTCTCGCGCGAAGATCACGTCCGAAGGCGCGTGGTGGCGTTGTAGCGCGCCGTCGCGCACGACGTCGAACGCGGCCGGCGTATTCGGCTCATCCGAAAGGTGCGCGACGTAAAGCGTGCCCGCCACCGGTGGCGCATCTGAAGGCTGCGGGTCCGCCTGCCTGTCGGTCCCGCAGCCTGCGCACATAACGATGGCGAGCGCGCTCAGTACCCCCAAGGTCGTCTTCATAGCGTGTCTGGCGTTGTTCTTACGGCGGTTTGACGTTCCTCGCATCACTCCAAGAGTGTGACTGCTCGTCCGCTGGGGCTGCGCCATTGCTTTCCGCATATCGGATACGGCGGATTAATCAGGTGATAAGGCGCGCTTCACATCGGCTTCACCGTCAAGGCCTAGCATGAACCCCGCACAAGGGGCGTCGGAGGTCTTGCTATGGACAAACCTGGGAAAATCTCACCTGAGGGGCGCGCGGGCGCAAAGGACGCGCCGCCACAACCATCGGCTAGTCAAACGACAAGCGCTGCGCCCGAGGTATCAGGCAGCATCGTGCTAACAATCTCACTGCCGTCAGGCGACGTCGTGAAACTCGAAAAACTTGACGACGCGAAACAACTTCAGGAGCTTACCAAGGAAGAGCGCGCGCAGTTCGCTGCCGCGCTCGTTGAGAAAGAGGAAGATATGGGAGCCGGAATCCTGGATGAACTCGAAACTGAAGAAGGCGGGAACCTTAACGGCGGTGGTCGCCTGCGCAGAAGACGTCGCTTGCGCCGCCTGCTGGTAGCCAAACTGCTCAGCGCGCTGGGCGATGACGATGACGACGACGCTGATGACGACGACTCGGATCGACAACTCGCGCGCTTGCTGATCGGCGGCCGGTTCCGGCGCCGGCGAAGACTGGTCAAACTGCTGGCCGCCAAACTGCTTGGTAAGGCCGGAGACGAAGACGAAGATGATGATGACGACGATGACGAAGACGGTGGAGAGCGCCGCCTCGCGAAGGCGCTGATCATCGCAGGCGCACGAAATCGGCGCCGCTTGCGTCGTCTGGTCTTAGCGAGTATTCTTAGCGACGAGTCCGACGAAGATGACGACGACGATGATGAGGAAGACGACGATGGCAAGGGCAGAAAACTGCTCGGCTTGCTGCTAGGTCGTCGCCGGCGTGGGAGAAGGCGGTTCGCGCTCGCGCGCGCACTGTCGTGATACCGGCACAGTAACACCGGCTTTCGTCGGATCTACTCGAAGGCTCCCGTGTTGTCGGGAGCCTTCGGCGTTGGCTGGGCCTAGCGGACGTACACTCCCGGTGAGGGTGCAAAACGACGCAGCCTGTCATCCCATTCCGGCGGCCACGGCTGCGCTTGTGACGGGTTCAACGTCGGGCCGTGCGCGCCGACGAGGATGTTCGCGACGATCACGTCGTGGCTCGAGCCGTTGAGGGCGGCATGGAGTGGACCCGATCCGCCCCACAGCGTCACTCCCGAGGGCGGCTCGTCGAGCGATCGCGACAGGTGGCGGCCCCAGCGATCGACGACGACTAACACGGGGCGCCCGTTCGCGCGCGTCAACAGGATGCTCTCGAGGTTGCCGCCCGGCAGCGTAAGAGCAAGTGGGACGTTACGATCGCTCCAGCGGACGTCGAGATGCGTGAGTTTGCAGCGCTGATCGCCGAGCGTGTACGAGAAGTATGCTGTGCCCGGACGAAAGCGCGTCATGTACTTTGGCAACGGCGGGCGCAGCGAAACCGCTGTCGGCACTCGTGCCGTGCCAAGAATCGCGAGCGAATCGCTCTTGACTGTGCCGCCGCACTGCCCCATTTGAACGGGGACCGCCAACGAGACGGGTTGAGGCGCTGCCTCGCGCGCGGCGCATCCCGCCATCGATAACAGCAAACAGATTAGAGCGCTCACTAACGCTCGCTTCATGCCCTAATATTATTGGCAGACCGAAGCCCTCGCACCTATCCGCTGGGACGTCACATATGCATGTCCTTGAGGTTGCTGTTCTCCATAAGCTGTATATGGTCGATGACCCCGCGCCACATGCGGTCACCGACCCCTATCTGGCTACGGAAGGGGTACTGCAGTTCGAACAAAAGGACGAGAGTCGCAACCACCACGATCGTCACTGCGCTGGTCATGAGCAGGTGAACGGTTGGGTTCGCTAATCCGAACATCCAGCAGAAGCTCACGACGCAGAGCGCGCCGATAATCAATACCAGCCACTCGAAACCCGACACGCCCGTCAGATTGATCGAGAGGCGACGCAGGCGTGCGTCGTGAATCGCGCTGAGCTGGGCAAGCGTTTGGGACTGCGCGTTGGCCTCGCGCTCGTTGGCTGGAACGATCATACCGGCCGCTGTGATCGCGTCCATCAGCAGCGCATCGGCTTCCTTGTCGAAATTTCCCTCGCGCATGATCGGCCACTCCGTGTTGACCATCAACTGCGCATAGCGCTGCACGTCTTCGCGTACTCGTCGCCGCTCCGGTGTCGGAAGCCCGACCGAGACATGCCACGTGTCTGTCGTGGCAGCGGTTTCTTGGGCGACCAAATCACGCGCATTGACGAAATGCTGCCAGACGATAACCGTGAGAAAGCCGAGCACGACGGCGTACACGGTGCCGACCACGGCGATGATAAAACCGCCAACCTCGTTGTGCCGCACGAACTCTTGACTGCTGAAGCGGCGGTGCACCCAGATCTGCCCGGCACACGCCAAAGCGACGGCGACGACGAGGGCGATGATGAGCAGCAGCGGTGGAGGTAACAGATAGAGGCTCATCCTGTGCGCCTTTTCTCTTTAACAAGAGTGAACCAAATGCCGGCCGGTGGCGTGTCATCAGTGGACGTCGCGACGCCGAACCTCACCTTGAAAGTTGTAGGAGACTATGGGAGCACCGATACTAGCGGTCCTGCTGGCCGCAACCAACCCAGTGTTCGCGAACGTGGGCCCGGCGGATTTTGGGGCGCAACCCGCCGTGTTGATCCTCAGCGCACAGACCAGCGCAACGCGCACTGACGCGCCGGTCTTGGTACGCAGCGCGGTCACGACCGGCAGCGGACTTGATACGCACATCGCGCCGGCCGATATCCAAGCGCAGTTCGAAGCGAAGATGCTGGAGCTCTCCGGCTAGATTCCTTCCGCCGGAAGGAGAAGACGCCGTCGCGTGGGACGGCGTCTTTTTTCTTTTACAGTCCGCTTGATCCGCACCGGGAGAAGTTATGTCGCTTGAGATCGTGAGCACGGCCGCTTCGGTTGCGACGTTCATAGTCATTGCGGCGACGGCAATCGCAGCGATCGTGCAGCTGCGTCATCTGCGCACCAGCAACCAGCTCGCCGGCTTGCTCAACATCCTTGGCCGCTCCGAAGACCCGATCTTTGCCGAGTGGCGCGACGAGACGAAGAAGATCGCGGAGGAAAGGATCAACGATCCGGCATTCCGCCGTGCGCTCGAGCACGGTGACTATAGCCGAAGCAGCTCGTCGTGGATCCATCGCGAGCGTCGCGCGCGTTGGAACCGTTGCAGCTTCGGCGTCACTGATATTGCGCGGTTTCGGAGCGATCAAAGAGTCAGTCGGCATAAAACGTCCACCGTCGAGCAAACAGACGTACTGGGCGTACGCGCCGAAGCG
>DASRXC010000045.1:0-9263 GCA_035654355.1 Binatus sp. (SeqCode)
ATAGCGTTCTGGGTCGCAGGCCCGCTCGCCGCGTACTACGCCGGCGTGCTCGAACCTAACTATCGCTTGACCGCCGCGTCGCTGTCAGGACTGATCACCGGCATCTCGACGCTGACGCTGACCTACATCGTCGATCCGACATCCGCGCTGATCACCGACCAAACCGCGCACTGCCTGCGTCCGGAGTCGGACATCAAAGCGATGATTCTCTGGCTTGTCGGTACTGCGTTCATCGGTACGCTCGTCGCGCAGCTCCTGCTTGTCCCGGCAGCGGACATCATCGCAGTCGCGGCGAAAGTCGTCAACAATGCGCACATTCATCTATAAGAACAAAGCCGCGCTGTTGTGCATCGTACTAGCCGGCATGCTTGTGCTCACCGGCTGCTCGAGCGTGCTCAAGGATCGCATCGTCGACTTGCGCAACGCGCAGGCCGACTCCGCGCTGCAAGACGACAAGATCGTCGAAGCGGAAAAGGAGTACGGTCTCGCGCTCGCCTTGGCGCCCAACGACGAGCATGCCCGTGCGGGCTTCGCTCATGCCGCCTATTTGCACGCGAAGTCCGCCATCGACGACGGCGACATCGACACCGCTCAGATCGAGATCCAAAAGTCGCTCAAATATTCCCCGAAGGACGCCGCCGCACTCGATCTGGCAGCGGTGATCGACCAGGCGCGGATCCGGCGCGATGTCGTGGTCGCCAACTTCCCCGCGTATCGCGCGTCGAGCGATGTCATCCGCGACCTGCTCAAAGCCAACGCGCTGACGAACAAGAATATCCAGCAGCAGATCCACCTGTTCAACGCGGACTATGACGCGGCGCATCTCCGCAAGGCTATCGCACTCTCCACGGACCTAGAAGAGGAAGATCATCGCGTGACGCAGCGGCTCATCGCGCTGCGCAGCGAGATCGAGGCGGTCGCGCCTGGGATGGCGCGGCCGGCACCGGCAGAAGAAGTGCCTGGCTTGCTTCCTATTCCCTAAGCGAGCGCACAACGGCAGGCGCCGGTCAAGCGCACCCGATGTGGCCGCACTGGCACGGGCCGTCACCGCGGTCCGCACCTTCACCGGCGCAGTAGTCGCTGCAATACAGAGCACGGGTGTCTGGGCGGAGCGCGCAGCCGCACACTTCGTTGGCGCAATCGCGCTCAGCACCCATCTCGCGCTCTTCCTCGAGCCGCTTTTCCATCAACGTGCGCTCCCTGCTGCGAGCGCCGGCTTGGTCATGTCATAGACGGGCCAGCCGGTCGCGGTTGGTATCTGCTGGAAGCGCTGCAAGTACGCGTAAAGATCGTGATTGGCCTTTAGCCGGTCCGGCTCGACCGCGACATAATATCGCGCGCCCTTGTGAACCGCGCTTTCCATATCGAACGGCGTCCACACGAGCGGATCCTCTTCCCACCCTTTGCGACCGATCAGGTATAAGACGTCCGGGCCGTAGTGCCCCATGACGACGATGCTCCCGGGGATCAGCGTCCGATCAAGCGACTGTGCCCACGCGTAGACTTTGCGACTCCAGGTGTAGTACGGGTGGATCTCAAGCATATTCGCGTATGCGGTGATGAAGATGACGAGCGCGAGCGCTGCGCACGCCCAACCTGAAAGTCGCGGCATCCCGAGCGCGGCGAGCACCCGATCGGCTGCGATGCCCGCGACAAGGACCGCCGGCGGCAACCAGGGCAAAAGATAATAATCGACGCGCTCCACATTGACGACGACGAACGCGTACGCGCATAGGACCGCGAACCACGAGATGAAGAGCCACGCGCGCGCGCGCGGAGCCAGCGCGTCTTCCGGCGGGTTTGCATGTGGCGCGTACATTGCGACGAGCACGAGCGCGCCGAGCAGCATGAGCGCGAACAAGACCGGTCCCAAGATGGTCGTCGAGAGCATCACCATCAGCTCGAACGTCGAGCGCACACCGTCGAGCAGCGCGCCTGGCGAAGACAGCTCATGCGCAAGCGCAGGCAGGACGTGTTTTTGCGTGATGCCGCTGAACCAATGCCATTCTGCGATTGTCCGAACGTGCTGGAAGTAGAGCGCGAACGGCACGAGCGTGCCGGCGACGAACGCGTAGAGGGACCAATCGGTCAGTGCGCGCCAGCCACGACGCGCGAACAGCACGGCGAGGATCGGTGCGAGGATCAACAGCGCCGGTGGCTTTGCCAGCCAGGCGAGCGCTCCGAACAGGAAAGCAGCGACGAAGTCCGGCGTCCGCCTGTGGGCGCACCAGCGCCACCAGAACAGCAGTGTCCCTACCATGAAGCACACCATCACGCTGTCCGGCGTGAACGTGCGGCCGTAGTAGACCGCGCCTGGCGCGATCGCCAGCAGCAGGGCGGCGATGATGCCGGCGCGCGGACATGCGAGCGCAGCGCCGAAAAAATAGATCAGCACGATCGTCGCAAGACTGAAGAACATGACGATCAGCCGGCCGAGGACCGGGTGCACCCCGAACACGTGATACAGCTGCGCGGCTGCGAAGGGGACGATCTGCAGTTCAAGCTCGATGTAGTTAGGTGGCGGGCCGTCGTAGTCGACTTGCGGGAAAAAAATGTTGTTTTCGAGCTGTGCGAAGTTGCGCGCGATCGCGGCTTGGTCGCCCTGGCGCCAGCCTGGATGATCGAGGATCGGGTCGCGGATGTGATAGAGTCGAAGCGCGCAGCCTAAGGCGACGATCGCGCACAGCGCGAGTGCCGTCCGCTGCGGCCCGCTCACGCCCTATCTTGCGCCGGGAGATGCGTGTGCCGGAACGTCCAATATTTATTCACAAAAAAGTTGACGCCCATTCCGCCGACCGTGCCGCACAGCCAGATGAGCGAGTTGCGCCACTGGAAGGGCGCAAGATGCCGGTCGAGCTCCAGCGTGATGATGGTGCCCAGCCCAAGCGCCATGCCTGATACCGTCAAGAACTGCGCCAGCTCTTTTCCCATATGCCCGGTCGAGCGGAACGTCCACAACCGGTTCCACCAATAATTGTTGACCCCGCCCAGCATGAAGCCCAAGCAGAACGCCAGCCACAGGTAGACGTGGAAGTGCAGCAAGATATGGTAGACGACAAAGCTGACCGCCATCCCCGACAGTCCGACGATCGCGAATTTGACGAATTGGCGCACGCCGCGCCTCGCGGTCAACTTGCGCGGCAGGCTCACGCGAGCCAGTACCAGTCGGCGAAGAGAACTGTGAATAAGCCAAGCAGGGGCAAGAAGAGCGAGACGATAGCGGAGTTGACGACCGGTAGCCGGCCCCACAGCGCCAGAAGCATGAATGCAGGAAAGACGACCAGTTCGAAACGCGGCATGCTCATCAGACTGGCGGTCGACATGGGGACCAGCAGCGACGCAGCGAAATACAGCGAGTACGACGGACGCAGCACTTTGAACGAGACAACCATCAGGACGAGGAAACCGAGGGTGAAGATCAGCTCGATCATGTGGTTCACTGCCGCCGCAGATGCCAGAGGATGTGCTGCGATCATTTTGACGGTGTTAGCGATACTCACCCAGGGGAACGAGAGGTGGCGGTTCCAATCCACCTGGATCTTCTGGAACGCCATCGGATCGCCGACCAGCGCGTACAGATACAGCATGTAGATCAAAAGGCCGGCCGGCACGAGCGCCACTCCGGCGATGCCGCGCACCAGGGCGGTGCTTTGGCCTTCGCGCCAACCGCGCCAGACCTCGTACAGGAGTGGGAGCGCGACCAGGATGCCCTCGACGCGCGTGAGCGCGGCCAATGCTCCAACGATTCCGCTCGTGATGAAGTTCCCGCGCCGCGCGTAATACACCGACGCGACCGTCAGCGCGAGGAACAGCGATTCAGTGTAGATCGCCGAGAAGAAGATCGCGGTCGGGAAGATCGCGGTGTAGAAGATGGCGTGGAACGCGGTGTTGTCGTCGCCGAACTCTTTTTTCGTCAATGCGTACAGATAGCCGAGCGCGACGAGGAACGCGACATTTGAGATGATCAGTCCGGCGATCAGGTTGTCGCCGATCAGCTTGCCGAAGATGTGGATCAGCAGCGGATACAGTGGAAAGAACGCGATGTCGATACCGTGGTAGCCGATCTGCGCGATATCGAGATAGTGCTGCGCGTCCCAACGGCTCCAGACGTCGAGGACGAGGCCGTGTTGCGGCGACCAATGATGCCCGGCGCGCTGGCCGATGACGATCGCGGCGACCGACGCGATCAAGAAAAGAGGGATGCGCGTCGCCAAGAAAACGGTGCTGACCAATCGGACTGTGCGAACAAAATAGGCGAGGACCGCAAGCTTGATGCCCAACGAAACGAAAATGACCAGCGCGAGGAGTGACGACGCCGAGCCGATCGACCCGGGCACCTGGAGCACGTAGAGCCAGAGCGCGAAGAACGGGAGATAGCTGAGCCCGTCCAACTGCAGCATCGTCTCGGGGTCGATGTCGGCCCAACGAGCGACGTATTTCGAATAGAGCGCCCAGGTGGTCAACGCGGCGGCAGCACCGGCGCCGAGGAGCAACAAAAGCCCGAAATCCCCGGCGAGAGCATGCGCACGCGACGCGAGGACATACCACGCGAAAAAGCCTAGGCTCGCGCCGGCCGCGAGAGTGACAATCGCGGTGTAACGGGCGGTCGTGGACAGAAAAGACAAGGGGCCGGCGTCGGTGCGCTGACCCCGAACGCGTGGTTGTCCGGTGGCGTATTGCACTAGATGTTTCGTTCGCTTTCCACGAAATGTAGTCCCGCGCTCGCCTGCTACAAGAGAATCTTTCGGACAGAAGCGAAATCGCCGCACATGCCCGCAGCATGTCTCGCGCTTGCTTGGATTCTGGCGCTCGCGGTGATGCCGGCACACGCGCTGCCGTCGCCGACCCCGCTGCCCAACGGTATCCATGCGACATTCGTCGCGCTGTCGGAAGAGAACGGCATCGCCTATCTGACGTTCTTGGCCGAGGGCGGCCAGACGACGTTGCCGATGGCGCACGACGCCGTGGTGCGCGAGCGCGCCGTCGGCGGATCGTGGAAGGCGGTCCAGGCCCCGACGTTACGCGCAGGCGCACCACTCATCGTCTTCGAGAGCGCCGGCCACGTCGTGCAGATCGACACGCTCTATGCTGAGATCGCGACGCGCTTTATCATCGTCAAGAACGGGTACGGAGTGACTCCGACCGGAGACATCTATCGCCTCACGGGCAGCGCCGCGCTCGCCGGTGCATCGCTGCCGCCCGACGCGTACGTGCTGCTGCGCGTCACGCCCGGAACCGTAACGGCCTACGACCTGCAAGCGTCGAACACCCCATTCGCACAAGCGGCGCAGCTGCCGAAAGTGACGGTGACGGTCGATGTGCTCGTACCGCTCAACACGCCGCCGACGGATATCGTCTACATGAGCACGGATGCGCTGAGCTGGACGCCGAACGCGGTGCGCATGTCGCCCCTTCCGGGCAACCACTGGACCGTTACGCTCTCACTCACGCAAGGATCGCAGTTGCAGTATAAGTACACGCGGGGATCATGGACGACAGACGAGCGCGATTTAGCGGGCAACGAGATCGCCAATCGTACTCTCACCGTGACCTCGAAGGGCCCGACGCAAAAAATCGACGACATGGTCGCGCGCTGGGCCGACCGTTCAAGCTAGGAGAGCCGGCATGGATTCGCTTGATTTCGTCAAGGTGACCGAGGCGGCTGCGTTGGCGGCGTCGCGCTGGATGGGGCGCGGCGAGCGCGATCTCGCCGATGGTGCCGCCGTCGAGCGGATGCGCGAGACGCTCAACGAGATGGAGATCCGCGGCAAGATCGTGATCGGCGAAGGCGAGCGCGACGAGGCACCGATGCTGTACATCGGCGAGACGGTCGGGCGCGGCGGCAACGAAGTGGACATCGCCGTCGATCCGGTCGAGGGCACGAATCTCGTCGCGAACGGGCTGCCGAATTCGATCGCCGTGCTCGCGGTTACCGCCAAAGGCGGCTTGCTCAATGCGCCCGACACGTACATGGCCAAACTCGCCGTTGGGCCGAAAGCTGCGCCCTACGTCCACATCGACGCCAGCGTGCGGGAGAACCTCGATATGGTCGCGAGCGCATTGGAACGGCCGGTCAACGACGTCACGGTCGTGATCCTCGACCGTCCACGGCACAAGGAGTTGATCGAAGAAGTGCGCTCGGCAGGTGCGAAGATCAAACTGATCTCGGATGGCGACGTTGACGCTGCGATCGCCACGGCGATCGACGGCACCGGCATCCAAGTGGCGATGGGCACTGGAGGCGCGCCCGAGGGCGTGCTCGCGGCCGCGGCGCTGCGCTGCCTGGGCGGCGGCTTCATGGGCAGGCTGCGCCCGCGCAACGAAGATGAAGTCAGACGGGCCAAGGAGATGGGTTTCGACGACGTCGAGAAAGTCCTCACGATGGACGACCTCGTCAAGACCGACGACGTCACGTTCGTGGCGACTGGCATCACCGACGGCGATCTATGCCGCGGCGTACGCTTTTTCGGCAACGGAGCGCGAACGCACTCGATCCTCATGAATTCACAAGGGCGCACTGTGCGATTCATCGAGACGGTGCATCGCCTGCGGGCCGAGCCGCACCATCTGCGAGCAGAACCGAATCGTTGATCCGCCTACTGACGCCCGATTCGATCGCCGAGCGCGTCGAAGACATTTCGCTGGATGCCCTGGCGGATTCAGGCACGCTTGGCATCGCGCTCGACCTCGACAATACGATCGTGCCGTGGCATACCACCGATCTCAGCACGGCCAAACGCGCGTGGGTGGCGCAGGCGTTGGAACGGGGCTTCCGCGTGTGCGTCGTGACGAACAGCTACGCCGGCTACGCGCTGCAGGTCGCGCGCGAACTCGGCGTTCCCCTCGTCGCCGGCGCGCTCAAACCGGTGCCGCTCGCCTTCGAGCGTGCGCTCAAAGCGATGACGCTGCCGGCTGCGTCATGCGTGGTGATCGGTGACCAGCTCTTCACCGACGTATTCGGCGGTAAGCTGCTCGGGATGCGCGCGATCCTTGTAAAACCCATCGGGGGTCGCGAATTCTTCACGACTCGATTCATGCGCATGATGGAGCGCCCATTGCTGGCGCGCATGCGTCAGACATCCTGACGTGGCCAGGGCGGCATACGCGCTGATCGGCGATCCCGTCGCGCATTCGTTATCGCCTGCGATGCAGAATGCGGCGTTCGCGGCGGCAGGCATCGATGCGCATTACGAAGCGATCCATGTGCCGCGCGAAGAGCTCACAACATTCGTCGGCATGGCGCGCGCGGGTCAGCTCGACGGATTCAACGTCACGACACCGCTCAAAGCGGCCATTCTCGGTTACTTGGATCTTGAGAGCGAGCAATCGAAGGAAGCTCATGCTGCGAACACAGTGCGTCGAAACGGGCGCGTGCTCGAAGGCCATGACACCGACGGTCTCGGGCTGATCGCCGCTCTCGCAGATGTCTTCGACTGGCGACCGCGGGGCGCAAACGCGCTCGTGTTGGGCAGCGGCCCGGCAGGCCGCGCGATCGGACACGCCCTGCGGCGCGAGGGCGCGGTGAGCGTCGCGTGTTGGTCGCGCAATGAAGCGGCGGCTCGCGAGGTCGGTCCGCCTCCGCATCGACCGGTCGACTTGATCGTGTCCGCTCTGCCGGAGAGCGCCATCGTTCCAGATGCCGTCCTCGAACGGATCGACTCGCGCACGCTCATCTTCGACGTCAACTATGGAAAGGCGCGCTCGCCGGTGCCGCCCGGCATCGGTGGACGGCGCAGCGACGGGTTACCGCTGCTTTTACACCAGGGCGCTTTGTCTTTCGAATGGTGGACTGGCGCGCCGGCGCCGCTCGACGCGATGCGCCGCGCGATCAGCCTATGATGTGGCCGCTGCAGTGCGCACGGCGCACGTGAGCGCGTCCAGCGAGTGTCCGGTGTGCGGGCACCAAGACCTTGAAGCTTTGCTCCGTCTTAACGAAGTTCCGGTTCATCAAAACCTTCTCATGGAAACGGATGAAGAAGCGCGCGCGATCGCCCGTGGCGTTATCGACTTGCAGGTTTGCGCGCACTGCGGTTTTGTCTTCAACGCGGCGTTCGATCCAGACAAGCTCGCATATGGTTCGCGATATGACAACACGCAAGACTGCTCTCCGACATTTGCGGCTTACGCAAGCTCGCTTGCCACACAGGTCCGGCGATCGGCGCCCTCCGCGGCCAGCATCGTCGAGCTCGGCTGCGGAAAGGGCGCATTCATCCGCGGCCTCATCGAAGCGTCGCCGATGTGGCTTGGCCTCGGTTTCGATCCAAGCTACGAAGGCGACGCTGTCGTGTGCGACGGCCGCTTGCGCTTCGAGCGCCGGTTTTTCGACGCGCAGGCCACGATCGACGACGTCGATATCGTCATCTGCCGCCACGTCATCGAACACGTTCCCCGTCCAGTTGCGATGCTGACCGCGCTGCGCGCTGCGTTGGAGCGCTCGCCGCGCGCGCAACTTTATTTCGAGACGCCGTGTGTTGAATGGATCTTCCGTAACCGCGTCGTCTGGGATGTCTTTTACGAACATTGCTCGTATTTCAGCACGTCATCCCTCTCTTACGCGTTTGCAGCCGCCGGTTTTTCGGTGCAGGCGGTCAGGCATGTCTTTGAAGGCCAATATTTGTGGCTCGTCGCGACGCCGGCACGCCAATCGCAAGAGCCGCCGGTGCACAGCGGCGAACCCCCGCAGGCGCGCGAATTCGCTCGCGATTTCCGGTCCAGCGTAGGGCGCTGGCGCGCAGCGGCCGCTTCCGCCGGCGCGCGCGGCGGCGTCGCGGCGTGGGGCGCGGGTGCGAAGGGCGTGACGCTTGCGAATCTCATCGATCCGGACCAGACGCTGATCGATTGCCTGATCGATCTGAATCCGCGCAAACAGGGCCGTTTTGTGCCTGGCACCGGCCACCCGATCGTGAGCCCGCAGGTCGCGGCCCAGCGAGGTGTGCGCACCGCGTTGCTGATGAATCCGAATTACCGAGACGAGAACGAAACGCTGATCAAAGCCGCCAACCTTCCGATCCGGTTTGTCGCGTGAGCTCGGTGCTGGTCACAGGCCCGACTGGGTTCATCGGCCGCAGCGTGTTGGGCGAGCTGAGCACGAGCGCGCTCGATGTCGTCGCTGTGTGCCGGAATCCGCAGGCAGCGCTCGCTCCGTACGCGCGTTGGGAAACCGCCGACCTGCTGACTGCTCGCAGTGCAACTGCGGTCATCGAGCGCATTAAACCGACGTATCTGCTGCATCTCGCATGGTGCGCCGGCCGGGCCAAGTACAG
>DASRXC010000046.1:0-2571 GCA_035654355.1 Binatus sp. (SeqCode)
CGTCCGGGCGGTTGCTCAAGAATCTGGCCAAGAGCGGCACGCTGCTCGACCTCATCGTCCGCAAGGCCGCGAGCAGCGTCTACTATGCGAGCCGCGCGATCGGCTATGGCCTGGGAACGCTCGACCGCAGGCGGGCGCTGAAGTCCATCGTGTTGAAGGCGGTCTTCCAGCCATCGTTTTTCGTTCCGCGCAGGCGGGACGAGGCCGGATACGCCGAGGGCGGTTGAAACTTTCTATCACAGCTTCGGTTACGCTGTTGTGAGGTGAACGACATGAGCGATATGAACACGCCCGGCGAGCCGCAACTGCCGCCCGCCGCTCCGGAAGAAGCGCTTCCGCCGGCGCAAAGCTCCGTGACGAGCTACACGCCCAGCAGTGCGCCGCCTACGGCGACACCTGACAAGATCCAATCCGAATCGCGGCTGTGGGCGATGCTCGCGCACTTGACCGCGCTGTGCGGCTTCATCGGAATTCCATTCGGTCACATCCTTGGTCCGCTCATCGTGTGGTTGGTCAAGAAAGACCAGTATCCGCTGGTCGACGATCAGGGCAAGGAGTCGTTGAACTTCCAGATCTCGATGACGATCTACGGCATCGTCGCCGGTATCCTGACGCTGGTATTCATCGGATTCGTGCTGCTTGGAGCATTGATCATAGCTGACATCGTGCTGGTCATCTTGGCATCGATCGAGGCCAACAAGGGCGTCGCGTACCGTTACCCGCTCACGATCCGTCTGATAAAGTAAGGAAGCGCTTCGCGCTCGGGCAGAGGTCGACCAGCACGCAGGTCGCACACGCGGGCTTGCGCGCATGGCAGACCTCGCGTCCGTGATGGATCAGCCACTGGTGCGCGCGCGCCCACCATTTCTTGGGCACGACCTTCATGAGCTGACGCTCGGATTGAGCCGGCGTGCGGGCGCGCGTAAGACCGGTGCGATTGGCGACGCGGAAGACATGCGTGTCGACCGCAATCGCGTCTTGGGAGAAGCCGACGGCGAGCACGACATTAGCGGTCTTCCGTCCGACGCCCGGAAGCTCGAGCAATTCTTCCATCGTATGCGGGACTTTGCCGCCGAAGCGCTCGATGATCATGCGGCTCGCGGCGACGAGGTTTTTGGATTTGGTGGTGAACAGACCGCACGTTTTGATGTACGGCTCGAGGTCCTCAGGCTCCGTTGCCGCCATCGCCTCGGCGCTCGGGTAGCGCGCGAACAGCGCGGGCGTGACCATGTTGACGCGCACATCGGTGCACTGCGCCGAGAGAATGACCGCGACGAGCAGCTGGAACGTGTCATCGAAGTCGAGCGCGATTTCTGCGCCGGCATACGCCCGCCGCAATCGATCAAGAATGGCAGCATCGCGCTGCGCTTTGGTCAGGGCGGGGCGGCGCGCGTTCTTCTTGAGTTTAGCGCGACGAGTCCGTCGGGTTGAAGATCGGCGAGCAGTTCTAGCAGCCACGGCAGGTCGCTTTTGCCAAATCATTCCTTTACCTGCGGATGCTGCGAGGCAGCCACGCCGGTGATAGCGTTACTTCGTCTGCGGCACCTCGGTCAGCTGTTCAGCCAGCGCCAGCCACTGCCCGTCGCGACGAACGTACGTGGTCGTATATCGCGCGACCAGCGTATAGGGTTTGCCTCTTGCGGTACCCCGCAGCGTGTCAGTGCCCACGACGATCGCCGTGTCACCGTCAACGATAACGCTCTCACCTGTCATGGTTTGCGTTTCTGTTGGGTCGACCGGCAGATTGACTGTTTCCTTTACGAACGCAGCTTTGCCGAAAGGTTTTTGAGGGCCAAAGGTGGCGACGAACTTGTCGTCAAGAAACTGCGGCAGCTCCTTCGCGTCGCGTTTGATCTCAGCGACAACCCATGCCTTTTCAGTGTCCAGCACCTGCTGCTTAGAATCAGCGGGCGCCATTGCCGGCTTCTTCGGTTCTGTGGACGCGCACGCTATGATAAAACCGCAGTCAAACATCAAAACGACGACGCCAGCAAAGAACATCCAGCGACGAATCATTACTGACCCTCCCAGCGCTAACATCTTGAGGGGGTGTGGCGTCGAGTCCTCGGCCCTCCGGTCAGGGAAGGGCGGCTCGTGTTTTTTGTGGGTTTAGCGCGACGAGTCCGTCGCGTTCGAGATCGGCGAGCAAGTCGAGCAGCCATGGAAGCTCGCTGCTGCTAAAGCCTTCTTTCACCCGCGGACCGAGCTCGCGAACCGGGAGGCTGGGCGCGGCAGCGAGCGCGCGGATCACACGACCGCGATATTGGCGTCGCGAGCCCTCCCACGCGCCGTTCGCCCGTGACGTGCGAGTTGGGACGTCGGCCCGATCTCGTTTGGACGTGC
This sequence comes from Binatus sp. (SeqCode), assembly GCA_035654355.1. GTDB lineage: Bacteria > Vulcanimicrobiota > Vulcanimicrobiia > Eremiobacterales > Eremiobacteraceae > JAFAHD01. The sequence continues at coordinate 2,344 of DASRXC010000046.1, forward strand.
GCCTTTTTGCCGTGCCGATCTTCGACGCAGTTGCGCGAAACGCGCAAGCGTCGCGTACCGGGCACGGCGAGCAGTTCGGCGTCGTTCGGCAAAACATCGAGCCTATATCCATAAGCGCGTGGTTCCAGCTCGCGGCATCGCGCGGTAGAAGCTTGCCCGCAACGCGCCACACGTCGGCCTCGCGCGCCCGATCGGTTCCAAGAACTGCGCGCGAGAGCACTCGCCGGA
>DASRXC010000047.1:0-9881 GCA_035654355.1 Binatus sp. (SeqCode)
AAGAAGTTCTACGAATGGACCAGCAAGAACGTCGGGAAACCGCTGCCGATCTTCTTGGACAGAAAGTTTATTTCGGGACCGACGATCCAGTCCGCCATCGGCCAGCAGGGGCAGATCACCGGCAACTTCACCGAAGAACAAGCGGCAACACTTGCAAACGAACTCTCCGCCGGATCGCTCAAAGTTCCCACTAGGATCATCGAGACCGAAAACGTTGGGCCGACGCTTGGTGCAATCGACTTGCAGAAGTCAATGGTCGCGTCACTCATCGGCCTCGCGATCGTGCTGCTGTTCATGCTGGCGGTATATCGGCTGCCCGGTTTCTTAGCCGACATGGCGCTCGTTGTCTATTGCTTCATGATGTTGGCGTACGTCTCGGTTTTCGGCGTCGTGCTCACGCTGCCGGGCATCGCAGGTTTTGTGCTATCGATCGGCATGGCGGTGGACGCAAACGTGCTCATTTTCGAACGCCTCAAAGAAGAGTTGTGGGCTGGGCGAACGACCCGCGCGGCAGTGACCGTCGCGTTCAAGCGCGCGTTTTGGACGGTCTTCGATTCGCACGTGACGACGATCGTCGGCGCCCTTGTGCTCTACTGGCTTGGCACGGGCACCGTGAAAGGCTTCGCCTTCACGCTGTTGTGGGGAACGGTGTTCTCGCTGTTTAGCGCCGTCTACATCACTCGCGCGTTCACTGACGCGGTGGTTGACAGCGATCTTGTGACCGCTCCGGCGGCATACGGCGCGTAGGAGCGAGATGTTCTTCCGCAACCTCAACTGGGACATCATAGGACAACGCAACTATTGGTTCGCGTTATCGGGCGCCGTCATTCTGGCCGGCATCATCGCGCTGATCATCCATCACGGCTTACCGCTCGGACTTTCATTCACGGGCGGCACCGTCATCGACGTGAAGTTCGATCGGCCGGTCACTGAAGCACAGGTGAAATCGGCGCTGCGCAACGTCGTCGTGGTCGACAAACCGGGCCTCACGCCGACCCAGATCGCGGGCAATGCCGAGCTGCGCGCCTCACTCGCGCCGCTGACGCGCGGCGAGGGTGGCATCCAGCTCGCGAGCAAACTCGAGGATAAAGCTCAGAATGAGCGCGCGATCATCTCTCTGCAAGCACCGGTCAGCGATCCTACGCCCGTGTACGACGCGCTTGCGAAGGCCGGCTTGCCTGTCGACCGAACGCAGAGCCAGATCACGTCTGTCGGTCCGTCGCTCGGTCGCGAATACCTTGGCCGTTCTCTGCTCGCCTTGATCATCGCCCTGCTCTTGCAGCTTGTTTATATCGCGTTTCGATTTGGCAACCAGCTGCGCTACGGCGTGCTGTGCGATGTGAAGCTTCTGCACGACGTGGCCGTGATGATCGGCGTGTTCGCGATCACGAACCGCAAAGCCGACGATGCGTTCTTGGCGGCGCTGCTGACTGTCATCGGCTGGTCCGTCATGGATTCGATCGTCATCTTCGACCGGATCCGCGAGAACACGCACCTCATGCCGGACGTGCCCTACGATCGCATGGTCAATACATCGCTGTTGCAGACGATGACGCGATCGGTCAACACTTTGGCGACCGTCGTCATCGTGCTTGTGGCGCTGCTTGTGTTCGGTGGCGACACGTTGAAAGATTTTGCATTCGCGCTGCTCGTCGGTGTCATCAGCGGTGCGTACTCGTCGATCTTCATCGCAAGCCCGCTGCTCGTCATGTGGAAGGAGCACGACCTGCGCAAGCGAGCGACAGTCCGTGCCGCCGCTGCCGCGAGTGAGATCGCGAGCGGGTCGAGTGCGCCGGAGCAAGGTAGGCGGCTCGCCCCGAAACAGAAGAAGGCAGCGACACCGCCGCCGCGCTACCGGCGCAAGCGGCCAGCCGGCGAATCGAGCGGCGACGCGTGGTCCGATGGTGGCGTGATCACGGAGACGACGGATGGCGACGGCGACGCCGAAGCCTCAACAGACCAGCAGAGCTGACGTCATCGCGCAGGCAGGCGATATGCGCCTGCGTGCGCTCCGCTTGCCATTCGCGACCAACGCGCTCCTCGTCATCGCCAAACTCGCGGTCTGGGTCGTCTCGGGATCCGTGAGCGTGCTTTCCGAGGCAGTGCACTCTGGCGTCGATCTGTTCATGACCGGGGTCCAGTTCTTCTCGATCCGCGCGGCCGCACGGCCCGCTGACCACGATCACGCGTACGGGCACGGCAAGTACGAGAACATCTCGGCAGCGTTTCAAGCCATCTTCATCCTTTGCATCGCCGCCCTTGTGGTTATCGAAGCGATCGCGCGTCTGCGCCACGGCTCGACGCTTTCGCATTTAAATCTTGGCATCGGCGTTATGCTCGCATCGGGCGCGCTCAACATCTTCGTGTCGGCGAACGTCGCCCGCGCGGCCGAACGCGAACGCTCACCCGCGTTGGCCGCAGAGGCTGCCGATCTACGTGCGGATGTGTGGACGGCATTCGGCGTAGCGGTCGTGTTGATCGCGGTCAAGCTGACAGGCCTGACCATCCTTGACCCGATCTTCTCGCTTATCGTGGCCGGCGTCATCGCGCACTCCGCGTACGATCTTACGGCGCACGCGTTCGTCGAGTTGACCGACCAGCGGCTACCGCCTGAAGATGAGGCACGGATACGGGCGATCATCGAAGGTCATAAGGACATCTTCGTCAGTTATCACAAGCTGCGCACGCGCCGCTCAGGTGGTGGTGAATTCATCGATTTCCACCTGCAGATGCCTGGTGGAACGCCGCTCAAAGAGGCGCACGATCTTTCGGACACGATCGTCCTTGACATCAAACGCGTGATGCCGCTTGCCCACGTTCTTATCCATTTGGAACCGGCCGACTAGCCTTCCGTATACACGACGCGGTCGCCCACGATGTGAGCGCCCGGCGAAAGCGCGTGTTCGGCCACGACAGCCGGCTTCATGATGTGCAGCACCCGCACGGCCCGCGCAACGGCCGCATCCGCGATTAGCCGCCGGTGACACCGCCACCACAACGTTTCGCTGCACATGATGGCGGTCGTCTCCTTCGCCGCATGAGAGCGCAAGTCGGATAGCGCGTCCCAAAAAGCGTCCGTCATCATGTAATCCGCGTACGCTCGAAACGACGGATGATGCCACGCCGAGTTCGGACTAGCCTCGCCGAGTCCACGCCGCCTGCCGCCGAGCGCGGGCCAGTGCGAGTAGCTCAACCCGGCCGCCGGCAGGGCTGTTTCTAAAACGTCCTTATTGAACTGCGGATTCGTCCGCGAGCGAGGGAACGCGCGCACATCGATAAGCGACACGACTCCCTGGGCCCGCAAGGCCTCGAGGAGTTCGTCCAGTGAACGGGTTCCGTGGCCGATCGTATATAAAGTCATCCCGCGGTGGTCACGAACATGGTTGTCGACTTTGCACGCGCGTCCCTCGATTCTGGAGAAGAGGAATCGTTGCTCGCGGGCAGAGGCATCACGTTTACGAACGCTCAGGGCGTGGACGAAACGACGCGTTCTTGGATTCGCGCGCACTTCTCGGCGACGTGGGCGAAAGAAGCAGCGTACGCATGGAATTGGTATGCTCGCGATGAGCAAGGGGATCTATTGGGTTTTTGCAGCTACGAACAACGTCACTACCGATGGTGGTGGCTGAAGAACTGGCTCAAACGACAAGATGTCGGCATCTTTGGCCCGCTCGGCGTCGCTCCAGAGTTCCGCAACCGCCATATTGGTTGTTTACTGTCACGCAAAGCGCTCACTTCGATCAAAGCACTGGGCTTCGAGCGCGCCGTTATCCCGCGAGTCGGCCCAATCGAATTCTACAAGCGCTGCTGCAATGCAGAGATCGCTGACACCGTGCGTTTGTTCGGCATCTTCTAGGCAACAAGCGCGGCGCGGCTCGTCGCGTCATATCCACCGATTGCCCGGGCGAACTCTTGAGCGTGTACAGCTTTGAAGAACGAGTTCCGCGTCTCGCTCACGCCGTTATCCGCCCAAGGATCATACTGGTCTGCTGAGATCGGGAGGTGTTCTGTCGGACCAGCTGCGTCGGCGTAACTCGCATGCATCGGGTCAAACCAAGAGTACTCAGAGTGGGCAAGCACAAGTCCAGCGACCGCGTTCTTCGCACGCGTCGCGGCGTCACGGACCGAGCCCGGAAGGCGCTCGTCGGAGCCGATCTTCGCGTAGACGGCTTCGGCAGGGCGATCTGAATGGTAAATCATGTCGGAGGTGTGGTCGAAGCGTGCCATGCCGGTGACCGAACGGACATCGGAACGGACGAAGTGCTCGAGCTGCTCGCTGTCGGATCGTTTGCCAAGGGAGACAACCGCGTCGTTGAACGCCGCGACGTTCTGACGTACAGATGCAATCCTGTCTGGGCTTAAGTCCAACACGTCGAATGCGGCAGCAGGATGGTAGTTTGAGCCTGTGGTGCCGTACCGCGCCTTCATCGTCGCATCCACAACGTTGGTAGCCCAATCACCCGCGTGCGTCAGCGCGTCGGCAATTTTCGCCGACGGCGCACCAGGCGCGAGCATGGTCTCAGGAGACGCGGCGAGATAACGGACTCCGGCTCGCGACAATGCGTCTGCGAAACCGAGGGTTGCCATCAGACATTGGTTCGCGAGCACACCGGTCACGGACGCATCGGTGCCTGGATGTGCCTTGAGAAACTGGGATCGGCCGTCGGCGATCGCGCCCGCGATGTCCTCCATCGGCATGCACGCGCCACCATGGCTATCGCTCTGCAGCCCGCCACCATCGCCCGCACCGTGGTCGACGAGATCGAGCCACACGTCCGCGTTCTTGAAGGCCGGATCGCTTGAACGCGTCTCTAGGGTTCGTGCCACGAATGCCGCGAGCGTGCTTCGACTGCTCATGTCGCGCGGGGATTCGATGCGCACAACATGCTGCGCGCCATTCTGGATCGTCGACCATTCAGTTCGCAGCTCACCCTGCTTGAACGGAGCTCTGGGGATCGCTGTCGTGTCTTCGGCAACCACCTTCAGCGCCGAATTCGACTGCGTTTCGCGCACGAAATCGGTGACGTTTCGTTCTTGCACGGCATCGAGATTATTATCGCCGTCTCGAAAAACTCCAAAAACTACCCGGTGCTGTTCTGCGGACGCCGATGCAAGTGTGATCGCTTCCATGAAGACCTCCGGTCGCGCGCGTTAGATGGTTGTTCTTCCCACGCGCTCAGCGATCGTCAAGGCCCTTGTTAAAGAGCCCGCGATTTGAAATCGCGGGCTCCGATTACAGCCGGGGTTGTCAACCACTTCATTATACGTCGGGTGTGGCCAAACCACAAGTCCGGCCACCGCTCCCGGGTTGCAGAGCGGCGACGCCGCCGTAGGCGGCTGGAGAGTTCGGGAATCGAACCCGAAGCCGGCCGAGTTGACAACCCGCGGCTGCGAACATGCACTCCCCACGGCTCTTTTCATCACGCCGTTTTTGCCGTAGTCAAGAACCGAAAGTGGGAGTGCATAGGGGCTGGCCGAGGCCATGACAGAAGTCCGTGACATAACCTCGCTTAGACGCCAACCTGTAACAGGAAACCGCATCATGGCTCACTTCCTCGGTTTTGACCACATCGACACTCGCGTGCGCTCGCTCACGCACGCAGAACCGTTCTATGACCGGCTGATGCCCGAGCTCGGCTTGAAAGTCAAACGCCACTCGTTCGTCGACGAAGCCGGCGAATGGCACGATCTGAAACCCGGTCAGAAACACAACGTCGTCGAGTATTTCGAGGAGCCGGTGCCCGACCGTGCGACGTTCTTCATCGGATTCATCGAAGATCCGGCGATGAAGCCGACCAGGACGCGCATCGCGTTCCGCGCCGATTCGCCGGCGCAGCTCAAACGCTGGGAAGAATTCCTGCGCGAGATCGGCGCGCGCAACATCGAGCCATCGGCTTCAATGACCGACTATCCCGCGATCTTCTTTGAAGATCCGGCCGGCACAATGCTCGAGATCGTAGCTCGGGTCCCTAGAGATCTGCCTTCGCCCTGATGCGCTTGTCGGCGATCGCCTGTTGCAGCGCCGCGTAGTCCTTTTCGTTCTGTTCCGCATACGTCTCGGCAAAACGGGCGAGCGCACGGTCAAACGCGTCAGCATTGCCTAAGTAGCCGGCGATCATCGAAGCGTCGCCCGAGCGCGCGTGCGCGCGTGCCAGCGTGCGTCCGCACAGCGCCGCATAATCGAGCAGGTCGCGCCTGCCCATCGTCTGTACGGTCGCCGAGTACTTCATGTCTTGAAGTTGGCGCACGTAAAAATCGTGGCGCAGCCCGCGGGCCCAGCCCAAGAAGATGTCACTCGCGGCCTGGAGGAGGCGTTGGCCGCTCACCACCCGCTCGCCGTGGTTCGCGTAGCGGCTCTTGCCCAGATAATGCTCGAGCACGGACGCTTGCGCTTCCTTTATCTGTAGCACTAGCGGGTCTTTCTTGTCGCGCCCCATCAGCAGTGCGACGTAGCAACGCGTGCCGACGCTCCCGACGCCGACGACCTTGGTGGCGAAATCGACCAGGTGGTAGCGACCGAGGATCTCTTGACGATCGTTCTCAAGCGTCGAGCGATATCGGATGATCTCTTGGGCGAGCCTTCGTGCCTGCTCCTGATTATGGAGGTGCGCGATCAGCGGCGTTTCGTCGGCGATGCGAACCGTGCCGCCCTTGCGCACGACGAAGCGCGGAAACCCATGGTGCGTCGTGCGATGGATGGTCGCGCGCTGCTCGTGGCGCGCGGCCGCGGCGTAGCTGCGCGGCACGATGTCGAGCGCAGTTTGGAGATCGACGCGCGCATACCACGCGTCGAGATATCCGGCCTTGGCGAGCGCCTGCATGTACTGTCGATAGTGCTGCACGCACAGCTGCGCCGTGTCGCGGCTTTGCCGCCGGCGCAGTCCGTTGTCGCGCGCGGCGATGAAGCAACTCGCAGCCAGGCGCTTGACGTCCCACTCCCACGGCCCACGCAACGTCTCATCGAAATCGTTGACGTCGAAGATGATGCGCCGTTCGGGCGTCGCGAACAGCCCGAAATTGCTTAAGTGGGCATCGCCGCACAATTGCGCCTTGATGCCCGACACCGGAGTCGATTTCAGATCCAACGCCATCAGGACGGCGGCACCGCGATAAAATGCGAACGACGACGTCGCCATGCGGCCATACCGAATCGGTACCAGCTCCGGCACGCGCTCTTTGTTCGAATCGATGATGAGCGCGATCGGGTCGCGCCGGCTCGCAGGCTGCCACTCGGCGTGCGACGCGCGCGGAACCTTCAAGCGGATGGCTTTGCCCGCTTCGTAGCGCTGCGCGGCGGTCGGCACCTGTGTGTAGCGCACAAGCGTCGCGCGCGCCTTCCGCCTAGCCATGCAATGGTGCCCTCATCGACAGACGACGCAAGAATCCAGTGCTTCGAAGAATGTCCGGCAGGTTTCCTCGCAGAAGCACAGGCCCCGCATGACGGCAGCAGAGCTTAAGGATAAGGTCCGCTCGATACCCGATTTCCCGATCAAGGGAATCTTGTTCCGCGATATCACGCCGGTGCTTCAAGACCCGGCGTCACTGCGGGCAGCTATCGATCTCATGGCCGGTGCGTACAAGGACGCAAAGATCGATGTCGTCGTCGGCATCGAGGCACGCGGGTACATCCTCGGTGCACCGCTCGCTTACAAAATCGACGCTGGGTTTGTGCCAGTGCGCAAACCCGGCAAGCTGCCATTTGAGAAGATCAGTGTCGATTATGCGCTCGAATACGGCACGAACACGTTAGAGATGCATCGCGACGCGATCGCCGGCGGGTCACGCGTACTGGTCGTCGACGACTTGCTCGCAACCGGCGGCACAGCAGCTGCCGTGCGCAAAATGGTCGAGCAGCTGGGCGGTACGATTGTGAGCTTCGCGTTCCTCATCGAGTTGACCGCGCTCGACGGCCGCGCGAAACTCCCAGGCCTCGACATCAAATCGTTCATCACGTACTAGCGTCGTGGCGACCGGATGCATTCTCCGTTCGCAACGTCTGATTCTACGGCAACCGGTCGTCGAGGACGCACCGGCGATCGCCGCGTACTACCGCGATGACGAAGCGCACATGCGCGAGTTCACGCCCGCGCCGCCCGCGATGCGCGAAGCGGCCTTTTGGGAGACTTACATCCCACAGATGCGCGATGAATTCGACGCAGGCCATACCTGCAAGACGTTTCTCTATGAATTGGACGACCGCACGGTCTTCGGAGGCGCGACCCTCTCGCACATCATCCGCGGTTATTTCCAAGCCTGCTACCTGGGATACAACATCGATGCGGCGCACGAGGGTCGCGGTCTCATGCGCGAGGCGCTGCAAGCGCTCATCGCATTCGCATTTGATGACCTGAATCTCCATCGCATCATGGCCAACTACATGCCGCGCAATCAGCGCAGTGCTGCGCTGCTAGAACGCCTCGGCTTCGTCATCGAAGGCAAAGCTAAAGAGTATCTGCGGATCAACGAGGTGTGGGAGGAACACGTGTTAACCTCCCTGACCAACCAAGCGTGGCGCGCGGGTCTTCCTTAGAAAGCCGCGTCACAGGCCCGGTTGCGGGCATCCGGGTGTCCCTGTAGAATAGACGTATCCACATGGCGGCAACAATCGGCGAACTGACCAAGCAGGTCAAGAAATACTATCCGAGCCTGGATGAGACGTGGTTCCAGGGCGTCTACGATTTTGCCGACCAGGCCCACGGCGGCCAAACGCGCGCGAGCGGCGACAGTTTCATCTCTCATCCGCTCGCGGTCGCCAGCATCCTTGCCGACCTCGAGATGGATCCCGCCTGCATAGCGGCCAGCCTGCTGCACGACGTCGTCGAGGATACGACCGTGCCGCTCGAAGAGATCGAAAAGCGCTTCGGGCCCGAGATCGCCACGCTCGTCGACGCGCTGACCAAGCTGACCAAGATCCCATATCAGACTAAAGAAGACGTCAAGGTCGAAAACCTGCGCAAGATGTTCTTGGCGATGGCCAAAGACATCCGCGTCATCATCATCAAGCTGGCCGACCGCTTGCATAACTTGCGCACGCTCGACAGCCTGCCGCCCTCGAAGCGCAAGATGATCGCCGAAGAGACGATCGAGATCTACGCGCCACTCGCACATCGCCTCGGCATCTATAAGATCAAGTGGGACCTTGAGGATCTCAGTCTTGAGTACCTCGATCCGGCCGCATATCATGAGATCGCCGACCGCGTCGCCAAGCGCCGCGCCGACCGCGAAAGCTCGGTGGCCAACGTCATCGACGACGTCAAGACGCGTTTTGCCGCCGCCGGCATCAAAGCCGACATCTCCGGCCGGCCCAAACATTTTTATTCGATCTATCAGAAGCTCGCGAGCGGCCGCCAATTCTCAGAGATCTACGATCTCAACGCGATCCGCATCATCGTCGATTCGGTCAAAGATTGCTACGGCGCGGTCGGCGTCGTGCACAGCATGTGGACGCCCTTGCCCGGGCGCTTCAAAGACTACATCGCGATGCCCAAGACCAACGGGTATCAGTCGATCCACACGACGGTCATCGGGCCCGGCGGCGACCCGATCGAGATCCAGATCCGCACGTGGGAGATGCACCGCACGAGCGAGTACGGCATCGCGGCGCACTGGAGATATAAGGAAGGCGGACGCGGCGACGACTTCGACGAGAAGCTGACGTGGCTGCGCTCGCTGCTCGAGTGGCAAGAAGAGACGCACGACAGCCGCGAGTTCATCGAGCGGCTCAAGGTCGATCTGTTCGCCAACCAGGTGTTCGTGTTCACGCCGAAGGGCGACGTCATGGGCTTGCCGTCAGGCGCGACGCCGATCGACTTCGCCTACCACGTGCACACCAACGTCGGGCATCATTGCGTCGGCGCGAAAGTCAACGGCAAGATCGTTCC
>DASRXC010000048.1:0-7786 GCA_035654355.1 Binatus sp. (SeqCode)
GTGAGCGGCCTCAGCCGCCGATGCCAACGCTCGAAGGCGGCGCGGCTTCACTCGGCTTGTACGCGTCGCTGCCAGACTGGATCGCGCAGTCGTACATCGACCGCTTCGGTTTCGACGAAGCGGTGAAGATCGGCGCTGCGATCAATGGGCCGCCGCGCCGCGCGCTGCGGGCAGATATATCGCGCTGGTCCGACGCGCAGGCACGTACAGCGCTCGAAGAGGGCGGGTTCGAAGCCGCATACGGTCAGCTCGGGGTTCCCGAATGCATTGTACTCGAACATGCATCGCGTGGCGACCGCCGCATGCTCGATTCGGCGCTCGGCGATGGGCGCTTAACGTTTCAAAGCGAAGAAAGCCAGTACGCCGTGCACTTGTTGGCGCCGGCTGGTGGCGAGACCGTCCTCGACGTGTGCGCCGGCCGCGGCGTCAAGACCGGTGCGATTGCCGCACGCATGCGCGGCGCAGGGCGCATCATCGCGATCGACGACGACGAAAAAAAGCTCAAGACGCTCGCGACCGCGGGCGAGCGCTACGCGACTCCAGTCTCGATCGTGCGAGCGGACGCGCGCACCGCGTACGATATCGGCGACGCGGCGGGCGCTGACGCGGCGCTGGTGGACGCGCCTTGTTCGGGCCTCGGGATTCTTGGACGCCGGGCCGACGCACGCTGGCGCAAACAGCCGGGCGATCCAGCTCGCTTCGCCCGCGTGCAGGCGCAAATTCTCGCCACGGCCGCCGCGCATGTACGCCCGGGCGGCAGGCTGCTGTACGTCACGTGCTCGACCGAGCCGATTGAAGACGAAGCGGTCGTCGAACAGTTCCTCGCGAGCAAGCCGTCGTGGCACGCGCGGCCCCTCGCGCCCCCATCCGATGCATCAGGCGTCACGCGCGCTGGCGACGCGCTTCTTACGGAGCCTGGCATCAACGGCGCCGACGGATTTTTTTACGCGATGCTCGAACGCGCAGCGCGATGATCGCAGATGCGTTGGCGATCCGCTGGGAGTCGCTGCTACTAGCGCTTGGCGCGCTCGCACTTGCGCTCTGGGCACTGCGAGCCGCGACCGGACCTCAGCCGCGCGAGGAAAAGCCACAGCTTCAAGGGGTGATGCTCGAAGTACACCGGCCCGGCCAGGTCACCGATACGATTGAAGCTCGGGATGGCTGTTTGCTGGGACGCGGTCGCGACTGCGACGTAGCATTTGATGACGCCGCGGTTTCAAAGATGCACGCGCGCCTGCATCTTGCAGACGGCATCGCGACGATCGAGGACCTGGATTCGACCAACGGCACCTTGCTCAACGGGAAGCGGCTCGACGGCACGGTCCCCCTGCACCGTGGGGACAGGATTGGTTTGGGAACCAACCAAATAGTGTATCTCGGAGCGCCGTCATCCGACGACGCCTAGGCGCTCCGGCCTAGAAAGCGGGTTCGATGGAGGTCGGCGTAGCCACCGACGTCGGCGCGGGTCAGCGATCGAACGAGGACGCGTGGAGCGCCGAGCAGCTCCATAAGAACGTCACGTTACTTGCCGTTGCGGACGGCTTCGGCCGCCCTGGCGGCGTGCCCGCATCAAATCTCATCCTTGAGGCCCTCCGAGATGCCGTGCGTCGCGAACTGCGCCGTGCGACCTTTCCGTCGCGCACACTGAGCCCCACCGACGTCCGCCAGCTGCTGGTCAGCGGGTTCGCCGAGGCGAACGACCGGCTATACCGGCTTGGCGGCGGCAATGACGACTGCGTCACCGCTGCATCGACGTGCACCGCGGTGCTGATCATCAACGACCAAGCATTTATCGCTCACGTCGGCGACTCGCGCGCTTACCTCTTGCGCCGCAACGAGCTTGTCGCGCTGACCAATGATGAGTCGATCGTTCCGGAGCTGGTGCGTAGCGGCGGCCGAGCCGGCCGCATGAGTCGGCAGCGTCCCTCGAGGCCGCTGTTGATGCGCGCGCTCGGAGTCGAAGATGCCGTCGCGGTCGCGCCCAAGGTTTCGCACTATACTCTGCATGCGCGCGACGCGATCGCGTTGCTTACCGACGGCGCGCATCGCTCTGTGCCGCTTGCCGATCTGCAGCCGGCCCTCACCAAAGGCGATACTGCAGATGCCGCCGCGCAGCGAGTCGTCGCGCTCGCCCGCATCGGCGGCGGTGCAGACAATGCAACGGTGCTGCTCGCGCGCGACGCTACGATCCATGGGTCGCCGGCCGAACAAACGCGTGTGCCCCGGCGCGCTCGCCACCACGCGGTCATGCTCCTGGCCGCCCTCGTGCTCTTCGTGATCACGACCGCGGGCATCATCGCGTGGTGGCTGAGCGACAGCCATCTGTACTTAGGCATGGACGGGTCGGGCAAAGTCGCATTGTATGCGGGCACGCCGGCGAATTTCTACGGTCTGCCACTGCACGTGACGCGCAAGACATACGATGTCGCAGGAAATTCGCTGCCGCCCGAAGTTCAGCGCGGTTTAGAACACGGCTTGCAAGTCAGCGGCCAGGCCGCCGCGGACGACTTCCTACGCACGCAATCCGCCGCTAAGTGACCGTCTCGACGCTCGCTCCGGACGCGCCGCGCGCATCGACGCTGCGTTCGCTCGCGCCGTTGCTCGTTGTCATAGTGGCGGCCGCCATCGGTCTGGGATTGCTGCTTCCCCTCAACGGGTGGTTTCCGTGGTGGGAGCTTCTCATCGTCGCCGCGCTCTTCATCGCGTGGCAAGCGTTTCCGCCCGACGGCCTAGCACACGATCGCGCGCTCATTCCTATCGTAGCGGCGATCTGCAGCTTGGGGATCCTCGAGATCAGCAGGCTCGATCCGTATCTCGGACGCCATCAGACGGGATCGCTGATCGCCGGCCTGGTGATCGTCGTGCTAGGTCAGCGCTTGTTCGTGCAATATCGCCGCCTTGCGCACGTGACATATCCGTGGGTGCTTATCTCGCTCGCATTGTTCATCGCACTGCACTATTTCGGCCAAGAAGTCAACGGTGCGCGATTGTGGTTCCGCATCGGGCCGTTCAACGCGCAGCCGGTTGAAGCGATCAAGTTGTTCATGGTGTTCTTCATGGCGGCGTACCTCGCCGACAAAGGACAGGCGATCGCGGCCGTGCGCTGGCGCGAGCTCGCGACCTATGCGAAGCTCATCGTGCCGCTCATCCTCGGGTGGGGTGTGTCGATTCTGACGCTCGTGCTGCAACACGATGTCGGCATGGCCAGCTTATTTCTCGGGATCTTCTTAGTGATGATCTACGTCGCGTCGCGCCGTCTCGATATTGTGCTCGTGTTTCTTGCCGTCTCGATCGTCGGCGCGTGGGTCGCCGTCCATAGCTTCCCATATGTGCAGACGCGCATCGGCGTCTGGTTGGATCCATGGAACGACCCGCTTGGTCGAGGCTATCAAGCCGAGCAGGCTTACTTCTCGCTCGCTGCAGGCGGCCTATTCGGTACTGGATACCACCTGGGTCACCCGGGCTTCATCCCGGACGCCGCGACCGATTACACGTTTGCGGCGTGGGCAGAAGAATTCGGACTGATCGGGGGGTTGGCGTTGATCGCGCTCTACGCGGTGCTGATCGTGCGCGGATTTGGCATCGCGTTCAACGCCGCGGACCGTTTCACGATGCTGCTCGCGACTGGCTTTGCCGCGACCCTCGGCATTCAGGTCTTCGTCATTGTGGGAGGCGTCGTCGGCTTGCTGCCATTGACGGGCATCACCCTTCCGTTCTTCTCGTACGGGGGTTCGAGCATCGTCGCCAACCTCATAATGTTAAATTTCTTATGGTTGTTCAGCCGCGAACGAGCCGATGATGTAGGATAGGGGCCGCTCATCGCCAAGGGCCGGCCCGGTTTACGACGCCGTTTTGAAAGGAAGACGATTCGCTATGAAGTTCTCCCTTATCGCGCCGATGGGGATGGTCGCGATCCTCGCGATCGCCGGTTGTAGCAGCTCATCGACATCCACACCGGCGCCGCCGACGCCTGTTACCTCGACCGTAATTGATCCTACGGGCGACACGAATACGGGCGGCAGTGGAACGATCTATGACATAACCGGATTCACAATATCGCGCACAGGACCACCCGGCGGCCATTATACGACCATTACAGTAAAAGCCACATTCGTGCAGCCCGTCCTGCTACCCGCGGCGGGTGCGCTTCCGGATGCGACTCAGCTTGCGTTTATCCTGGCGTTCGATACCGACAACAATACGGCAACAGGTACGAATTACAATCTGTGTTCCACAGGGGGCGGCGGCACGTATAATGGAGCAGATTTCATCGTCGACGGGAACGGAGCCACTGGAAACCGCCTTGCGGACGGTAACTATCAGATCACAGCACAACCCGCTAGCACTGCTACTGGCGAAGCGACGGTCATTGCAAGTGGAAATACGATGACCTGGACAGTTCCGATTAGCGCACTTAGCGGAGTTCCGGCGGGACCTTTCAACTTCGGGCTCATTGTAGGCAATGGACCGGCACCGAGTGACTGCGCACCGAATTCAGGCTTCCAACCCGCGAGCGACGCGCTCGCACCATTGAGTGGCACACCGAGCAGTCGTACGTTCACGACTTGGTCCCACTGAGCACGCGAACCCACAGAGGAGCGGCCGCGGTAAAACCAGCGGCCGCTGTTTTTTTGTGCCCGGGTCCGTTGCCCGCGACCTTTGGTCACAATGATACGTTATTAGTCGTATGAGGTCCATACGAGTCAGCAGCCATTTTGTGCTTTTGGCCGTCGTTGTCAGCGGCCTCTGCGGCTGCAATCCATTGCAGTCAGTCACGCTCGATCTCACGCCGAATCCCATCATCGTCGGCTTGTTCGACACCCAAGCAACCATCCACGCGCACGTCGTCACACACGGTATCGGGACGGTGCCCTTCGACAACGTGCAATTCGCGGTCTACAACGCCACGAACTCACTGCTGTTGAGCAAGAACGAAAAGATCGACACTAGCGGCCGTACAACGACGCTGGATCGCGACTACACATTTCCGATCAACGGCGCAGCGGTCGCGTTGTCAGGGACCAAATATATCGAAGTGCGCATCTACGACCCAAACGGAAAAGAGCTGGCAGCGCGCAGGTTGGACATCACAGTGCACGCGCTTAACGGTTTGAGCATTCCAAGCGTGCTGGTCCCCAAAGACACGACGCCCGGGGCCCATACGCCCTCGCCGCAAACACCGCCGCCGACGCCTGTGCCAGCATCAACGCAGCCCACAATGGCACCGCAGACACCGGCCACAACGACACCGTAAGAGACCGCAAAGCTAGGAGCCATCGGCGAAAGACCAGGTCGCGCTTGCGCCTGGTGCGAACGTTCGTACGGTATGCCAGTTCGACGCCGGAGACCGAGGCGTCGTCCTCGCCCACGCCCGTTTCCCTGGCTCCCCGTCATTCTCGGTGCGCTCGTCGTCGCCGGAATCTGGTGGGGCGCAGGTGCGCTCAAGCGACAGATCGCCGGCTATTTCGAAGGCGGTCCGCAGAGCCATCGCACGAAACAGCGTGCGGCTGAGACGAAGCCTCCTTCGGGAGCGACGCAACACGCTGCGCCTGCTCCGCTGACCGCTATGCGTCCGGCGGCCAACGGGAAACCGGCGTTGGGCGCCTTGCATGGGCCGCGCGTCGCCATCATCATCGATGACTGCGGCAACAATCTTCCGAAAGACGAACAGTTCTTGCCGCTGCCGGTGCCGTTAACGCTGGCGATTCTCCCGCTCTCTGCGCACGGCCGCGAACTCGCGCAGGAAGCACAAGCCGCGGGCAAGCCGTTCATCCTGCATCTTCCGATGCAGCCGGAGTCGGCGCAATTCAACCCTGGTCCGGGTGCGATCACGACGGCGATGTCCGACGAGCAGATCATGATGCAGGTCGAGCAAGATATCGAGTCGTTGCCTCCGGTGGCCGGTGCGAACAATCACATGGGAAGCAAGGGGACGAGCGATCCGCGCGTGATGCACGACGTGTTGGCCGTCTTCAAGTCAAAAGGTCTGTTCTTCATCGATTCAGAGACGAGCAACACCAGCGTCGGCGAGCAAATGGCGCATCAGGCCGGTGTAGAAACCGCGGCGCGCGACGTGTTCTTAGACAACGACGTCGACAAAGCGGCGATCGTCGCGCAGTTGCGTGAGACCGAAAAACTCGCGCTTGCGCACGGACAGGCGATCGCGATCGGTCATCCGTTCCCGCAGACCGCTGAGGCGCTCGCTCAGGAAATCCCAGCGATGCGCGCAGCCGGCATCGAATTCGTTCCCGCAGAGTCGCTCGTCAAGTAACCGAGTCAGACGGCGCGGTCGTGCGCCGGTATCCCAGCTCGCGAGCGACGTCGATGTTCTCATCGAGGAACGTCACGAGTGCGAAGAACTCTGCGCCCGCGGTCCATCTCGCGTCACCGATCGGCGGATGCTCGGCGATTGCGTTGCACAGCCGGCGATAGCGTTCCAGCGCGATACCGATGCGCATGCGCAACAGCAACGGCTTGAGCTGTCCACCCGGCTCCTGGCCATCCATGCGTGTTGTTCTTGCCCAAAAGCTGCGATCGCAAAATTGGGTCTTTAGTCACGTCGCGGACACACCGCGTCCACAACCGTTCGACACACTCCCGCAATGGCCGGCGGTCGCGTGGTGCTCGCGCACCTCTCGCATCCTCCTGACACTGCGGCGCTCGTCGCGTGTGACGAGAGCGTCACCGCGCAGGCGATCGAACGCGTTCGCGCTCGACTGCTCAAACAGCGACGCCGCTGCCTGCAGTCGCGCGATTCAGCACGCCTCGATCTTGCGATCGCGCAGTTGCGTAGGCTGCAAAACCCACAGCTTGGTGCGTATCGGTGCGAAGGCAACGTAGTACTGTCGGAGCCCTTCAACGGCGTGCCCTCGGCGGTTCGTCGGGCTGAACGCGAACGCGCACGATCGCTGGTCGCCGACTTGATGAACGAGAAACCGCCCGATGCCGTAGTTGAAGCGCTCTTATGCTTTGGCGAGGTCGCACTTGAATCTGCCGCGCGCGCAGGCGTGCGTATCTCGACGGTGCCCGAAGGCCAAACGTTTGCTGGAGTGTCCTCATCGGTCGCGCGCTGTGCGCCCGCCATCGACGATTGGCCGTCACCGCCTTCTGGGTTATTCATCGTCGACGAAAAACGGATCTTGCTGCGCGCCCGATCACTGCGCATGACGGCGGCACATGAATTCGCGCACGCGCTGGACGCGCTACTCGCGCGCAAGCGGCGCTCGTATTTCTCTTACGAGAGCGAGGAGCTGCGCTATTACTATGCGACAAGCACGGGTTTTGTCAACGAATACGCCGCGAGCAGCTCGACGAATACTTTGCGGAGAGCATGCGCGCGTACGTCGAGGTGAACGACGAACGCTGCGCATGGCTGCCGTTGACGAGGCAAGAGCTGTACCTGCGCGATCCGCGCATGTTCGCGCTGATCGAGCGGCTGTTCCGGTTCAGCTTTTCGAAAACGGAGCGACGCTCACACGTGCGTGAGCATCGCCGCTAGCATGCTGGACTTCCGACCGTGCTCACCATCGACGCAAATGCACAAAGGCCGGTGTTGCTTATGCGCTCTATGTCCCGCTGGCAACGCCTCACAATGAGGCGTCGATCGGCGCTGTGCTGTAGGTCGCGCTTGGGCCGCATCGAATCTACACACTCAAAGGTAGGCTTATTCATGGCGCACTCCACTGCTGCCACGGCCGACGAAAGCCTATACCATCAAGAGCCGGAAAAGTGATCGCGATGGATTTGTTATGTTCGGGATTCCGGCCGGAGAGCGAAACGTGATGAT
>DASRXC010000049.1:0-27302 GCA_035654355.1 Binatus sp. (SeqCode)
GACGGTGATCCGGAAGATGCCCGCGTCAGCCGGCATGATGGTGATCGCCGGGGTCTGCACCGAGGTCAAGCCACCTGTCACCTTGAGCACCGATAATTCGATCGTGCCGGCAGCGAGCTGCACCTCATGGTCGGTCTGCTCCACTCGCGACAAGCGCAACTGGACATCCTCGCTCGCGCGGATAAAATTGGCGTCGTCGATCTGGAGCTCGGCGCGCGATGCGTCACCGGTGAGCACGTAGTCGCCGGCGGTGAGTGGCGCGTTGACCGCAGCCGGCACGGTTTGGCTAGATCCGGCCTGCCGTATCGAAACTGAGCCGCTTGCGACTGCCAAACGCACGACAGCGGCATACTCCTGCGCGCTCGACGTCGACGGCGTGGTGTACTCCTGCGCGCTCGACGCAGTCGAAAAGAGAAGGGTGCCGGCTCCCAAAGCCACCGCCAAGCCCCACAACAGCGAGCGACGCATTACGGCCTCCATGTTTGTTGATATCCTATCATAATCAAATGAAAAAGCGGTGTGAAAGTTCCATGCTTCGGACAATCGTCGCTTGCCGCACGCTTGCTTGGTCGAAAAATCCCTGGAAACATAAAGAATCGGGCCGTACTATCAAGCCTGAGGAGTTCTCTCAATGCAATCAACCCAAGCCATCGTACCATCTCGTTTCCTTATGCTCAGTCCCGCTGGCATGGCGATCGCGTTTGCGGTGCTTGCGTTCCTGCGCGGGCTTTTCGCCTGGCCGTTGCTGGCGCTGTTCAAGGCGCACATGGCGTCGACGTACCTCGAACGCGGTCAGTGGCGAGGTCCGGGAATGTGGCGCGGTGGTGCTAACCCTGGCGCGAGCACGCTGCCGGGCGGGCCTCCCAGCGGTCCGGGTCCAGGTGGTCCGGGCGGGCCGGGCTCATGGCAAATGCCAGGCGGCGTCCATGGCGCGATGGGACCCGGAATGCACCACATGGCGCATTTCTCGATTTCGCCGTTCACCTACGTATTGATCTGGCTTGCGACGATTGTGGTCGCCGCAGTAGCAGGCGCGATCTTGGCGTTCATCTACAATTGGGTCGCGAGCCGCTCGGGACGGACACTTTCAGAACCAGCGACTACAGCCTAGTTGTCCGGATAACAGCGAGCCGCTCCAAACGGGAGCGACTCGCCTGTTGGAAGGGGCCGCTCTTACCCGTGGCGCCTATCGCCAAACGGACAGTCTAGGCGGATGCATCACTCCCGCCTAGGGCGCCGAAACAACAAGCGGGTACAAAAGATATGATCTGCTCTCTATGCGGCATGGATAAGACATCTGTCGTCCGCGTGCAACGCTGGATCGTTTGTCACGCGTGCGTGATTGACGGCGTACTGGACCGCGAGCTCAACCCGAAACCGCAAGCCGAAGCTGAGAATGCCGGCGCTGAGTCGCACTCCTCGTACGATACGCACAAGGAACCTCACGTCGCGTAACGCGCGCTGCTGACGATCGTCGTACAGGATCTATGGTGCCGCTTCATCCGCAGCGGCAGATGCCGCGCGTTTGCTCATCGTAAGCGTCGAACCGCCGCCCTCTTGGATGTCAAGCGTGACGTCATCCATCAGCGCGCGCATGATCGTCAAACCGAAACCACCGTGCTGTTTGCGCGGGATCGGTGGCTCAAGCAATTTCCCGGGCGCGCCTCCACCCGTATCGGTTACCCGAATCGATAGCGTGCCGCGTGAGTAGAAGCAGTCAACGCTGAACATCGCGCGCATCACGTGGCCGTGTTCGACCGCGTTTGCGCACGCCTCTGAAGCCGCGGCGCGGATATCGTGCAGATCGCTGCCTACAAAGCCGCAATCCCGTGCGAATTCTGTGACATCGTCGCGCGCTCTGGCGATGGATTCGAGGCGGCTGGCGTAGGCGAAGTGCGAGGGGCGCACGGCTAGGAGCTTTTCGCTCCATAGCTTTCAACCCCCGCGTGCCGGGGCAGTCGCCGCGGGATGACCCAGTGTTTGCCGCTGTTAGCCGGCGAGTGGGATGGGGAATATGGATTGGATGTAGGCGATAGCTTCATCGTGCGTCGAGAACGTGTGCACGGCCGGCGCCAGCTCCATCAGGTCGAAGACTCGACGGCACCCGTCGGACTCGGGGACGACGATGGCAACCTCGACGCCCGCCCGCGTCGCCGCACGGCCAAAACTGAGCAGGACGTGCATAAAGCCGCTGTCGATGGAAGCCAGGCGTCGCAGGCATAGCAGCACCGCTCCCAAGCGCTTTCGGCCAATCGCCGCTCGCAACACGCCGGTCAGTTGACGCACATTTGTCTCGTTGAACTGGCCGTGCAGATCAACAATGCTGGCGCGGCCGTAGCACTGGAGCTTCGCAAGACAGGCGGTTTGATCGGAGTGAACGTGCGGTTTCACCGGAGCCTCGTACGCGGTAAACGCGGAGGCTCTCGTTTCTCGGCGCCGGTCGCGCCCCTGTGACCTAACGGATTGTCCAGTCGGACGCCGCGCGGAAGATTCGCGGCTTAGATGAAGCCCTTGCGCATCGCGATCGACGCCGCTTCGGTGCGGCTTGTGGCGCCGAGTTTGTCGAGGATGTCGCGCACGTGCGACTTGATGGTGCCAAGCCCGAAGTTAAGCCGCTTGGCGATCTCGCTGTTTCGATAACCCCCGGCGATAAGTCGAAGGATCTCGGTCTCACGGCTGGTGAGCCGCGGGGTACCGTTGTCGCTCTGCGCGGCGACGTTGTCAGTTCGTACGGGGACGACAAACGAAGCGTAGATCGACTTTTGCAGCCTCGACAGGGCGTGCGATGTCTCGCGGAACGATTCTCGCGCTTCATCTGGAATCGGGCCGAAAAACCCGTCCGCCACCATGTCGCAATTCCGGCGCAATATGTCGATCCACACCAGTATGTTGCGCACCGGCATGTGCGGAAATGTGTGGAAAGTTCGACCAGCTGTTTCCATCGAGGGTCGCTCTCGTGGATGGGTTCGCCGTCTACTGCTTTGCGCCTGTCAGTCGGCCAGCCCCTCGGCAAGCTCGGGCTCCTCGGCGTCTTCTCGTTCCTGATCCGCCTTGGCGTTGCCGTCTAGGAGCTGTTGCAATACAGCGCGGACCGCGTCGCGCGATTCGAGCGCTTGACGGCGTTTTTGTTCGAAGTTGTGGACCAGCGCGGGCGTATGGCCGCGGCGAGCCGTGTCGGCGACCCGCTTCATGAAGTCTGCTTGTTCTTGCAAAGACCGCACGGCGGTCCACAGCGACGCCTCTAGCACCTTCGTCTTATCTTCGACGAGGGTTTCAGGAGAATAGGCATGACCGACGCGGCACCGATAGTGGTTGGCGATCTCTCCGTGGAGCTCCCAAAGGGTTCCGCCGCACTCGGGGCAGACGAAAGCGGATGGCTGGCCGAAATCTTCTTCTGAAGGCATGCCGTTCACATCCGGCGGGATAAGATGCCAGCGCGAACGTCCGGGCGCGTCGTCGGATTTTATCGCATCGAGCTCGATGAGCTGGGGTCCGATCTCCGCGGCCGGAAGGATGTAGTCGACGGCAGTGGATGAGAGCGCGTTGCGCGGCATATCCGATGCGCGCGCATCCTCCGGATCTTGCACGATGGCGATGCCTCCGTGGCGCTTGATCATCGCCAGGCCGGCGCTTCCGTCGTCCAGCGACCCCGAGACGATGACGCCAACGGCGTCTGGGCCCGCGACATGTGCTGCACTTCGGAACAGCACGTCGATCGAAGGCCGATGCGAATTCTCGCGCGGCCCCATGATCACGCGCAACCGGCCATCGTACACCATGAGATGCATGTTGGCCGGCGCGATGTACATGCGGCCTGACTCGATGGTCTGCCCGTCGTACGCCATCTGCGTCGGAAGAGAGCTCACGGAGGAGAGCAGTTGCGGAAGTCTTGTCTTATGGCTTGGCGAGGAATGCACGACGACTACAAAGGCCATGTCGAGGTCGTGCGTGAGTGGCGCGACGAGCGCGCGCAGCGCGTCCAGAGCTCCGGTCGAGCCGCCGATGGCGACTAGCCGCATGGGGTTCACTCCTAGACAAGAACGTCTACGCTTCGAAGAAGGTCAGCAGTGTCGCTGGGGTATCTCCGGCGACCGCGGGCAGCGCATGCCTCATCACCCGAAAACGTTTCTTAGTCTTCTTGTTCCCCAAGGTTGCAAACCAAACCGTACGGTTTTCGCCTGAATCGTCCACGACGTCGCGCATGCGGATCACACCGCCCTTGCCGTCGAGCAGCTCAAGCTCATTTGGCGGCGGGCCTCCGGTACGCTGATACACCTTGTTCTGGAACATGAGCTTGCCGCGTTGGTCGAGCACGATGAGTGGAAGCGGCAGTTCGTTGAGGATGTGGAGGAACTGTTCGCGGCTGCTCTGGACTTCGTCGTGTTCGACCTGCTTGATGCCCAGGAGCGCCTCAAGTTCGCGCGAGCGCGCTTCCAACTCGTCGTTGGTGGTGTTGAGCTCCTCGACCGTCGCCTGCAGCTCTTCGTTGAGCGTCTCCAGCTCTTCGTTGGTCGCCTGCATCTCTTCGTTGAGGGTCTCGATCTCTTCGGCCGACGATTGCGACTCCTCGACGTTGAGCAAGAGCCGCTCGTTGTTATCGCGCAGCTGGACGTTGGCTTCCATGAGCTCCTGATTGGCCGTCAGCAGTTCGCGATGCTCGCTTTGCAGCTCTTGATACTGCCGGCCGAGACCGCCTAACTGTTCCTGTAGTTGCCCGATCTCTTCTTGCGCCTTGATGCGGCTCGTCGTCGAATCGGTCTCGTCATGCAGTATCAGCACGGCGTTCCGGGCCTTATCCCCGTCGAGGATGATCGAATAGGCCCCGATGCGCACGTAGCGCGATAGTCCACCGCCGCCCGCTGATGTCAGCCGGAACTCCCTTGGCGCCGGCTTTGCCCCGTTCGGACGAAACGCGACATCGATGAGCGCACGCAGCTCAGCCGACGGGACCGCGGAGACGAGGTGCACGAGGTCTTCGCCGACGCCGACTGTCCGGATGTTGAGAAGATCGCGCGCGGCATCGTTGATCACCTGGATGTCGTAATGGCGATCGACGACCACAAGGCCGACTGACGCACGCAACAGCAGCTCGCCGAGCACCTCATTGGCGTTTTGCCGGTGCGTTCGCGCTTCGGGCGGCGTGTAGGTCTGTGGATGGAGCGGCGAACGGCGACCTGGCGCCACGTACGGCGCTTGCGTATCCGCTAGCGGTAGCGTCACACGGTCCCCGCGACGGCGATAGATCTTCAGCCGGTTGTCGACCGGCTCGAAATAAGTGGCAAGCGGCGTGGTCGCTTCAGACTTGCCGAGTACCAAGTATCCCTCGCCCCGCAGCGAGTACGCGAATAGATGCAGCGCACGCTGCTGCAGCTCTTTGGTGAAATAGATCAAGACGTTGCGGCACAGCGCGAGATCGATGCGTGGGAACGGCGCCCGCTGTGCCAGATCGTGCTGGCCGAAGACCGTCATCGCGCGGATGTGTTTGTTGATGATGTACGAGCCATCGGTGTGCACGAAGTATCTTTCGAGCAGGTGCTCAGGCACGGATTGCACGGCATCGGCGGCGTAGAGCCCCTGTCGCGCGAACGCGATGGCTTGATCGTCAAGGTCGGTGGCGAAGATGCGGACATTGGGTGCGTCTTTGCGTTTGTCGAGCAGCTCCGCGAGCGTGATGGCCAGCGAGTAGGCTTCCTCGCCGGTCGCGCAGCCGGCTGACCACAAACGCAATTCGTGCGAGTTCTTGGCCGCGTAATCGATGAGTTGCGGCAACACTTTTTCACGCAATGTCGCGAAGAGCGCAGGATCGCGGAAGAACTCGGTCACTTTGATGAGGAAACTGCTGATCAGCCGCTGGTATTCTTCAGGATGCTGCTTGAGGTACGCGATATATTCCGTCAGCGATTGGCAGCGCGTCGCGGCCATGAGACGCGATAGGCGCCGCACGATCGTCGGCATCTTGTAGTTGGAGAAGTCGAGTCCGACCTCGTCGCGGATCTGCGCGAGCAGCGAGCGTAAGGCGACGCGCTCGGCCGGCTCGTTCGGCGTGTAGGTGCCCGCCAGCAAGTCGCGCAGCAAGGGACCCATCGAGTCCAGGCGGGCGACGATATCGACGGACGTCGGCGGGAGCGATTGAGGCATCGAGGGGAAGAGCGCGGTCTTGGGATCCTGGACGATGACGGTGCCACCGTGGCGCTTCACCGAGCGAGCGCCGACCGCGCCATCCGAACCCATGCCGCTCAGCACGATCGCGATCACGCCTTCTTCGAAGGACTCGGCTGCACTGCTGAACAGCAGATTGATCGAAGGCTGAGCTCCGTCCGACCCTGCCTCCACCATCACTTCGTGATCGGAGATCTTCACGTTGCGGTTGTTAGGAATCACGTAGACGGTCGCCTGACGCAATGGCTCGGACGACATCACGATGTGGATCGGGAGATCCGTGTGTTTGGCGAGTATATCGCCAAGCGCAGTCTTCGCCTTCGGATCGAGATGTTGCGCGATGACGATCGGCGCCGGAAAGTCCCGGGGCAACGAGCTGAGCAGTTCCGTGAGCGCCTCGATGCCGCCAGCAGAGGAACCGGTGACGACGAGCTGCGTCACTTTGTCCTTACCAGGCATGACCGCATCCTCGTACGAGCATGCGTCCATGCTTCGAGGTGCGCGTTCAAAAGTCTCCCGAGGCAGGGATTCCGCCGGGCGGTCGAGCTTGTGCCGCTCGAACCCCCGTGCGTTCCCTGCCTCAGCGTAGGGTTAGTGGGTAAGCGCCTCCACGGCGTTGGCGTTGTCGTCGTTGAACCACACCGTCGTGTTGGCATCGCTTGTACCGGAAGCCACCATCCCGAACAGCGCACCCGCTGCGCCGGTGTCGACGTTCTTGACGTCAAGGACCTTCCCTGAGTGCGGTGCGATTTCAACCATCAGGTTTTGGCCGGTTGGATCAAGCGTATTACCGAGCACTAAGTGGCCGTCGGGAAGCAGCGCCGAACTGATTGGCCCATTGAGAGGCGCACCGGAGAAGTCTACGCGCGCGCGTTTCGCAAACGGGCCGCTGAAAGTCAAGCCGCTGACGTGAATTCCGCCGGCCGGAATCGTAGAGACGTGTTTGAACGATACGAGCGTATTGTTCGCACCGTCGACGATGTAGAGGCGGTCGTGTTGGGCGTCATACTGCAGCCCCGAGGGACTAAGAATGCCGCCCGGCGCACCGCCGTTGACCGCGAAACCGTCGGCGATGACGTCGAACGTGAACGTTGGGCCTGGGTGGATGTCGATGCGCACAATGCTGCCGTCCTCGGCGTTGCTCTCGTAGAAAGCCGCGATGCCGAACTTGCCCGCCGTCGGCGCGAATGTCTGGCCGAACGGGTGATGCCAAGGACCGCCCGGCAGCGTCGTCAGTATGGCTCCGCTTCCTGACACGATCGGGTTGTCATTGGCGGCGAATGCCGCGGCCCAGATGAAACCGGTCGGCGACATCGCGAGCGCGTTACAGCCAAGCAGCGAGGCGTCCGCAGCGATGTGCGTGGGAGTTGATCCGGCCGTCGGGTGCAAAGCGATGATCGTCCGTCCGGTACCCTGCACGTTGGCCGAGTCGTTGAAGTTACAGACCACCAGATCGCCGGCCGCGATACCGCCGGAGGTCGTCTTGGCGATATCCAAGCCGTACGGATTGAGTTCGCCAAAGATCGGATCGATGGTCGAACCGATAGTCGTCGTCGTGTTGAGATGCTTGAGGACGGAGTTGCCGGCATCCTGATCGGCTTCTTCTGAGCTGTTGTCGGTGTCGATCATGCTGGTCGATCCGTTGACGCTGGTCGACCCGTTGGGCATGCCGGGCATCGGGGGGCCCATTCCGCCGCCACCGGAGCACGCTGTCAATGAGAGTACCGCGACCGTCCATAGAGCGAACGTCGCCCATCCGACGGAACGCGTCGTGCGTTTCATCCTGCACCTCCAGATACGCAGGGAACAACACCCTGCGACGCGTGTGTTCCCGCGAGTATGAAAGGACGCTGAAAATGGAGCGGCGTACGACGCCAAGCCCGGCCACTGGTTCTTCGAGCGGAGCCTTGTGATGATCGCGACCTACATCGTTCCCATCCTTGTCGTTTCCGGAGTTTGCACGATGGGAATCATCGCGTTGACCTTCGCCCCGCGCGCGGTGTCGCGCGCGATCTTCGGCGTGGAAGCGACCGACGCGCTGACGATCTTTCTCGCGCGATATACGGGCGTGCTCGTCTTCCTCTTCGGCGGCCTCATCGTCGTGAGCGCTTTTCACCCTGAGATTCGCCGCCCGGTGCTTATCGCGGCCTGCGTCGAAAAGCTCACACTTGTCTTTTTCGTCCTGTCGCGAAGATTGCGGCCGACGCCGTTGATGATCGCCGCAGCCGCAGCCGACAGCTTGTTCACCGTGCTCTACCTCGCGTATTTGGCGAGTACGTATTAAGAAGAGGGGACCGCTTCTTGAGCAGTCCCCGGCTTTGGTGTGTTTCGGAGTGGGATAGCCCGCTACTGGATACCCAGATATGCCGCATACATGCGCTTGTACCACTCCGGCATCTGAGCTTTTGCGATCTGCAACGGACCCATGCGGAATGTGACCTGGGAGATCGTTCCGGTAAACGCGTTCGGCACCTTATAATTCTCGTCGACCGGCGTCGAGTTGTCCATGCCGACATCGAGCCCCTCGAACCACGGCATCGTTTGCGGAATGGTATGCGGGATCTGTTTAGTGTCGACGGTCGCACCGTCGACCGTTAACGTACCGACGCCGCCCTTGCCGAAACCGGGACCGGCATATTTGAAGCTGAAGACGATCTTGTGCGCTCCCGGAGACAACACGCTTGTGCCTTTCCAGCGGAACGTCTCAAGCTCGAGGAAGTTGTACGAGAAGGCGGGCTTACCATGATCCAGCCAGAGCGCGTAGCCGCCGAACCGGCCGCCGTCCGCGACGATGACGCCGTTCGCGCCGCCAGCCGGAACCGTGATCGCGCCTTCGATGCTGAAGTCGCGTGCAAGCAAGAACGGCGTGTCCGCCTGGTTGAGCGCCACAATCCCCGGATGGTAGACGATCGTGGTGCGATCTCCGGCTAAGCTCGGGCGCGCGTCGAAGAAGCTTGGCGTGTTGTTGAGCGGGAACGCGTTGTTCTTCTCTCCTTCGCTGACAAAAAGCGCTTGCAGCTCTTTGAGCTTGTCGGGATATTTGCTCTGGACGTCCGTGTATTCGGTCCAGTCGTCATCCGGCGCGACGTGGTAGAGGTGCCACTTGGCGGTCCCCCAGATATCCGCCGTGGGTTTGTTCGACAGCGGCGTCCACGGAATCGCATGCGGCTCGGTCGCCGCGACCCAGCCGTCGCTATAGATCCCGGGCGAACCGAAAATCTCGAAGTATTGCACGTGATGGTTTGAGGGCGCGTTGGCGTTCGCCTTATAGAAAGTGTACTTGAAGCTCACGCCCTCGATCGGCTTTTGCTGCACACCGTCAACCATCGTCGGCTGCACGATGCCGACGGCATCCAAGATCGTCGGGACGACGTCGATCACGTGATGAAATTGCTGGCGCATGCCGCCCGGATCGTTGATGTGCCCGGGCCATTCGACGACCATTCCATTTCGCGTGCCGCCGAAATACGACGCGACCTGCTTGGTCCACTTGAACGGCGTGTTCATGGTCCAGGCCCATTGCACGGCGTAATGCGGGTCGGTGTACGCGCTACCCCATAGCTTGCCGAACTTCGGCCAGAACTTCTCGATCGGCAAGACGACGCCGTTGAAGTCCGTGACCTCGCTGTACGTGCCGTACAAAGTGCCTTCGGCGCTCGCACCGTTGTCGCCGTGGATGAAGATGATCATCGTATTGTTGTAGCGCCCTGTATCTTTGAACGCTTGTACCACTCGTCCGATCTCGTAATCAGTCTCGGCAAGATACGCCGCGTAGACTTCCATCTCGTGCGCATACGCCGCCTTTTGGTATGGAGTGAGCGAATCCCAGTGCGGCAAGCTGATGTCGGAAAAGCCGGCGCCGTTGTAATCCTTGTCCTTGGGGTTCGGCCAGGGCGTCAGCTTTGCGTTCTTTGGAATGATGCCCATCGCCAGCTGTCGTTTGTAGATGTCCTCGCGCAGCGCGTCCCAGCCCATGTCGAACTTGCCTTTGAACTTGGCAATCCACTCGGGCGTGGGTTGGTGCGGCGCGTGCGTCGCACCCGGGCAGTAGTACATGAAGACCGGTTGATTCGGCTTGAGATCGTTGATGCGGTTCAGCCAAGCGATCGCTTTGTCGGCCATGTCGATGTTGAGGTTGTAGCCCGGATGGCCGTAGTCAGGGAATATCTGATTCGTATTCTCAAAGAGCGTTGGGTGCCATTGATCCATGTCTCCGCCAAGGAAGCCGTAGAAGTAATCGAAGCCCATGCCGCTCGGCCATTGGTCTTTGGGTCCAGCGTCGGTCGCTTGCCAAAGCGGCACGTTATGGTCTTTGCCGAACCAGGCCGTCGCGTAGCCATTTGCCTGCAGAATGCGCGCGATCGTCGCGCTGTCTTTGCCGATCGTTCCGTTGTAGCCGGGAAAGCCGGTCGCCACTTCAGCGACCTGCTCGAAACCGACGTCACCGTGATTGCGGCCGGTGATCAGCGCTGCGCGGGTCGGCGAGCACAGCGACGTCGTGTGGAAATTCGTGTACCGCAATCCTTGCTTGGCGAGCGCATCCGACGCCGGCATCGGGATGACGCCGCCGAACGTGCTCGGCGCTCCGAAGCCTTCGTCATCGATGATGACCAGCAAGACGTTCGGCGCGCCTTTAGGCGGAGCGATCTGCGGAGCCCACCAACCGGTCGATTGAGAGGCGTTCTTGGCGATCACGCCCCCGTACGTCGGCTCCGGCGCAGGGATCACCGTGCTCTGGCTCACATCCCGGGTCGCAATCAAGGAGGCCATGTCGGTTTTCACGAGACCGTTGTATGTCTCGGCCGCGAAAGCGATGCCGGCCAGTGCGAGGACTGTCAACGCAAAAAGAATGCCACGCTTCATTGAAGCCGGAACCTCCATCAAAGTCGAGTTGTGGGCGTTCGTTTTTGTGCGCTGGCAGAATAAACCTGGCAATCGGAGCAGTTACTTCAGTGAAGAAGTATCATGAAATGCATGGGAACATCCACACAAACCGAGAAAGAAGGAACTATGTCCGCATGCCATCCCGCGTCCAGTCGTTGAGAACTCGCACTTCTTTTCTCGTCTCCGCTTTGGCCACCACGATTGTTGCCGCCGCGTTGGTTTCCTGTGGGAAACCCCAAGCGGCCGCCAATACACAGCAAGGCATGTTCTCGGAAGCCGCGCCGGATGGGTCGCGCTGCTTGCCTGGGGTGTACTCGCACGATCCGGCGCCTGCCGCAGCTTCGCACGCCGGTATGGTCTGGGTCCCCGGCGGCGAGTTTTCGATGGGCTCGAACGATCCGAAGTTCTCCGACGCGCGGCCGTGGCATCGCGTGCGGCTAAGCGGCTATTGGATTTCGAAGACGCCGATCACCAACGACCAATTTGCGCGGTTCGTCAACGCGACGCACTACATCACCGTCGCAGAACGCAAACCGTCGCCCAAAGATTTTCCCGGCGCGCCGCCTGACAAACTTGTCCCCGGCTCGCTCGTATTCACGCCGCCGAAGCATCCGGTCGAACTCAACGATGACTCGCAGTGGTGGCGCTTCCAGCCCGGCGCTGATTGGCGGCATCCCGAGGGACCAAACACCTCGATCGCCGGCAAAGGCGACTATCCGGTTGTGCAGATCGCTTACGAAGATGCGCAGGCCTATGCGAAGTGGGCCGGCATGCGCTTGCCGACCGAAGCGGAGTTCGAGTTCGCCGAGCGCGGCGGTTTGGATTGCAAGCAGTTCGCGTGGGGATCAGAGTTCGAGCCGCACGGCAAGCCGATGGCCAACACGTATCATGGGCACTTCCCCAACAAGAGCACGGCTAAGAACAACGACCCGACGACGACGCCGGTCGGAACCTACCCGCCCAACGGCTATGGTCTGTACGACGTGTCGGGCAACGTGTGGGAATGGAACAGCGATTGGTATCGCTCGGATTATTACGAGCAGGTCGCAGCGGCGGGCAAGGTTGCGGTTGACCCAACCGGTCCACCGGATAGTTACGATCCGCAGGAACCGGGCGTCGCGAAGCACTCTGTGCGCGGCGGTTCGTTCTTGTGCACCGATCAGTTCTGCTCGCGCTATGAAGTCGGCGGCCGCGGTCAGACCGAGTCATCCAGCTCAGCGAATCATATCGGCTTCCGCGTCGCGGCTTCTCCCTAGGCCGCCAAGCATCAAAGCTCGCTAGCGCGCAACGTTCAGCTCGCTATCATCGCTTTCTCACTATCATCTCAGGGTGGTCTTACCGTGCGCCTCTAAGATTGAGCGTGGTGCGCACTCTCTAAAGTTTTCCAAAGGAGACTCCTTCACACGTGAAGCCCGTCAAACCGTTCCTTGTGGCTGCGCTTTGCGCGTTGTCGCTCGCCGCGCCGGCGCTCGTGCTCGCCGACTCCGCGTCAGGTTCAAACTCGAATCCATCGACAACGAATTCGCAGCCGGGCGCCACACCTGGTTCTTACCGACATCACGGCATGGGCGCGATGCTCAAGTCGCTCAACCTCACGCCGCAACAGCAAGAGCAGATCAAGACGCTCATCAACAACTACAAGCAAGCGCATCCGGAAGGCAGCCAGCCCGATCCGGCGGCGAAGCAGCAGCTCCACCAGCAGATCCTTAACGTGCTGACGCCCGAGCAACGCACGAAACTCGAGCAAGAAAAGGCCCAGTGGAAGCAGCACCACGTGGAGCAAGGGTCTGAATCGAGCCCCGCACCGAAGTAACTTCGACCTCAACTCGCACGAAACGGACGGCCGCTCATCGTTTTGATGGCGACCGTCGCGTTTGTCGGGTCGGTGCTTTGAGCGAGTGTGATCAGTCCCTGTTCTTGCGCTGGTGGATGACGAACGCGTTGCCGTCAGGGTCCTCGCCGAACGACATATAGCACACCCCGGTCTCGAGGTGGTCGCTGAGCTCAGCACCGCGCGCGCGGAACTCCGCCACAGCAGCCTTGATGTCGGGGACCGCGAACATCACGGCCGGACTGGAATCGCCATCATCGGGCTTCCACACGCCGAACGTCGAACCGTCCGCTAATGTGAACTCTGCGCCGCGTCCTTCCTCGTCCACTTCGGTCGGCTGCAGGCCGAGCACGTCGCGATAAAATGCGATCAAGCGCTGCGGATTCTGTGTCTGAAAAGCCATGATGTCGAGCCCTATGATCGTTGAGGGCTTCGTCTTGGTTTGCGTATCTGCGCTCATGTCCGGTCCTTTCTTCGTAGTCGCTTGGTTTGAACGCAGGTAGTGTACCCCGGCAAACAAGACACCATGTGTCAGGTTATGTCGTGTTTGTCACTCGTTGCGCGAGCCGTGCGCTCCAGTTGAAAAGCAGCCAGATTATCGCGAGGAGAGAGATCGCGGCAAGCGGCACGGCGTATTGGTGGAACGAGTCGCCGACGATTGCGAGCGGCGAGGCATTGCCCGTGGCGACAACGATGCCGGCGAGCAGTACGTTGAACAAGCCTTCGCCGACGATTAGGCCGGAGGCGACTAGCACAGCCAGCCGCCTAGCTGCATCGGCATACGGTTCGCCGCCCACCCGGCGCTTGTACAACCAACCGACAACAGCGCCTATGACGGTTGCTGCTGTCGTCGCAGCGGGCAGGTAGATGCCCAATCCTACCGCCAGCGGCGGCAACTGAAAACGTGTCGTGGCGCGCAACGCTTCATCGATCGCGATGACGCCGATCCCGATGAGCGCGCCGATGCCGATCAAGCCCCAATCGATCTGGCCGCTGATCACGCCTTTGGCGAGCGCAGAAATCAACGTCGCTTGTGGCGCAGGCAACGCGTGCGGGCCACCCGTGAACCCATACGCTTTGTTGAGCAAGTCGAGGATCGGCGGAATGACGATCGAGCCGAAAACCACGCCGGCGATCAGCGACACCTGCTGGCGCCACGGCGTGGCGTCCACAAGCTGACCCGTCTTCAAGTCTTGCAAGTTGTCGTTGGAGATCGTCGCGACGTTGAGCAGCACCGCGGTGATGAAGAGCGCATAGGCGACGAGCGCGGGCGCTCCGGTCGCGCCAAACGATTTGACGACGAGCAGCAGCAAGAGTGCGGCACCGATGATGCTCAAAATTCCAAGACCCGAAACGGGGCTGTTGGACGCGCCGATCAGTCCGGCCATGTAGCCGCTTGCGGCCGCGATGAGAAAACCGACGAGGACGACGTAGGCCACACCCGCTATGATAAGAGGCAGCGTCAGAGGCGCGAGGTCGGTCGAGTGCAAGAAGATCGCGAACAGGATCGTCATCGGTGCGAAGCATGCCACGCTGACTAGCACAACGGTCTTGATGGGCAGGTCGCGCTCGGTGCGCGGCACTTGCTCTTCATCACCTTGCGAAGCAGCCAGGGTGCGCGACGTCGCGAGCGACGACGTGATGCCGCTGTATACTGGCCGGATCAAACGAATGAGCGTCCAGATCGCCGCGATGCCGATCGTGCCTGCGCCGATGAAGCGCACTTTGTGGCGCCAGATATCCAGAGCCACGTCAGCGGGCGACCCCGCCGGATGGTAGAGCGCGGTCAACAGCGGCGTGAGCACGCCCCACGCGAGCACTAATCCGGTGAGAATCGCGAGGCCAACCGAAATGCCGATGAGGTAGCCGGCGCCGACAAGCGCAAGCGACATGCCGACGCCAAATCCGGTGGAGCTGTTGCCGATCCGGAAATATCCGGAGACTTCGTCCGTGAATACTTGTGTAGCGACGATCGCAGCGTAGACTGCCGATGTGATCGCGCCGACGGTCAGCGCTACAAGTCCTAGCCTGTTCTCCTGGATCGCCTGTGGCGTCTCGCCGCGCGCCCCGACGCCGACCTTGAGCACCTCGGCTGCAGCGACGCCTTCTGGGAACGGCAAGTCGGACTGCACGACGAGCGCGCGGCGCAACGGCACGCTGTACATCACGCCCAAGATGCCGCCGATCGCGCAGATCGCGAACGACTCCCAATATGGGAATCCCGTCCACCAGCCGATCATCACCAATCCCGGCAGCACGAAGATGATCGCCGACAGCGTACCGGCCGCCGACGCGACGGTCTGCACGATGTTGTTCTCGTAGATCGTCGCGTTGCGAAAGGCGCGAAGGACTGCCATCGAAATGACCGCCGCTGGTATCGACGTCGCGAACGTCAGGCCGACCTTTAACCCGAGATAGACATTGGCGGCCGTGAACACGAGCGTGATGAGAGCACCGAGAACAATGCCACGCCAGGTGAGTTCCAAACGGCCCAAATGAACGCTCCTCCGGAGGCGAAAGCGATCCGGATGGACGCGCTTCACTTCATGCGCAGAGTGTCCCTGGGCACGCGGCGGAAGGCGACGCTGATGCGTTCGCCCACCGGCGTTTTCGTCTTGGGGATGCCATGCAGATAATTGAGGTGGCTGGCGTAGCTCATGACGAGCAGGCTGCCGGGTTCGAGATCGCGATCGAGGATGCGGCGCGGCTTGAACACGCTGCGGATGGTCATGCGTCTGGTGGCGCCAAGGCTGACCAGCGCGACCGGTGACTGATCGACCGCGCGCTCGACATGGTCGCCATGCGGCGCGACGCTGTCATCGCCGTCGCGATAGAAGTTCAGGCCTGCCGAGAGAAACGTGACGCGGCAGAATTGCTCGACCGCCGGGCGCATGGCGCGGATCGATTCCGGCACATCATCCTCTTGCAGTCCGTATGAGGCGACAAGGCGCGGCACATCGACGACGCGGTCGTACATCGGCCGGCGCTCGCTACGCCATTCGATGCCGTTGCGCAACGCTTCGAACCATGCAGCCGTTTGCTCGGGACTGAACAGGCCGCGTTTATAGACGATCGTGCCGAGCTCGTCGTCGACGAGCGTCTCGAATTCGAGGGGTAGGGTGAATGAGAGTTGATGAGCCATGCCAGTACCGATTCGTCGAAGAAAACCCGCTTCGACGCCTCGCCCCTCGGTAACTGCCCGTCTAGCGGTAGGTCGGCTTGCGAACGAGCAAGGGCGTAAAGCTGGCGCGGATCGACCAAGCCACGATGAACCACAACAGAAGCGCGAGGATCGCCGGTGGGATGCCGGCCGGAAACATCGTGATGTGGAACCACAGGATGTTGGCGAGCACCGCCGCCAGGGTCACGATCGCAAGCGGCACCCACTGATTCGCAAGCAGCATGAGTCCGCAAATCACCTGAACGCTCGCCGGCAGATAGACGAAGTGCGAGGCATACTCGACGCTCGTGAATTGCTGTACGAACGGCGGCACGACGGGCGGTGGAGGGATGAACAGAACGAACGCGTTCAGGCCGAAGATAAAGAAGATCAGCCCGAGCAGAATGCGCGCGATGTGCGCGACGATGACCGCTGCGCCCGCGCGGCCTCCGGCTGGCACGACGTTGGCATCCGGGCGCGCAGCACCCGTATTCAGGTTCCTTGAATCAGTAGTCATGAAACGCTTTCTGGCTCCCCTTTGCACGCTCGTCGCCGCTGGTGTTATGTGCGCGGCGCAGGCGTCGCAGCCCTCAAATTCGCTGGTTCGTATATACCCGCGCGCCCAAGAGTTCAGCCTCGCGCTTGCCGCTGCGCCCGCGGCGCTGCGGGATCATGCCGGCGTGTACGTCTTCACTTCGACCGGTTACGTGAAAGCGCGCGACAGCATGAACGGATTTACGTGCATCGTCAATCGCGACGGCCCGCACAATGAAAAACCGACGTGCTACGACGCGGTCGGTTCGAAATACATACTCCCGGTCGATGTGCGGGTTGGCGGGTGGCTGCTAGACGGCGCGTCGGTGGCAACGATCAAACAGCGGGTCATGGCCGGCTTTCGCGACGGCACGTTCCACGTTGTCGACCGCCCGGGCGTCGCGTACATGCTCTCAGATCACAACGTGGATTACATCGCGTCGACTGGCAAGACGATTGTGTTCCCGCCGCATATCATGTTCTATGCGCCGTACCTGACGAATCGAGACATCGGTTCGGCCGGAGACTTCGCGATGGGCCTACCGTCGATCGGGTATCAAGGCCCGCTCGGCTTCATCATCGTGCCGTGCGGAGCGTATTGCGGTCAACCACTCAAGATGAAGATGTAGCGTCAGCCGCCCGACATCGCTCCGACGACCAAGAAAGGTTCGCTGCCCTCAGCCACCGGCTTAGGCAGCGGCTGGTCGAGCGGGTCGTTGGACAAGTCTTCTTCGCACGCGTAAAAGCGCACGAATGGCCGGCGCACGAGGGTCACGTGATCGCGGATCGTGCCGCGCAGCGTCGGATAGCGCGCCTCGAGCGCGTCGAGCACCGTCCGCTGCGTCGGCTCGCCTTTGACCTCGAGCGCAACCTCGCCGTCGACCTTTGCGAGGACGCGCAGATGAGCCGGCAGGACGACGCGGATCATGACAACGTCTGCACCTCGACGGAGAGCACCGCAGGCAGATCCCGCACGATCGGACTCCAGGTATTGCCTTCGTCTGCCGACGCATAGACTTGGCCGCCGGTCGTTCCGAAATAGATGCCGCACGGGTCGAGCGAGTCGGATGACATCGCGTCGCGCAGGATATTGACGTAACAATCGCTCTGCGGCAGACCCTTGGTCAGTGCTTCCCACTCGTTGCCGCCGGTTCGGCTGCGGTAGACGCGCAGCTTCGCATCGGGCGGAACGTGCTCCGAATCGCTCTTGATCGGAACGACGTAGATCGTCTCGGGCTCGTGGGGGTGCACTTCGATCGGGAAGCCGAAGTCGGTGGGAAGATTACCACTTACTTCGCGCCAGTTCTCGCCGGCGTCATCGGTACGCATGACGTCCCAATGTTTTTGCATGAACAACGTGTTCGGTCGCGATGGATGCATCGCGAGACGATGGACGCAATGGCCCACTTCGGCGTCCTCATCGGGGATCTGCTGCGACCGCAACCCGCGATTGATCGGTTTCCAGGTGGCGCCGGTGTCATCTGTCCGGAACGCGCCGGCAGCTGAGATCGCGATGTACATGCGCTTAGGGTTGGCCGGATCCTGGATGATCGTGTGCAGGCACATCCCGCCTGCTCCCGGCTGCCACTTGTCGCCGCTGGGATGGGTGCGCAAACTTTTGATCTCTTGCCACGATTTGCCGCCGTCGGTCGTGCGGAAGAGCGCTGCATCTTCTACGCCGGCGTGCACAGTGTCGGGGTCAGTTTGCGAAGGCTCGAGATGCCACACGCGCTTGAATTCCCACGGGCGCGGCGTGCCATCGTACCACAGGTGGTTACCGGTTGGACCGTCGTAGGCGAACTTGTTGTCGACCGTCGTCCAATTCTTGCCGCCATCATCTGAACGTTGAATGACTTGTCCGAACCAGCCCAAGTTCTGCGACGCGTAGAGGCGATTCGGGTCCGCCGGCGATCCCTTGACGTGATAGACCTCCCAGCCACCGAAGAACGGTCCAGCGACGTCCCAGCGCTGACGCTTTCCGTCCGATGTGAGGATGAACGCGCCTTTGTGCGTTCCGACTAAGACCCGAACACTGCTCATTCTGATGAACCCTCCTGCGCGTGGGCGGCCGACTGCTTCGCAGGCGGTTCCGCAAAAACCTCAGCCCTTGGCGCCGATTTGGCAGGCGCGGGCTGTGCGAAAACGACGCAAGTCGCCATCCCAGGTAGTGCTTCAACAGCGACGAAGCGGTGGCGCCACCCTCACCGTTTTGGAGGATAAGCGATGAAGCATTATCTTCGCAGCGCCATCATAACCGTGCTCGCCTTCGCGCTCGGTTTCGCGGTCGCACGGACAACGCTGGTCGCACGAGCGGATGCGCCTGCGTTGCAACCCGCCGCGATCGATCTTACCGCCATCACGCCAGACTCCATGCCGACGCCTGGCACCGCGACGCCGAACCTACGATCGAAGACGCTCGTGGTCACCGACGGAATGACCGCCGCATTCCAGACGGGCACGGCGCCCAAGCACTACCACGCGAACGCGAACGAAGTGCAGATCGTCCTGCAAGGCACGGGCACTGAGTGGCTCGGCGACCAACAAATTTCGCTCAAGCCCGGCATGATGATCGTCATACCTGAGCACACCAACCATGCCGGGTTCGCGGTCACGTCCGGTCCACTCGAGCTCGTCTCGTTCAAAACCCCGCCGCAAGCGCCGACCGACGTCCATTTCGTGCCCTAGCGGGAGTCGACAAGAAGGCAGCCAGGTCGGCTGCTCCACCGGCAAGAAGCGGCGCCGCAACATCTGCACACGCCCTCTCGTTTCAGTGCTGACGGAGGATCGTCATGTCGCAGTTTCGTTATGTCGTTGCGGTCTTTGCAGCCGCCACTTTTCTCGTAGCCTTCTGCCAGCGCCCATCGAGCGCGCTATTCTTCGCCGGCAAGCCAAACGGCGGTGTCACACACGTGGTGACGCCCGCGCCGCGACCGACGCCGAAGCCAACACCTACGCCGAAGCCGATCCACATCGCAGCGCCGACTGACGTCAGGCCGGTGCAAAGCAAACAGGATTGCGCGAACGCGTTGAGCTTGTTGGCAACCCTGTGCGATTCGGCCGTCAAAGCCAGTACGCTGCAACTGATCTGGAAAGATTCGGCCGCTAAGCTCACCGGTTACAAGGTCTACCGCACTGATGGCGGGCGCCATCTTAACATAACGTTGTCGAACGGACCTGAGCCGCGCTTTGCCGCCATCTCCAAACCGAGCGGCGGTTACGATCACCGTTGTTATGCTGTCTCCGCGTACCTGGGCAATCACGAATCTGCGCTAAGCCACGCCTATTGCGTCCAGTCTGGTGCGACGGCGACGACGGTAACCTTCACGCCCGCGCACGTGCGATCGTACATCGCGTATAACAAGCCGCGCATCGCTGATCCGAACAACAACAGCGGCACGCTGTCGCTTGACACGCTTATGGGCGATCTCAAGTCTACCGGATTCGAAACACTCGTCCCACAGCAGGTCTTCAATGCGAACGGCTCGGCTTCAGTGAACGGCACTGCATATGTTGGGCTTCAATCGGCGTACTTCACCGAGAAGATCGATATGAGCCAGTTCTGGGCTGGTTACCCATACGGAGATGTCATGCTGACATCGCGCGCGGGGATGGACTTTAACCTCAACAAGCTCGCCAATCGCAAGATCTACTCAGCCGTGCTGACGTTGGACGTGTCTCAGACGGTGCGCGATAACTCCTCGCACAATCATTTCGTAACCAGCGACTATTCCTGCGCCGATCACTACTGGTTGGGCCGCGATTTTTGGTGGTCGCAGAACGGTCCACTGAACAATGTCACAAACGGCGGCACGTTCAGCCTGCAATCGGGGCCGACGCTGACGCTTGACATGACCAAACCGGTTTCGACGTGGGCGGCGGCGGGCGATCAGCGAGATTATGGCTTCATCTTCAGCAACGCGCTCGTCGATGCGCATGCAAAACCGATCTCAGCGGACGTCGGCTGCTTCACCAAGTACTACACAGCGCAGCTGAAGGTCATCTACTTCTAGGCCGCATCACAAAGAACGGTATTGAGATCAGCTGTAATACGACCGAGAAATCGACCAGCGCGCTCAGCGAGCGATCCAGCAGCACGCCCGCGATCGCGCTGCCGATAAACCACGCGACGCCGAAGATGATGTCGTAGAGTCCAAACGTCGTCGCACCGCGCCGGCTGGTGATGACGGTCGCCACAAGCGTTAGGAGCAACGAATCCTGGACGGCGTTGCCGACGCCCCACAGTGCGGCGCCCAACTCGGCAAGCGCGCCGTGCCCAAGAAAAGCTAGCGCAGTCGCGGCGGAAGTTACCACCAGGGCGCCGGCCATCACGCTCGCGCCTCGGCGGTCGAAGATCCAACCGAGGAGCGGCGCCGCGATGGCACCGACTGCCATGGCTGCGGCAAACCACAGCGAGATCGCAGCCGTGCTGACGATGTGATCGCGCTGAAACCGAAATGCGATGAGCGCGAAATCGACGTACCCGGCCGCGACGAGCGCCCCTCCGATCGCGTAGCGCGTGAACGCCGCACGGTCGCGCAATGCAGGTCCGCTCGCCTGCGGGTTCTCGGGCATGATGCGACGGCCGGCAAGGGACGCAGGCACCAGCAAGGCGAGCGTGATGAGTGCCGGCACGATCAAAATACCGAATCCGACGGAGAACGAACCGGTCCGTGCAATCGCATATGCGACGATGAGTGGACCCACGGTCGCGCCGATCTGATCGAGCGCCTCGTTCAACGCAAATGCGCGGCCCTGACCGATCGCTTCGCCGGCTCGCGCGAGGCCGGCGGATACGACCGGTTTGCGAATCCCTCGGCCGAGACGCTCGCCGATCACAAGGCCGGCCGCCACCGGCCAGCTCCCGGCAAGCGCGAGAGCCGGCACGCACAGCATGTTTATCGCGTAGCCGGTCCAGGCGTCGATCCAGTACTTGCCTGTGCGGTCAGCGATAATGCCTGAAGCTGAACGGATCGCGTAGCCGGCGAGCTCGCCTCCGCCTGCGACCAGACCGACAATCGCGCCGCTCGCACCGAGATGCTGGAGAAAGGCGCCGACGATGCCGCGCCCGCCTTCGTAGGTCAAGTCGGCGAAGAGGTTGACGAAGCCGATCAGCCCGACAAACCTTGTGGCCGCCGCAACCTGGGTCGACTTCATGAACGGACCCGTACCCGAGCGGCGGCGCTATTATAAGGAAGAAACACGTCTCGCCCCTGTCCGCGACTCTCCCAGTGGTCGCAGGCTAGACGCGCGCGACCGCGTCCTTCGCCTGCAGTCGTTGGTGGACGAACGCGATCGCCATGCTGCCCTCGCCGACGCCTGCGGCCACCCGCTTTACGGAACCCGCGCGGATGTCGCCCGCGGCGAAGATACCTGGAACGGAGGTCTCGAGCAGGAACGGCTGACCTTCCGACGTCCAATGATTCGCTTTTACCACATCTGCGCCGGTGAGCACGAATCCGTGCGAATCGCGGGCGATCTCTGGCGGCAGCCATGCAGTGTCGGTGTCGGCGCCGATGAAGACGAACAGTGCAGGCGTCGGTCGCTTGGTCGTCGTGCCGGTACTTCGATCGATGACATCGATCGCTTCTAAATGCTCGTCCCCGTAAAGCGCGATCACTTCTGAATTAAGCTCTACGCGGATATTGGCTTTCGTCTTGAGCTGTTCGATGAGGTAGTAAGACATGCTCTTCGCGAGGCTATCGCCGCGCACGATCAACGTGACGGTCTTGGCGTGATTGGCGAAAAACAAAGCGGCTTGACCTGCGGAGTTCCCTGCGCCGATGAGATAGATGTCCTGACCCTGCGTTGAGCCTGCCTCGCTGCGCGCCGCGCCATAGAAGACGCCGCGGCCTGTGAAACGCTCGCCGCCTTTGACCGCCAAGCGGCGGTACGCGACGCCCAACGCAAGGATTACGGTACGCGCGCGTAGGTGCTCGCCCCCGTCGAGCTCGATCTCTTGCGTTGCGAGGTCGATCTGTTTCACCTCGCGCGTGACGATGATCTCGGCGCCGAATCGCTTCGCTTGCTGGAACGCGCGCCTGGCGAGTTCTTCGCCGGAAACGCCGACTGGAAACCCCAGGTAGTTCTCGATCCGCGAAGACTGGCCAGCCTGCCCGCCGGGGACTTGCCGCTCGATGAGAACGGTATGCAGGCCCTCTGACGCGCCGTAGACGGCTGCGGCCATGCCTGCGGGTCCACCGCCGACGATC
The DNA here is from genome assembly GCA_035654355.1 of Binatus sp. (SeqCode). Classification (GTDB taxonomy): domain Bacteria; phylum Vulcanimicrobiota; class Vulcanimicrobiia; order Eremiobacterales; family Eremiobacteraceae; genus JAFAHD01. The sequence goes on from DASRXC010000049.1 coordinate 22,778, forward strand.
ACTACGTCGTACTCCTCGCGCGCGGGTTCGATCGACAAGCCGACCGCGTTCGCTACCTCCCGTCTAGACGGTTGCACGAGCTCAGCGCCGTCTCGCAGCTTCACGACAGGATATTTCCTGTACGCAAGCTCCGCCGGAGTGCAGTCTTCTGCTTCTTCCGGCCTGTGCCACTCGAACGACACCTGATTGCGCTGCAAGAAATCGCGCAGTTCAAAGCACTTCGGATCCCAGCGCGGCCCGACGATGATGAGCTCCGGCTCGCTCTTCTGCGCAGCGAGATCTTGCAAGCCGCCGACTCGATCGAGCGCCGAGGCGGTGGTTTTCGCCGAAACTGCCGGGGACGCCGCCGCCAAGTGGTGGTATTCGGGCGTCTCGATGCGGATGACGCGCGAGTCTACTTTCGCTCGCAGCGATGCGAGAAACGGCGTGTTGAGAACGACCGGAACTTCGCCGAACATGTCACCAGGGTTTCGGGCTCCGATCACGCGCTCGATGCCGTCCATGAATTTAGTCACTTCGCAGGCGCCCTCGATCACGATGATGAGTGCTCCGCCATCGCCCTCGTGCGCCACGTACTCGCCCGCTTGCAGCCGGATGTCGGCAACGGTGGCCGCCAAATGCTGTAACTCGTGGTCTGGAACTTCTGCAAGCAAAGGAATAGCCCGCAGCTCAGCAACGGTGATCATCGCTGCCCAGTTTCACGCAAGATGCTCGAAAACCCAGCCGACAACCGCTTCGGAACGGCCGGGCACAGGAATACGCCACCGGCGGATGGTACGGGGCCGCACCTAATCGTTGAGGAGTGACGCGATGGCGATTGCTAGCAACGTCGGCATTCGAGGGATCGATACGACGTCATATTTAGTCAAAGATGTTGAACGGGCAAAGAATTTCTACACCAGCCTCTTGGGCTTTGAACCGACGCTCGAGTTTCTGCCTATTGGAGTGGAATGGACTTTTCCGCACGGCGAAACGTTCGGCATCGTCAAACCGCCGAGCTCGCCTTGGGAGAAATGCGGCGGCGTCCATTTCGGCGTTAAAGATATCAAAGCAGCCGTTGCCGCGTGTCAGGCCGACGGCGTTGAATTCGAAGATGACGCGAAAATCTATGAGACACAGGGATGTTTTCTGGCGTTTGCTCTCGACACCGAAGGCAACAGCTTCATCCTTCACGAGTTGAAGCCGCGCTAGCGCGACGCATTTATGCAGGTCCGGCCGCTCTACACCGTACGGTTTCACTATCCTGACGGGTGGCAGGTCGAGCTCGCAGGCCCAAACGGCAACGAGGAACACCATTACTATTTCGCCGAGGGTCGCTGCGAGGGCACGCTGACGGGTCGCTTCCGCGCGGGCAATCACCCGCGACGGCGTACTGACAGGGCTTTCATGATGGACATGCAGGGCTTCATCGAAACCGATGACGGCGCGCTCATCATGATCGACTACAAAGGATATGGACGCGCATATCCGGTCGGCCGGCGCCAAGTCGTCGGGGCCGCCTGGCACGTGAGCAGCGACGAGAAATATCGCTTCCTGAATGACAGCGTTTGCTGCGTCGCCGGCGAGGTCCGTGCGCCAGACATCAAGCCCTTCACGCAAGCAGACGTGAAGCTCGTGTTCGAAGTGTCCGAGCTCGTCTGGGAGCCGCCGTCGGCTTGAGATCGGCACCGGGATGACCCGCACGTGGTTCGCGCGAAACGCCCGGCCGATGACGGAGGGAAAGCCGTGTTACGCTTTCGACGGATAATCGTCCGCTGGTCCGCTGCGGCTGCAGCCTTGCTATGCAGCTGCATCGCCACTGCAAGCGCGGCGACAACCGCGCCGCTACCTGGCGGCTGGTACGAGTTCCAAGGCACATGGACCGCGGCCGGCAACCGCGACGCGCTGAAAATGGGTGCTGACCGCTATGCGTCGGTCGGGGATTTCACGGGATCGCTCGTGCTCTCTGGTCCGTCTCGCCCGAACCTCGGATTTCGGGCTGAAGCGCTCGTCTTCAATGACAGCGCGAGTGGAATGGTCGGCAGAGCCGTGTGGACCGACCAGCGCGGCGATCAAATATTCAGCGAAATTCGCGGCACCGGTACGAAGACCGGTGGCAAGGTCAACGGCACGTTTGTTGGTGGAACGGGTCGTTACACCGGTGCGACCGGATCCTATTCGTTCACGTGGCAATTCGTCATCCAGACTGAGGAAGGCAACGTCTCGGGTCGCGCCACCGATGTGAACGGGCGCGTGCGCTTCGGATCGGAGCCATCCGCACTGAGCGCAGGAGTGCCGCGTTCATGACTCGCCCCGGCTGGATCAAGCGCACGATTCCGATCCTTCTCGCGCTCGGCATTTGGTTCGCGCCCATCCCTCCTGGGTTGACCGCGCCCGCCTGGCATTTGTTCGCGGTGTTCGCATCGGCGATCGTCGCAGTGTTGCTCGGTGCGTATCCACTCTTGACCTCGACGGTGCTCGCGGCCGCCGCAGTTGTGCTCACCGGCACGCTCACACCCGCGAAAGCGTTCGCGGGATTCGCCAACCCAAGCGTGCTGCTGGTGATCACAGCGTTTCTCGTCGCGACAGCCGTCGTCAAGTCAGGGCTCGGCCGGCGCATCAGCCTCTTCATCGTGAGCTTATTCGGGCGCTCATCGTTGGGGCTGGCGTACAGCATCGTCACCACGGACGCGTTGATCGCGCCCGCGTTTCCAAGCAATACGGCACGCGGTGGCGTCCTGTATCCCATCGTGCTATCCGTCTCCGAGGGGTCTGGTTCGCGACCCGATGACGAACAGGGGCGCCGGCTCGGCGGCTATCTCATGTACTGCACGATGGCAAGTCTTGCTGTATCGTCTGCCTTGTGGATGACCGCGACATCGGCGAATCCCATCGGCATTCAACTCGTGCGCGACGCCGGCGTCGATATCAACTTCGGCAAGTGGCTGATCGCGTCGTGCGTCCCTTGCCTCATCGCGCTCTTCGCGATGCCGTGGGTCGTGTCGAAATTATTTCCGCCTGGCGTGGGCGAAACTCCGGACGCTCCTGTCCAAGCGCGCAAGGGACTGGCAGAGCTCGGCTCCTTTTCGCGCGACGAGATCATCACGGCCATCGCGTTCGTGCTGATGGTGACCGGCTGGATTCTCGCCGACTCGCTCAAGCTCAACGTCACCGCCATTGCCATGGCCGGTTTAGGCGCGCTCTTGCTGTTCCAGGTGCTCTCGGTCAAAGACATCGCGCAGCAGGGCGACACGCTTGTGACGTTCATCTGGCTGGCGATCCTGTTCGCCATGAGCGGCCAGCTCAACGAGCTTGGCTTTATGAGCTTCGTCGGCGACATTTTGGCCAAGCACCTGAGCGGATTATCGTGGCCATTGCTCTATGTCGCGCTCGTCGTGCTCTACGTGCTTTTCCATTATATGTTCGTCAGCCAATCGGCGCAGGTGCTTGCCCTGCTGGCGGTGTTTCTTGGCGTCGGCACGACTGGTGGCGTTCCAGCGCCGCTGATGGCGTTTTCACTTCTCTTCGCGAGCAGCTATTTCTCGGTGATCACACCTCAAGGCGGCAGCCAGAACATCATCTTCGTCGGCGCCGGCTATCTCAAACAGCCTGAGCTTTACAAACTCGGGTTGCTAATCACGATATTCTTCACCGCTGTGTTCCTCACGATCGGCACCGGTTGGATCCTTCTCGTGAGCAAGTGAGCGCGGTTCGCGCGAGGCTTTTTCGCCTACTCTGAATACCCGAACATATACAGGCCGAGCAGTATCGCAAAGACCGCCCATAACGTCTGGCCGAGCCGGCCACGGATCCAACCCATATCGGCGCCGAGCTTCGAGACCGCAAAGCCGGAGCCGAAAATAGCAAAGATGAGATGCTCGTGCTTGATCAGCACCATCGAAGAGAGCATCTTCTGCATGGACGGATCGGCAGCTGCAGACGGGTCGCTCATGTTCTGCATCGCTTGCTGCGTCTCAAATCCACCGTGATGGTGGAGGAGCAAGAGCACGATGGACGTCACGGCTATGGCCGGGACCGCGAACTTGTAGGCGAACGACGGCAGCCGGTCGGCGGCGCGCAATAGCTCGACGATCGCCAATACGAGGATGAGCGCGATGAAGACGCGGTGTTCAAATGCCGACGGATCGCGGAAGCTGATCCAAAACGGGATCGGACCGAGGGGCCATGCCTTCGGATCGTTGCGCAATACAAGAAACTCGAAAAGTCCGAACAGCATGATCGGCGGAACGAAGCGCACCCAGGTGCGCTTCGGCCATTGTAAGCCGGCGATGAGCCCGGTCAGTCCCCACAGGAGCACGAAGAAGCCGGACCCGCGGTGATTGAACTCGGACCACTGCGTCTCATCGAACGACAACCCGGGAGTGGTCGCGATCTTGATGATGTCCGCGTCCGAAAGCCCACCTGGCTTCGGAGCTGGTGATGCTGCTACTGGCGTCGGCATGACCATGCCGCTCGGCATCGCCATTGGCGACGGAGTCGGCGCAGCGGATGCTGGCGAAATCGACAGCAAGGCCAAAACAACGCA
>DASRXC010000050.1:0-10974 GCA_035654355.1 Binatus sp. (SeqCode)
GATATTATCGTATTCGGTTTTGGTCGCGATCGTGCCGTCGCCGTGATATGTCTCGCGTCGCAAGGTTAACCCCGAATCAGCGTCGACCCACAGCCGCAACACCAGCGCGTGCGAATACGTCGAAGTCAGCGATAACATGCGCGCCTGGCGTCCAGCGACGGAGGCGCGGTCCGTCACCTGGACGGTGTAGTTGCGCTTGATGCGGTCGATGTCGAGCGTCGTCGCGAACGGTGATAGCGATGCCCAGTCGTTGCTGAACACCTTGCCGGTCGTCGGCTCGTATTCGTACGCGACTGACTCATTGCTGATGATCAGCCGGCCGTAGGCGTCAGCCGGCGCGACGTACCAGAGCCGCCAGTCGTTCGGCGCTCTGTGCTCGATGCGCACGACCGTCGCGCTCGTCGATGTGCCGCCATAGACGAGCGTGGTCACGCTGCCGGAGAACGAGACGTGATCGTCGGCAGTGACGGCGTTTTGCAGCAGCGTGTATGGACTCGGTGTGGCAGCTGCGGACGCGGGGACGCTTGTGCCGGTCGACAACGCCACGCTTGCGGCCAGCGCTGCACTTGCAGCGAGCGCGAGCAAGACGCCCCTACTGGCCACTCGCCTGTGTGCTCTTCGCGTTCTCTGAGGTCAAAACGTAGGCCGACCAGCTGCGGTCGCTTGACGGCGACCCGAGCGTCTGGGCGACGTGCTGCCTGACGAAGTACGATGACGAGAGCTGCGACGATTGCGGTGTGAGCAGCATCGGGCCGTAGCGGAGCGCGCCCGCGAGGATGAGCGCGATGGCCGCGGCTGGAGCGAGAAACGCCGGGCGCAACGCCGAACGCACGCGGTCCCACATCGGTGGCGAGTATCCGCGGACAGCTTGGCGCACGCCCGCGACGATCGACTGCGGCATCTCGAGCTCTTCGGAGTATGCGTAGCGTATTGAATCGGTCAGATCGACCTCGGCTTGCAAGGCTGCTCGGCACTCAGGGCACGTCTGGAGGTGCTCGAATACGAGGGCATCCTGCGCGGCATCAAGCTCGTGATGTGCGTAGTCCATCATAAGAGGTCGGCAATCGTGGCAGGTCATGTCAGCGTCGAATCCTTCGTAGAGCGGCGTCGCGGGCGCAGTTCCCCTTCATGAGCAACGCACCCACGACCGATTCCGTTCCAGGTGGCAGCGTGGGAGTATTCGTACCGTTATGCGGACCATTACGAGACCTGAGGCCCGTGTGCGGCGTGCTCGCGTAATAGCAGCTTGCGCAGCTGAGCCCGCGCCCGGTGCAATCGCGAACGTACCGTGCCGATCGAGCACCCGAGGACATCGGCGATCTGCTGGTACGAATATTCCTCGACATCCGCCAGCAAGATGACGCTGCGTTGCTCGTCAGTAAGCGCCCGCAGCGCGCGCTCCATGCCAGCCGATAGTTGGCGTTCATGCATCGCCGCAATGGGATCGTGATGGGGCGCCGCCTGCTCGTGAGGCTGGTTGTCATCCGGCAGCGGCTGCGTAAAGACGCCCTTGCGCTTGCGCAGCTCGTCGCGGTACAGATTCGTGACGATGCGATAGATCCATGATATGAACGAGGTGCCTGGACGAAATGATTGCCACGCGCGAAAGACGCGGATAAAAGCCTCCTGCGTGAGGTCCCGCGCGTCTGCTTCGTTGCCGGCCAAGCGATAGGCATAGTTATACGTCTGCTTTCCGAACTTCGCCATCGCGTTTTCGAGGAACGCGATCTGTTCGGGCGATGGCGGCGGATTCGAGCCCGTTGGGTGAGCGCCCGCCATTCAAATGGTACCGTGCTCGGCTGCGGCGACGACGTTGCGCAACAGAATCGATGTGGTGACAACGCCTACGCCGCCGGGCACAGGGGTGATCACACCCGCGACTTGCGAGACCGACGCCGCGTCCACGTCGCCTACAACTTTACCCTCGATGAGGTTCGTGCCCACGTCGACGACGACACTACCGCGCTTGATCATACCGGCGTTGACGAAGCGCGGTTTGCCGACCGCAGCGACGAGGATCTCAGCGCTGCGGCAGATCATTTCGAGGTCGCGCGTGCGCGAGTGGCACAACGTCACGGTCGCGTCGGCCGACGTCAACATGTAAGCGACCGGCCGCCCGACAACGGCCGAGCGCCCGATGACCACTGCTCGTGCACCGACAAGCGGTGGCAAGCCAGGTTCGCGCAGCATCTCGACCACCGCGGCAGCCGTGGCCGGCGTGAAATGCGGCGTGCCCTCTGCGAGCAGTCCAAGCGAGATCGGGCTTGCTGCATCCACGTCCTTTGCGGGCGGCACGCGGTAGTTGATCTCGAAAAGATCGAAGCCCCTCGGCAGCGGCCTTTGCACGATGATCCCATGCACTTTGTGGCTTTTTGCCGCGCCTTGGATCGCAGCGGCCAGACCGTGCGTGCCTTCAGAGGCGTTGATCGTATCGATTGAGACGTCGACGCCAAGGCGAGTTCCCACTTTGCGCAGCGACTCGCCATAGTAGGCGCCTTCAGTGTCTCCCTCGCCGACGAAGATGCTCAGGTGAGGGACGATGGCCGCCTCGCGCAACGCCGCAGCGCGGTTCGCGACATCGTTGCGGATGCGTTCGGCGATCGGACGGCCCTCGAGAACGCGAGCGCCTGCCATCTACGTCCGTTCGGTCGCGCGGTCTGCTTTCGAGACCGCTACCTCGACGAGAATGCCGATCTCCGCGAGCATGGTATCGAGCCGCTTCTGGTATTCAGTCGCGCGGTCGGCATCCTTGAGACCCTTCACGTTAATTCGGATGTTCAGCGCCGCGCCGCGCGCCGCGGTCTGCGCGAAGAGCGCGCTGCAACCGGCGTCGCTGATCGCGTTCGGATTGCCGGTATCGACGAGCTCGTTGGAAAGACGCGCGATGAGCGCGCAGCGATCGACGACGTGCATCGGAGCATTCGTCGCGCTGACAAGCGCGTGTTGGATCGCCTCGCTGCGCGCCGCTTTGCGCTCGTCAGAATCCTTCGGCATTCGGTAGGCGGATGTGACCTCTTCGAAGGCTGCGACGTCCGCATCGATCGCTTTGACCAGATCCCCCACGAGCCCATCTGCCTCACGAGCGATCTCGTTCATGCGCGTGGCGACTGCCGCGTATTTCGGCGAGGCCGCGGTCAGGCGCGCGACCATGCTCGCAAGTGCCGCGGCAAGCGCCGCGACGAGCGCGCTCGCGCTCCCGCCGCCGGGCGTTGGATCGGCCGACGCGAGCGCCTGCGTGTATGCGTCGATGCTGCGTGCCGAAAGCGTCACAAACGCCCATTCCATCCGGTGCGAGCCCAGCCCTCGGAAGATAGGATTTCCCCGCCGACAACCCAAAAAAACGCGGCCTTATCCAATCCCCTTTTTCCGGAGGTTCCCCACGCGTGTCAACGACGCTCTCGTCGGGTGCTGGCGCGAACGAGATCAAAGATGCGGGCCTTGCGTCGCTCGGCCGGCGCCGGGTGGCGTGGGCAGCGCAAAGCATGCCCGTGCTCGCCGCGATCGGCAAGCGCTTTGCAAAGGAGCAGCCGCTGCGCGGCCTGCGCATCGGTGCATGTCTTCACGTGACGACCGAAACGGCCAATCTGATGCTCGCGCTGCAGGCCGGCGGAGCGCAGATCGCGCTGTGCGCAAGCAATCCGCTTTCGACTCAAGACGACGTCGCGGCGACGCTGGCCATCGATCACGGCATGCGCGTCTTCGCGATCAAAGGCATCGACAATGCCGGCTATTACCGCCATATCGAAGCGGCGATCGCGACGCGGCCGCAATTCACGATGGACGACGGCTGCGATTTGGTGACGACGCTGATCACCAAGCATCCCGAGCAGCTGAGCGAGGTGATCGGCGGCACCGAAGAGACCACGACCGGCGTCATCCGTCTGCGCAGCATGGAGGCAGAAGGCGTCCTGAAGTTCCCGATCGTCGCCGTCAACGACGCGCTGACGAAACATCTTTTCGACAACCGCTACGGCACCGGACAGTCCACGCTCGACGGCGTCGTGCGCGCGACCAACACGCTGCTTGCAGGCAAAGTGATCGTCATCGCCGGGTTCGGTTGGTGCGGACGCGGCATCGCGGCCCGTGCGCGCGGCATGGGCGCGCAGGTCGTCATCACTGAAATCGACCCGACGAAAGCGCTCGAAGCGGCGATGGAAGGCTTCGCCGTGATGCCCATGTCGGAAGCCGCATCGCGCGGCGACATCTTCATCACGGTCACCGGCAACACGCACGTCTTGCGCGAAGAGCACTTCATGGCGATGAAGAACGGCGCGCTGGTCGCCAACAGCGGGCACTTCAACGTCGAGATCGACATTGAGGCGCTCGAGCGGCTTGCCGAAGGCGAGAAAAGCACGCCGCGCGAGTTCGTCGAGGAATACCGTCTCGGTGATGGACGGACGATCTGCTTGCTCGGCGAGGGGCGGCTCATCAATCTCGCCGCGGCCGAAGGTCATCCGGCGGCCGTGATGGACATGTCGTTCGCGAATCAGGCGCTCAGCGCCGAGTACATCGTCAAACACCGCGGCGAGCTGGCGCCCGAAGTCTTCCCGGTGCCGCAAGAGATCGACCGCGAAGTCGCCCGTCTCAAACTCGCCGCGCTGGGCGTCCAGATCGACACACTGACCCCGGAGCAGCAGCGCTACCTCGCATCTTGGAATGAAGGAACGTGACATCGTAATGGCCACTCATAAGCGGCTCTTCACCTCGGAAAGCGTCACTGAAGGTCACCCCGACAAGGTCGCCGATGCGATTTCGGATGCGGTCCTCGACGCGATTCTCGCGCAGGACCCCAATGGCCGAGTCGCCTGCGAGACGCTCGTGCTCACCGGACAGGTTCACGTCGCAGGCGAGATCAGCACGTCGTGCTACATCGATATCCCGCGCGTCGTGCGCAAGACGATCCGAGACATCGGCTACACCGATGCCAAATTCGGCTTCGACGCGGATACCTGCGGCCTGTCCATCTCCATCGACGAGCAGTCCCCCGATATCGCGCTCGGCGTCGACAAGGCGCTGGAGGTGAAAGAAGGCTCAGCGAAGGCCGCCTCAACGGCCGAGGTGCTCGGTGCCGGCGATCAGGGGATGATGTTCGGGTTCGCGTGCCGGGAGACCGAAGACCTGATGCCGTTGCCGATCGAGCTGGCACAGCGGCTCGTCAAGACGCTAGCTGCGGTTCGAAAGCAAGGCATCGTCGACTTCCTGCGGCCGGACGGTAAGGCTCAGGTGACGGTCGAGTACGATGGCTTCAAGCCGATTCACGTCGACACGGTCGTCGTTTCGGCGCAGCATGCTGAAGGCTATCCCATGGACGTCATCCGCGATAATATCCGAAAGCACGTCATCGACGTCGCGATCGGCAGCGACTTGCTCGATAAGAACACGAAGATCCTCATCAACCCGACCGGCCGGTTCGTCATCGGCGGCCCGCTCGGCGACGCGGGTCTGACCGGGCGCAAGATCATCGCGGACACGTATGGCGGCATGGCACGCCACGGTGGCGGAGCGTTTTCCGGCAAGGACCCGACGAAAGTCGATCGTACCGCCGCGTATGCTGCGCGCTACGCGGCCAAGAACGTCGTCGCTGCCGGATTGGCCGATCGCTGCGAGATCCAAGTGGCATATGCGATCGGCGTCGCGCGGCCCGTGTCGGTCTACGTCGACACCTTTGGCACGAACCGCATCGATGAGTGGAAGATCGGCGACCTCGTGCAGCAGCATATCGATCTGCGGCCGGGCGCGATCATCGAGCGCTTCGACCTGCGCCGGCCGATCTACCAGCAGGTGTCGGTGTACGGCCATTTCGGCAGACCAGAACTGGATCTGCCCTGGGAACGGCTCGATCTCGCTATGACTCTGCGCGAGGCGGCCGGCATCAAGCTGGACGAGGAGAAATTCCCCAAACCCGTCCTGCGCTGATGGATTCAGTCGAGCGCTTCGTCGCTGCGTGCGCTCGAGCGCCGGTCGACCGCACGCCCGTGTGGATGATGCGCCAGGCCGGACGTTATTTGCCCGAATACCGCGCGGTGCGCGAACGCGTCGACTTTCTGACCCTGTGCAAGACGCCTGAGCTTGCTGCGCAGGTCTCATTGCAGCCAGTCGAACGCTTCGGCGTCGACGCGTGCATCGTGTTCAGCGACATCCTCGTTCCGGTCGAGGCCATGGGCGTGCCGCTGACGTTCGGCGATGCCGGTCCGCACCTTGAGGGCCGCGTCGAATCGCAAGCGGACGTCGACGCGCTGAGCACACCCGACCCGGCGCAATCGATGGCGTTCGTCATGGAAACGCTGCGCTTGTGCAAGCGCGCGCTCGCGGGCCGGGCGGCCTTGGTCGGGTTCACCGGAGCGCCCTTCACGCTCGCCACATATATAATAGAAGGGGGAAGTTCAAAAGGCTTCGCGCGGACCAAGGCGCTGATGTACTCGCAGCCGCGTCTGTTCCACTCGCTACTCGATAAACTGGCAATTGTGATTGCGGAATACGCCGCCGCTCAGGCCGGCGCGGGTGCTCAGGCCGTGCAGGTGTTCGATACATGGGCAGGCGAGCTCGAGCCGCCCGCATTCGAGGAATTCGCGCAGCGCTACCAAGTGCGCGCGATCGAGCGCATCCGGCAGGCCGGCGTTCCGAGCATTCTCTACGTCAATGGCTGTGCCGGCGTGCTTGAGTCGATGGCGTCGACCGGCGCGGACGTGCTCAGCATCGACTGGCGCATCTCGCTCGCCGATGCCCGCACGCGCGTCGGGGGCGGAATCGCGCTGCAGGGCAACGTCGATCCCGCGATTCTTTTGAGCACCCCAGCACGCACGGCCGAAGCGGCATTCGCAGCCCTTGAAGCAGCCGGCCCGCGCGGGCACATCCTCAATCTCGGCCACGGCATTTTGCCGCAGACACCGCTCGAGTGCGCGGCAGCATTCGTTGGAGCGCCAAGATCGGCCGTCAATGCCTGACGGCCGCGCGGCGGTCGTGCTTGCGCAGCTCGGCGGCCCGGAGACACTCGACGAAGTCCGCCCGTTTCTTTATAATTTTTTCGTCGACCTGATTCCAGACAACATCCCAGTGCCGCCGGTGTTGATCAAGCCGACGGCTTGGTTGATTTCGACAGTCCGTGCGCCGTATTCGCGCAAACTCTACGCGTCGATCGGCGGCGGTTCGCCGCTGCGTGATCAAAGCGAAGCGCAGTCTCGAGCCCTCGCCGCTGAGCTGGAACGGCGTGGATCGCCGCTTCCCGTTCATCTCGCGATGCGCAACTGGCGGCCCTTTTCTGACGAAGCGCTGGAAGCGATGCGCACTGAGCGCGTCGAGCGGATCGTGTTCGTGCCGCTGTATCCGCAGTATTCGTTTTCAACCACTCGTTCAAGCCTCAACGAACTGCGCCGTGTCATGAAGCTCATGCGCTACGAACCCGAATTGCTTGTCGTCGACCAGTATTGCGACGATCCGGATTTTCTCGCCGCCGTCTCCGACCTCACGCGCACGCGGCTCGCGGAATTCGCCTCTCTACGCGCAGACATCCATCTCATCTTCTCGGCGCATGGCCTTCCGATGCGCTATATCGAGCGCGGCGATCCTTACTTCGAGCAAGTGAACCGCTCGGTCGCGGGAGTGGCCGCGTTGCTAGGCCACCCGGGCCCGGTGCACACCTCGTTCCAAAGCCGCCTCGGTCCCGAGAAATGGTTGGAGCCGGCGACCGAGGAGCTGATCGCGCGGTTGGGCAGTGAGGGCGCCCGTGCGGTATGCGTGGTGCCGATCGCCTTCGTCAGCGAACATGTCGAGACGCTCAACGAAATCGACATTCAGTACGCGCAAGTTGCGCGCGAGCACGGGATCGACGAGTTCAAACGCGTGCCGACCGTGCAGACCCATCCGTCCTTTATCGCGTGCCTGGCCAACGCGGTGGAGCGCTCGCTGCACCCGGTCGGCGCGCCCACCTGATGTACGACCGCGGGCTCGATGTCGCGGTGATCGGCGGCGGCATCTCCGGTCTTGGAGCTGCTCTTGCGTTGCACAAGGCCGGACGCAACGTCGCGCTGTTCGAGGCCTCACCGACACTCGGAGGTTGCATCGGTTCGATTCGCAGCGGATCGTATATCGCCGATCGCGGTCCGCAGACGTTGGTGTCATCGGCGCCGCTAGCCGCGCTCATCGATGATGTCGGGCTTGGCGATCGCGTGCTACACGCGTCGAGGGCAAGTGCAAAGCGCTACGTCTACCGCCGCGGACGTTTGCTGGCCGTGCCTGTGTCACCGGCCGCGTTCATCGCCAGCCCTATTCTTTCGAGCGGCGCCAAATTGCGGCTCCTCTCGGAGCCCTTCATCGATCGTGGTCAGACTGATGACGACGAATCCGTCGCTGCATTTTTCGCCCGCCGTGTTGGGCCGGAAACGGTCGACGCAGTCGTCGCGCCGCTGATGTCCGGCATCTACGCCGGGGACCCCGCGCGGCTCTCTGCTTGCAGCACGATGCCGGCCGTCGTGCGCTTCGAGAAGGAGCATGGCAGCATCGCGCGCGGATTTTTTGCAAACCGCGCGCGCGCGCGGTCCGCAAAGCAAGGTAGCGCGTTCGCGCGACAGACAATCGGATTCTCCGGCGGCAACGATGCGCTGATCGGCGCTCTGGGCAGCCGTCTTGCCGGTCGCGCATACACCAATGCGCGCGCCACCTCGCTACGTCAACGCGGCGCTGGATTCACGGTCGAGTTCGACGGGTTGCCCGAGCGAACCGTCGAGACCAAGCGCGTCCTGATCGCGACGCCCGCCGCGGCCGCGGCTATGCTGCTCGAACCGCTCGAGGCAGATGCAGCCCATGCACTCGCAGAGATCCGCTATGTTCCCATTGCACAGGTGGCGATCGCGTACAAACGGGTCGATGTCGGCGTGGAGCTTGACGGCTTCGGTTTTCTCGTCGCGCGTGGCGAGAATGCGAGGATTCTCGGAGCCGTGTGGAACTCCGCGGTGTTTGCCGATCGCGCGCCAGCCGGCAACATTTTGTGCACGGCATTCGTCGGCGGAGCGCTGGATGAAACGGTCGCGGAGCTGAGCGATGATGCGCTGGCGCGCATCGTCGACACCGATCTGCGCCGCATCATGCGCATCGCCGATGGTACGCCAACGGTCGTCGCCGGTTTTCGCTGGGCCGCCGCGATTCCGCAGTACGAGATCGGCCACGCGCAGCGACTGGCACGCATCACCGTGGGAGTCGCCCGCGTCCCTGGGCTTGCGCTAACCGGCAATTACTTAGACGGCGTCAGCGTGGCGGATTGCGTTCGCCACGCTGGAGTCGCCGCGAGCGCGCTTTTCTAACGCCGGCGCAGCGTCGCGCCGTGATCCCGAAGAATCGTTCCGACGGCCGCGTCGTCGCCGCGAGCGAACAGGAGGCGAAGGGCCACCTGAACGATCGAGCTCTCGCTTACGCGCTGCTCGAAGGCGAGGGTGCGCAGCCTGTCTCCCTGATCCGCGGGGACGTTAACTGAAAGTTTTACCTGAGGTTTGTACCGTTCTGCGGACGCGTTGGCGGTCAACGCGACCGTACGGTGGTCGAAGTCGCCCTTCATCCGTGCGATGATGATGGAACCCTCCTGCGACGCACAAGCACCACATATGCGTTGCTTGATGCTACGTGCTTGATTCTATGGCGCAGGTGCGAATGGCATAAGAACGCCTTGTGAAGGCCGCCTTAAGGTATGATCCGGTCGGTTCAGGGCGGGTCTGGAGGGGGTGAAGGCCCTAGGACGCCTTCGGTTTACGGCGTGGCCCGGCGCCCTTGCGACGCAGCATCGCGCCCAACTCCGCGTCGTCCCGCGACTTGAAAAAGTGAACCAGGGCGAACTCGATGACGGAGCTGGCCGATACGCGCTGATAATGGGAGAACGCGCGCAGATGTTCGACGAGATCGAGCGGTAACGTGTGTGAGATTGTCGCATACGATGAGCGCGCCGAGGCCGGTCCGTTCACGCTCACGCCGGAACCGTTGAGCTGCGATAATGGCGCTCTTAGCGCAACGTCCTTAGAACGGACGTCTCGCCTTTTTCGCATTGTCCGTACGACGTTACGGAAGCGCATCACGATACCTGTCGGAGGCTGCGCGCGCGCCAGCGTCTCATGTGACACATAGGACGTGGCACATCCGACTAAACGTCCAGAGCGCGGAAAAGACGCGATTACCGAGTAGCGAACCACTAGGTACAATCTGTTCACTGGCGGGAGGATCCCATGTCTAGGATCGCAGCGATCGCACTCACCGCGACCGCAGTTCTCATTTCATTCGGCGTTGCGAAAGCTGACGGCGTGACCGCGCCGACATGGCCGAAGACATACACGGGCAGCCAAGCCACAGCGAAGGTCTTCCAGCCGCAGGTCAAATCGTGGAACAACTATACCGTGCTCGACGGCATCGCGGCGGTTGCACTCACGCCGTCCGGTGCGAAAGCTCCGGTGTACGGCACCGCGAGCTTCACGACGTATACCTCGGCTGATTTTACCACCGGTGTCGTGCAGATCGTAACGCCCAAGATCACGGGGACGCACTGGCCCGACCAAAGCGCCGCGAACTCCGCGAAGTACGACGGCCTTCTGCGTAGTACGGTCCAGCTTCACAACAACACGATACCGCTCGCCTCGCTGCTTGCAAGTATCTCCGCACAGAAAGCGCTGCCAAAAGAATCCAATCTCTCGCACCAGCCGCCGACAATCTACTACAGCGATGCGCCAGCCATCTTGGTGGTCTTCGATGGCAATCCGATCATGGCGCCCATCCAGGGCACGAAACTCAAATACGCCGTCAATACGAACTGGAACGTCATCCAGAGCGCCGATTCGAAATATTACCTGCTCAACACCGACAATTGGATCTCCGCTTCGAACCCGCAAGGGCCCTGGACGCCGACCACCGCACCGGCCGATTTCTCGCAGATTCCTGACAACGCGAATTGGACCGAGGTGCGTCAGCACCTGACGGCCTCGCCAGCTTCGTCCGCACCTG
>DASRXC010000051.1:0-9245 GCA_035654355.1 Binatus sp. (SeqCode)
CGACAAAAACGTCGACTGCTCGGCACCAGCTGAAGAGTCGACAAACTAATCGATCGGTCGCTGAACCGCTAGGCCGCACCCGGCAGTGCTTCTCGATCGGGATCGACCCACTGCGCGCGCGCCCGTACTGAGAAGAGCAGATCGCGCGAATAGAAGCGCAGCGGCAGATCCTTGTCGAGCAGCCGGTCATCGAGCGCGATGAGGTCCTCAAACGACACGGCGCCATGGTGTGCGACGTGCGCTGCTACGAGCCTCACCCACGCTGCGGTCAGCGTGTGATGAAATCTACCCGCGTGGCCGTGCGCCGTCGCAAAGCGATGGATGGTCTGCAGCATCGCTTCTTCGGCATCGCTCGCACCGCGCTCGTGGATATAGAGCCACGCGGCTCGCAGGTGATCGCGATGCCGGAAGGCATGATTCGGAATCACAGCCTTCTCCAGAGCGTCCAAAAAAACGCGGTCGCTCGCGTTCATCATGTTGGCGTCTTTTCTGCGATGAGCCATAATGTCACTGTGTGCATAAGGCCCAAAACGCCGGCACGCGGGCCAGTTACAAAGTGAATGCCACCCCGGCAATCGCCGATCACAATGCTCGATACTCGATGAGCAGCGCAAGGATCGCCCAGTTCAGAACGTGACCGGTCCAGCAAAACGGGCACCGCTGTTTGGTGATAAGTAACAAACTGTATGCGAGGTAAACGGACAGAAGTGCGGCTGCGCTCGCGGCGACCACCGCGCCAATCCAAATCAGCGGAATCCGAATGCCCCATGCGACGATAAGCATCGCGCCGTAATAGACTAGACCGACGGCTGCGTTTGGAACGCCTCCCAGCACCCGCGCTCGCGGCGACTGCACGACGCTTGGCGAATCGACTGCGCCGCGTTCATAGCGCACCGCCTTGGCGTACATGTGGCTCGACACGTACAATCCCACAAGGCACAGCGCGCTGATGCAAAGAGACGTTGCTAGAGTCGACACGCGGGCAAACCGGCGTTAGACGCCGACGTTGAATGCGCGCAGCGCGTCGTTGAGCGAGGTCTTCTTGTCGGTCGACTCGCTGCGCTCGCCGATGATCAGCGCGCATGGCGTGCCGAACAAGCCGCCCGGAAACGTTTTTGACTGCATGCCGGGAATGACCACAGCGCGCGCCGGCACTTCGCCCTTGTAGATCTTCGCCGGCTGCTGCATCACGTCGACGATCGGCGTCGATGCCGTGATGACCGTGCCGGCGCCGAGCACTGCTTCCTTGCCGACATACACGCCTTCGACGACGACGCAGCGCGATCCGATGAATGCGCCGTCGTCGATGATAACGGGCCGAGCAGTCGGCGGTTCGAGCACACCGCCGATGCCGACGCCACCGGACAAATGCACGTTCGCGCCGATCTGCGCGCAGCTGCCGACTGTCGCCCACGTATCGACCATCGTGCCCTCACTGATGTACGCACCGATGTTGATGAACGACGGCATGAGCACAGTATTGGCCGCGAGATACGCACCGAAGCGGACTGCTGCCGGCGGCACGATGCGGATGCTCGTGCGGTTCTCCCACATCGACTTGAGCGGCACTTTGTCGTAAAAACGCATCGGACCGGCTTCAGTTGGCTCGGCGTTGCGCACCAAAAAGTACAGCTCGATCGCTTGCTTGACCCAATCGTTGACGATCCAACCGTTATCGCTCGGCTCTGCTGCGCGGACCCAACCATTGTCGAGCGCTCCGACGACGCGCTCGATCGCCTTGCGCACCGGCGTGGTCGAAACAAGCGCTCGATCCTCGTACGCGGCATGCATAGTAGCCGCGAGTTGTTCGCGGTCAAGATTGACAGCCATCGAAAGAGACGTTAGCGGCGCGCGCGTGCGTCGCCTTGTCCCGCACGCGTTGACACTGGGAAATAACGCATAGTATAATCGAAACTCACGCGCGGTCCCGGGTGGTGTAATTGGCAACACGCCTGGCTCTGAACCAGGAGAGTCTAGGTTCGAGACCTAGCCCGGGAGCATTTCTTTTCGATCGCATCTGACGCGATCGATCCGCGGCCCCATCGTCTAGAGGCCTAGGACGCCGCCCTCTCAAGGCGGAGACAGGGATTCGAATTCCCTTGGGGCTACCACTTCATTATGACGGGTCGAAGTTTCGGTTTGTTCCTCAAGTTCGAGAATGACCGGGTGCGCGTACTCGAACTCCGCCTCAAGCCGGGCGAGCGCGAGGCACAGCACGCACACCCGCAGTACGTCCTGTACGCTCTGACCGACTATCAGGTCCGGAATACGAACGCCGACGGCACCAGCCGCGTCTTCGAGCGCAAGGCTGGCGACATCGTTTGGGGCGAGCCTGTGACTCACGGGGGTGAAAACATCGGCACGACCGAGGTTCGAGCCCTCATCGTCGAGCTGAAGGCTAACGCGGCGCGTTCGACAGAGAGCTAAGAGCGGAGACAGGGATTCGAATTCCCTTGGGGCTACCACAATCTGCCATCAGCGCGCTATCCGTAAGATTGACCACTGGAAAGGGAGCCTTCGTGAATTGGGAGGCGTTGGCAGCCATCGGATCGATTCTCTCGGCAGTCGTCATCGCCGTTACGGTGATCATGGCGGCAAGGCAGGTCAGCGTCACAACGGATCAAGTGCGGCTGACCAACGCGCAGCTTGAGCACTTGCGGCGCACGACACAACTCCAAGGGGCGATGAAGATCTTCGACGAGATCACAACGCAGGAGTTTCGAGAAGCGGTGAGATTCGTCGTGCACGATTTGCGTGAACGCATGAAAGACGAAACCTTTAGGCGCGAAATTAGGTTTCCGGAATCGACCGATGATGCGATTCATAAGGAGAACATCGTTCACCGAATGTTCGAGCGGGTCGGGGCGTACGTTAAGGAAGGCCTGTTGGATGGCGAAATCCTCTACACGGTCAACCCCATGGCGATCTTGTCGACGTGGGAGAATATGTCTGAAGTAATCGCAATTCAGCGTGAAGTGCTCACGCCTTTGCGGGGCGAGAACTTCGAATTCTTATACGACGGCGCGCGTAAATGGGCCGCGAGAAGCGGATATGATTATAAGCCCTTCACCGATCCCGACGAACCCGGTCTGCGTAGATCCGGGAGTTAGGCAATGCTGGACGAGTATTTGCGCGGGATAGCAACCGCCCGCTAAACCTCACCCTATAGCCCGGGGTGGGTGGGCTCTAAGCCCCGATGAAACGGAGCCTGCTTCGGACTCTCAAGGCGGAGACAGGGATTCGAATTCCCTTGGAGCTACCAACTTCCACTATGAACTGGGAGGAAGTTGGCGCGCTCTCTACGTTCGCGACGCTGATCGTCATTGCCGCGTCGGCGGTCGCAGCAGTGATCCAACTTCGGCACATGAGATCCAGCAATCAGCTCAGCGCGACTCTTGGCCTGATGGAGCGTTGGGCGACGCCGCAGTTCCGCGAACTGATGAAGTTCGTATTTCTCGGCGGCCTCGACCGGAGACTTGCCGAGCCAGCCTATCGGTCCGAGCTGATGAACCAACGCGCCGATATAAACGCGCACCCAGAGCTCGACATGCTCGGTTTTTGGGAGACGATCGGGTCGCTCGTCAAGATGGGCTACATCAGCGAGGCGGCGTTTTTCGATCAGGCGGGACCTCTCACCGTCGAAGCATGGAGCAAGCTTGCCCCGGTCATCGCAATCATGCGCCGCGGTGGCGACATGCGCATTTTTGACAATTTCGAATACCTGGCATCCCGCGCCAAGAAGTGGGAAGCTGCGCACCCCGGGTCGGAATTCCCCTTTGGCACGCCGCGTTTGCCTACACCCGACCTGTATCCCGATGATCCCAGAATCCCACTGTAAGTGTTTTTGGCTCTCGCAAACTTTTGGCTGTCGATTATCGGATTTGTATTCGTGCCGGTTTTCTATGTGCTCCAAGGCGTGAGAGGTCCGCGATTGAGCGCGAGATGACCCGTTGTCGCATCTCAAGCGCGCTGGGTATACCCCATATGTGAGCCTAACGGCCGGACTGGCGAAGACGCCATCAGCCACCGAGCGGCTTCGGCTGTCGCAACTGCCTCGCGCACTGTTGCCGATCTACCTGACGACCTTCGTCGACATGCTCGGCTACACGCTGCTCATCCCGCTCTTGCCCGCGATCGCGCACGTCTACGGCGCGCACGACTGGCTCGTCGGCATGCTCTTGAGTCTGCCGGCCGCGTGCGCCACCGCCGCAGCGCCCGTGTGGGGAAAGCTCAGCGATCGGATTGGTCGCAAAACCGTCATGCTCATCGCGCAATCGCTCACCTTGGCCGGCTATCTCATTCTTGCGGGCGCATCGTCCCTTACGATGATATTCATTTCGCGCCTAATCTCGGGCATCGGCGCGGGGAGCGTCGGCACCGCGCAATCGTACATCGCCGATGTGACCAGACCACAGGAACGCGATCGTGCGTATGCGATCTTCGGTGCGGTCTTCGGCGCCTCGTTCATCCTTGGACCGATCGCCGCGGGGCTGCTGCAGCGCGTCGGCCTTCAGTTCCCATTTTACGTTGCCGCGGGCCTCTCGGTACTAAACATCGTACTCATCGCGTGGCTCTTGCCGCTCTATACGCGTCAGCAACGAGCGCAGACCAGCATCGCGCATAGTATCTCGGTCGCCTTACAGCAGCCAATTCGCACGGTCTTGATCCGGCAGTTTCTCTTCATCTTCGCAGTGGTGTATCTGCTCGCCGATTTCGCGCTGTTCCTCGACCACCGGCTGCACGTCGACATCGCATCGGTGAGCTGGTTACTCGCGGGAGCCGGCATCGTCGGCGCGATCACGCTGATCTTCGTCGTCACGCCGCTGAGCCGCCGCATCGGCGACCGGCGCGTGGCGCAACTCGGCTTGCTTCTCTTATTTATCGCGTATTGTCTGATTTATTTCGTTCAGGATCTGTGGTGGTTCGCTCCAGTGTTGCTGCTGTGGGCAACAGGAGCGGCGTTGGTCGAACCGACGCTCATGGCGCTGCTCTCGCGCCGAGCGCCTGAGTCAGAGCGTGGCGCTGTCATGGGCGTGGGCGACGCAGTCAGCAGCGCGGCCCTGATCCTGGCGCCGGCAGTCGGCACCGCGATCGTCGGCGCAAATGCCCGCTTGATTGGGGCTTTGCCGGCGTTGGCCATTGCGGCAGCCTGGTTCAGCGGCCGCCCCAACAAAGCCCAAACATAAGCCCTTTTCCGTACCCGCCAGCACCCTTTCTCGGTGCTTCCCCCGAGGCGGCTATGCAGCGTGATGGCCTATGCTGGACCCACATCGCCCATCCGCTTTGAAAGGGGACCGAAATGGCGAAGACCTTAGTTGACAAGATCATCGACGCCGTGTGCGCCGTTATCCTGATTGCGGTATTTTTGTTACCGCTCTTTATCACGCGCGCAACGGATCGTCAGATGGCGCACTCGCATGCGCCGACGACGGCACAGGCGGCTCTCGAGCCGTAGGCGTCGATCAAGGAGTAGACCGTCGCCGCAAAAGCAAACTAAGCATCAGAACCGTTTTACATGCGAGGAGCTTTTGCAAGCAGTCATACTCGTCGGAGGCGAGGGGACGCGGCTGCGACCCCTCACCTACGCCCTGCCGAAGCCTATGGCGCCGCTGCTCGGGCGCCCATTCATCGGATGGATCATCGAACGGCTGCGCGGCGCAGGCGTCGAAGACGTCATTCTTTCTTGCTGTTATCTACCTGAAGCGATTGAAGCGCACTTCGGCGACGGCCGGTCGCACGGGGTCCGTCTGCGCTACGTTCAAGAAGAAGAGCCGCTGGGCACCGCTGGCGCCATCCGAAACGCTCTCGCCCACATCGAAGGCGCGATTTTCGCGTGCAACGGTGACATCCTCAGCGCCGTCGATTTGCGCGCGCTGCTCGCGACGCATCGCGCGAATGATGCGGTAGCGACGATTCACACGCGACCGGTTGACGACCCGAGTCAATTCGGCGTCGTCGAAACCGACCCCGACGGTCGCGTGCGCCGTTTCGTCGAAAAGCCCAAGCCCGGCCAGACCAGCGCGCGCGATATCAACGCCGGCACCTACATTTTAGAAGCTGAAGCGGTCGAGGCTATTCCCGCTGGCAGACCAGTGTCGATCGAACGGGAGACATTTCCGCTACTCATCGAGACGACGCATCGCGTGTATGCAGTGTCGACGAAGGATTATTGGATCGATGTCGGCCGCCCGAACACGTATCGCCAAGCGCATCACGACATCCTCGATGGTTTGTTCGCCCACCCAGTCGGCGTCGAGCTCACGCACGGCGTATGGTCTGCAGATGGCGCTCCGCTTCCGCGCGACGTCGGCGTCCGGCCGCCGGTGTTCCTCGGCGCCGGCGTGCGCATCGCGAGCGGTGCAATGCTCGAGCCGTACAGTGTATTGTATGACGGCTGCAGCGTCGGCGCCCGCGCGGTGGTCGGCGACGCGATTCTGTGGCCGGGCTGCGATGTCGGCCAAGGCGGAGTGGTGCGCGGCGCCATTCTTGGATTAGACGTCGCCGTCGAACCGAACGCGGCCGTGCCGGCCGGCGCTGTGCTCGGGCGCGGCGAGCGAGTGACCGCCGCGCGCTGACGTGGATCCACTCGAACAGCTCAACGACGAACAACGAGCCGCCGCATCGCACACCGAGGGCGCGGTCTTGATCTTCGCGGGCGCGGGCAGCGGCAAGACGCGCGTGCTCACGCATCGCGTCGCGCACTTGCTTGCGACCGAGCGCGCACCCGCGCATCGCATTTTAGCGGTGACCTTCACGAACAAGGCAGCCGGTGAGCTGCGCTCGCGGCTGCACGCGCTCGTCGGCGAGAGCGCGCAAGGGTTGTGGGTCGGCACCTTCCATTCGATCGGCGTGCGCGTGCTGCGGCGCAGCGGCGACGCGGTCGGTGTCGCGCCGAACTTCGTCATCTACGACGAAGCGGATCAGCGCACGCTGCTCAAAGAGATTCTGCGCGACCTCAACATCGACGAGCGCAATTATCAGCCGGGCGCAGTGCTGCGGCACATCAGCCGGGCCAAAGAGCGTCTCATGGATCCGCTGGTGTATGCGGACAGCGCGGACGGCCAGCTCTCACCGATTGTCGCGTCCTTGTATAGTGAATACCAGCGCAGGCTGAACCAAGCTAACGCTCTCGATTTCGACGATCTCATCATGCGGACGATTGCGTTGCTCGAACGCCCGGAAGGCGCTCAATGGCGGGAGCGCTTTGCTTACGTCCTCGTTGATGAATACCAAGACGTCAACGAGGCGCAATACCGCATGGTGCGCGCGCTGTCGCAGGGCAACGGGAACATCGCCGTGGTCGGCGACGACGACCAGTCGATCTACGCATTTCGCGGTGCCGATCATCGCATTATCCTGCGCTTCGAACGAGATTTCCCCGGCGCGGCCACATACCGGCTCGAGCGCAATTACCGATCGACGTCGCCTGTGCTCAAAGCCGCGAATGCGCTCGTTTCGCATAATACGCAGCGCCATCGCAAGAAGTTGTGGACGAGCCGTGAAGGCGGCAAGCCCGTGCGTGTTTACGCCGCCACGACCGACCGCGACGAGGCGCGCTTTGTCGTCGACACCATCCAAACCGGAGTCACCGACGAGGGACGCAGTCTGAGCGATCATGTCGTTTTGTACCGCACCAACGCTCAGTCGCGCGCGTTTGAAGAAGCGCTGCTCGTCGCCGGGCTGCCGTATCGCGTAGTCGGCGGTGTCGGTTTCTATGCGCGCGCTGAAGTGAAAGACGCGATGGCGTATCTGCGCTACATGGTCAATCGCGATGACGGCGTGAGCCTGCGACGCATCATCAATGCTCCGCGCCGTGGCATCGGTCAGTCGACGCTCAACGCGATAGGCGATGAGGGTGCGCGCCGCGGGCTTTCGTTCGCACAAGCGATGCGCGACCCGGACCTCGTCGCGGCGGTCGCGCCCAAGAAGAGCAAGGAACTTACTGGATTTTTCCGCGACATCGATGCGTTTGCCGTGATTGCGGAGGATCAAGGTCCGGCGGCGGCGTTGCTTTCTGTGCTGGAAGACACCGGTTACGTGAAGGAGTTGCGCGACGAGGACACGGTCGAATCGCGTTCGCGCATCGAAAATCTCCAGGAGCTGATCGGCGTCGCGCGTGAGTACGAGGAGCGCGAGGGTCCCGATGTCGCGGGGTTTTTGGCCAACATCTCGCTCGTATCAGATCTTGACGCGATGGACAAGGGCGGTTCCGCGGTCACACTGATGACGCTGCACATGGCCAAAGGTCTGGAGTTTCCCGTCGTTTTCTTGGCAGGTTTAGAAGAAGGTGTGTTTCCGCACAACCGAGCGCTCGTCGATCCGAACGAGATTGAAGAAGAGCGGCGCCTGTGCTATGTCGGCGTGACCCGGGCGATCGACGACTTGTATTTGAGCTTCGCCAAACGGCGCACGACGTTCGGAAGCGCGTATCTGCATCCGCCGTCACGCTTCCTCAACGAGATGACAGGTTTGGAGTTCCTCAACGCGCCGGCGGTCTCACCGGTCGGCACCGGCGGCACGTGGGAAGAGGTCGCAGCGCCACCGCCGATCGAGCGCGTTCTTGAGTTGGTGGTTGGTGACAAAGTGACGCATCCCAAGTTCGGCACCGGCAAGGTGCTCGAAGTGAAGGGCGCGGGCGGCGACGCATTTGTGAAGATCGATTTCGGAGCAGTCGGACAAAAGAGCATTATGCTCAACTACGCCAAGCTCGAGAAGGTCTGAGCGGAAAAGATCGCTAGCGGTCGATTTGTCAGGTGGGTCCGAATGTCGCGTGCACGAGAATCAGCGCATCGCCTGCCGGGATCGTCGCGGGGAAATTGACCGGCGTGCTCTGGAGCGTGCCATCGCAGTGACCACAGCGGAGCGTGCCGCCGATCGCGTTGCGCAATTCGTTCCCGTTCATCTGTAGTTGGTTGGGGTATGTGAAGTGGAGCGCAGACGCGGGTAATGTATAAGGCGCCAGCGTTGGGTTCCACACCACCGCGCAGTTGCCAAAGTCCAGCTTTGCTCCGCCGTTGGTCCACTGATACTTGCAATCCGCGAACTCCACGGCATATACGCCGGATGGCTTTGAATTCGAGGACACTGAACACGAGCCGGGGATAAGCGCGTCCGCAACGCCGCCCACGTTATTGACATCGCCGGCGCAGCCGCTGCCCGGGCCTGAGCCGCTGTACGTGAACTCGCGCATATATGGCTGACCGGACGGCAACGACATCGAGCGTGGATCCGGCCAGATGTCATCC
>DASRXC010000052.1:0-11009 GCA_035654355.1 Binatus sp. (SeqCode)
TCACGACGGATCAAAGCGGAGGTGCCGCACATTCGCGCGCCGCTCATCGCAGTCACCGCGCAGGCCATGGTGGGCGACCGCCGGCGCGCGCTTGCCGCCGGCTTTGACGGCTACATCGCAAAACCCATCGACCCGCAGCGATTCGTGACGCAGATCGATTCGTTCTTGCCAGAATCGCTGCGTAGCGAAGCGGCGTTGCCAGCGCATCTCGTGGCGCCTGCCAGCCGGCGATCGCCGGAGAACCGGCCACTGATCTTGGTCATCGATGACATGCAGGTCAATTTCGAAGTGGTCCGTGCGGCACTCGAGCCGCTTGGCTATCGCGTCGCCGATGCGCAGTACCCGGGCCAAGCGGCCGACATGGCGCGCACGATGAGTCCCGCGCTCATCCTATGCGATGTCCACATGCCCGGCTTTGACGGCTTTGAAGTTTTCGAGCAGATCAGCGGTGATCCGCAGTTGGCGGCGATCCCGTTCATCTTTTTGTCGTCGACCTCGAAAAGCGAGCTCGATGAGGTTCGCGCGCTTTCGCTCGGTGCGCGCCGCTTCGTCAGCCGTCCTATCGAACCGGATGCGCTGGCCGCTATTGTCGCCGAGCAGCTTGGAGCGGGCGTTGGCCACCATTCTCGTCGTCGATGACGACGCCGTAAGCCGCCTCCTACTGGCGACGATCCTCGAGCATCGCGGTCACGCGGTCTTCGAATGCGCTGACGGCGGCGGCGCGATCGCGGCGCTCGACGATTGCGGCGCCGACTTGGTCATCGTCGACATGCAGATGCCGCGTGTCGACGGCCTGGAGGTCATCAAGCGGCTGCGTGGCGATCGTCGCCACGATCGCACCGCGGTGCTCCTGCATACGGCGACCCCTGAAGACAAGGCGCTGCGCAACGTCGCCGACGCGTACGGCATCCGCGGCATCCTGGCCAAACCTTCCGAGCCCGACGCGGTCATCGGCGCAGTCGAAGCTGCGCTGAACGCTTTGTCAGACCCGTCGGTCTAGATCCTAGCCGGATCGAGCGGGCTGCCAGCTCACGATGAGAACAGTCCGATCTGCCGTGCTTGCGCGGTGACTAGCGAAGCCACGCGCACGCCGATGAGCCGGACCGGTTTTGATGGAGCTGCCCGGCGCAGGCAATGCGCGGCGGCGGCGTTGATGACACGCAGATCGTCGGTCGGCTGCGCCAGCGACGTCTGCCGGCCGACGATCGTGAAATCAGAAAGCTTGATCTTCACGCCCACGGTGTATGCCCGTAGTCCGTGTTCGTGCAAGCGCTGGGCAAGTTCGCCTGCCTGAGTGCGCACGATGGGCAGCAGTTCGTCAACGCTTGCGATGTCGCGTTCGAATGTCTCCTCGGTCGAGATCGAGCGCACGTCGTCGTCGTCGCTCACTGTGCGGCGGTCGATGCCGCGAGCCAGTTCGCGCAACTCGCGGCCGAAACGCCCGAGAAGACGATAGACCTGCTCGTCGTCGAGATTAGCGAGTTGGCCGATGCGCTCGATGCCGCGCGCGTTTAGGCGCGCCTGCGTCTTCGGCCCGATCCCCCACAAACGCGCGATGGGTTTGTCGGCGAGATACGCCGCTTCGTCTCCGGGTCGAACGCCGACCAAGCCATCCGGCTTGCCATCATCGCTTGCGATCTTTGCGACCATCTTATTGCCGGCCGCGCCGATCGAGATCGACAGCGACACCGCCTCGCGCACTGCGGTTTTGATCTGGCGCCCGCTCTCGAGGGCGTCTTCAAAGCTCACGTCGCCGAGATCGCAGAACGCCTCGTCGAGCGATAATCCCTGCACGATCGTCGCATGCGCACGCAAAACAGAAAATACCGCGCTCGAAGCTTCCCGGTAGCGCGTGAAGTCGGGCGGCACGACGACGAGTTTCGGACAGCGAGCGCGTGCTTGATACAGTGGCATCGCGCTGCGCACGCCGAACGGACGCGCCTCATACGATGCCGTGAGTACGACGGCGCGCCGGCTCGAGCCGGCGACGGCCAGCGGCACGCCGCGCAACGCCGGGTCGTCGCGCGCTGCCACCGCGGCGTAGAACGCGTCGAGATCTGCGTGCAGAATCACTGTTATCGCTTTTTCGCCCGCAAGCTCCGCTTTTACTAGGGCGCTGCCAAGGGGCACCTCGCGCTGACGACGTAGGTACGGCGGTCGAATATGCCAGGACGGACCGTCACCTACCGACCGCACTATCGCGCCCTGCCTGTCTACTCGGTCGGCGATGAAAATCTAGGCGTCGGCCCGAGCTTTGGAAATAGCGCCGCGTGGATCAATACCAAGGGCAGCGGCGCCATCGAGCGAGTCTTTTCCATCGAGCTTGGCGAGAGCTGCGTCGGCGCCGTGGGCGTTCGCTATGGCGGCTACGGCCGATCGTTGCGCATGTTCGAGATCCGCCAGACCTTGCACGATCAACCCTTCGTCGGATTGCGCCAAGATGCGCCCGGCGAGGTAGAGATCCACCCGGCGTACCAGCGCCGGCGTTTTTCGATCGGCGGGGCGACAGACGTATCTGAGACGATCTTCTTGCCGGTCGGACCGAATTTCGATGACCCGCCGATCGCGTATTTCGCGATCGAGCTGCGCAACCGCGACATCGTCCCCTACATCTTGCGCATCGTGTGCTCGGCCCGCCTGCGCGGCACGCTGCCTGGCGACATCGCGGTGCGCTTTGACAAAGCGCTGAACGGGTTAGTCGCGTACAACAAAAGCATTCCGGATGCGGTGCGCATCTTCGCGGTCTCGACGCCGCCGGACCGCTATGCTGCGACTTTCGATTTCGGAAGCGTGTACGAGCCGTCGCACGTCGACCCGTTGCCCAATTCGACCGATGCCGCCGGCGACGTCCTCGGCGCTTTGCAGCTCGATCTATCGCTCGAACCGGATCAGACGCATACCGTGTGCTTCGCGATCGGCGCGTACGGGCGGGGCGAGTCCAGATCCGTCGCCGACTTCAAACGCGACGTCGATTATCATGACGCATTCACAAATACGGTGCGCTATTTCGACGAGGAGCTGCAGCGCGGATATGTCCTGACACCCGATCCGGCCGTCAACGACGGTGCGCTGTGGGGCAAGGCGAACATGCGGCGCGTCATGGCGGCGTACCCGCATGGCCGTGCCTTCACGAACGACCCCGGCGTCTCGTCGAACGTTGTCGTGCGCGACGCATGCTGGTTCATCTATGGCTGCGACCATTTCATGCCGGGCTTTTCGCGCCACATGCTCGACAAAGTCGCTCAGATGCAGTACGGCAACGGGAAGCTGCCGGAATATTGGGATGGCGTCGACGGCCACCGCGAAGATTACGGACTCAACATCAACGACAACACGCCGCTCTTCGTCCTTGCCGCCAACCACCACTTCCGCTCGAGCGGCGATCTCGAATGGCTTCGCCGGATGCTTCCTGCGGTCGTCAAGGCGTCGCGCTACATCATCTCACAGATGGACGAGCGCGGGCTCGTCGTCTGCGATGCGAAGGATCCGCGTGGCGACGTGTGGGCGATCTGCAGCTGGCGTAACATCATCCCAGGCTACACGCTCAATGGCGCCGTCACCGAGATCAACGCGCAATGTACGGCGGCGCTGCGTGCCGGCGCGCACCTGATCGAGAATTGCGGAGGCAGCGAGCACGACGCGCAGGAACTGCGCGACGCGTCGGTGCGCCTGCGTCAGGCGATGGACGCTCATCTGCGCAACCCGACGAACGGTTTGTATTATCTGAACGTCGACCTCGACGGCAACGTGCACACCGACGTGACCGGCGACGAGGTGTTTCCGGTGATGTTCCGCGTCTGCGACGAGGAGACGGGCTTCCGCGTCATCAGTCGGCTCAACTCACCGGACTTCTGGACGCATGCCGGCTTGCGCACGATCTCGCGCGACGATCCGCTGTACGACCCGTCCGGCAACTTCGGGCTCCTCGGCGGCGTATGGCCGGGATTGAGCTGGTGGTACGCGTTTGCGGCAGCGCGCTACTATCCCGATGTCATGGTCACCGCCTTGCGCTCTTCGACCGTGCACTATACTGAGGATCCAAAGGCCAAGAACACAGTCCCAGGCCAGTTCGGCGAATGGTTCGACGGTGAAAGCCTTGTCAATCGCGGCATGCGCTTAAGTCCGTGGGAGCCGCCACGCTTCTTGTGGGCGGCGGTTGAAGGCATTTGCGGACTCATGCTCACGACGGGCAACCCCCGCATCAATCCGCTTGTGCCGGCGGCCTGGAAATGGTTGGGTCTGCGGCGGCTCCCCTACCATGGCGGGGAGATCACCTACTTCGCCGTGCGCCAGCAAGGCAAGTTCCGAGTTTATGCGACCGCCGATTTCGAAACGCCGCACGAAGGGCATACCTACCGCGAGGACGTGACCGGCGACGTCACTGTCTTTTCGGAACAGGCAGCAGTCGTCGCGCTGCGCCGCCCGAAAGAGCTGGTCGTGTTGATCGGCAACGTGGGCCTGCAGACGACGGCGGTCCCCTTCAATTTGGGTCGTATCATCGACCACCAGAAGGTCTACGAGCTGCGCATCTACGACAGCGAGCGGGACGCTTGGGAGCAATTCAACGGGCAGCGGGGCGATCAGCTCGCATCGCTGGCGATGTCCGTTGAGACGAATGGCTATCGTCTGATGGAGTTGCGAGAATCGTAGGTGTCCCGCAGCGACGAGCTCGCTATGTTTGTTCTTAAGGGACCTCAGGTATAATAGAAGAGACGAGCTGACGGCGATACGGCAACAGCCCCGCGTACGCTCACCCTTTTAGCCGACACATCGATAAGAAAGAGACCTGGGTTCATGCTTGCAGCATCACCCCGCATTGTTCGTTCATCCCTGGCGAAGATTCGCGACTTTCCGGAGGTGTTATACCTGGGATCGTACCCGCCTCGCGAGTGTGGCATCGCCACCTTTACGCGTGACGTCAAGGCTGCGCTGGATACGCGCGCAGGCGCACGCGGCCACGTCATGGCGATCAATGAATCCGGAGACACGCACGCCTACTCGAACGACGTCATCGGCGCGATCGAGCGAGACGACCCCGACTCATACCTGCAGGCCGCGCGCGTCATCAACGCGCACCCCGCCCACATCGTCAACGTCCAACACGAGTATGGTCTGTTCGGCGGCGAGCGCGGCGCGCATCTCCTCGAGCTCCTCTCGCGCTTGACAAAACCGGCGATCACGACGTTGCATACGGTCTTGCCTCAACCTGATGTAGTGCTGCGCCGCGTGACCCGCGAGCTGTGCAACCACAGCAGCGCCGTCGTCGTGATGTCGCACACCGCACGGCATCTTCTCGCGCAACACTACGGCATCGACCCCCGCAAGATCTTCGTCATCATGCACGGCGTGCCCGACGTGCCGTTGCGTTCAAGCCGCCACTTCAAACGCCGTCTCGGCCTTCCGGGCAAAACCATCATCTCGACGTTCGGCCTGATCGGCCCTGACAAAGGCATCGAATATCTCCTCGAAGCGCTCCCGGCGATTTTCGCGCGCCACCCGGAAACCGTGTACGTCATGCTCGGCGAGACGCATCCAGCCATCCGCCGGCACAGCGGCGAGGCGTATCGCGATTCGCTGGCCCAGCGCGTGCACGAACTGGGCATCGGCGAGCGCGTCTTCTTCGAAAACCGTTACCTGTCCGACGACGAGATCGTCGCCGCGCTGCTCGCGACGGACGTGTATGTCTCGCCATCACTCGATCCCAATCAAGTGGTGAGCGGTACGCTCTCGTATGCGGTCGCGGCCGGCCGAGTCGTCGTGGCGACAGGCACTGCGTATGCGCGTGAGTTGCTGTCCGACCGCCGCGGCGTCGTCGTGCCGCTGCGCGATAGCGGCGCCCTCGTCGATGCCATCGACGGCGTGCTCAGCGACGCGGACACGCGGCGCGACATCGAACTTGCTGCGTATCGCTACGGACGGCGCATGATCTGGCGCAACGTCGCCCGCGAGTACGAGCATGCGCTCGAGCAGGCACGGCGGCTCGACGGCCGTCACGTCGTCCGCTCGTTCGGCCGTCCCACCGTACTACTCGCACCGGCTCGCTCGCCCCGTGAACCGCTCCCGATCGGCAACTCATAGCGCGGGCCGGCTGCGCAGCGCGGTGCAGACCGCATCCAGCGCCCCGCACCCGCTCTTGGCCGACGCGCTTGCCGGTAAGCCTCCCGAGCTCGTGCACCTCGATGCGCTGTGCCATCACCTAGGCGTCGTGCAATTCGCGCGGGGAGACACGCGTGACCTAGAGTCCGGTTTCTGCGTCGACGACAACGCACGCGCGCTCATCGTCGCCGTCGACGCACTGGATCTCGATTCGAAGAATGCGCGTGCTCATCGCATCGGTGAGGCGGCGCTCGCGCTGCTCGAACGAACGCAGCTCGGCGACGGCTCCTTCCATAATATGCTCGACGCGGTGGGCGAGCGCATCGAAGAGAACGGCCTCTCCGACGCTGCCAGCGGTCGGGCGCTGTGGGCGCTCGGCATTGTGGTCGCCCGCGCATCCGACGGGTCTTGGCGGTCGCGCGCGGGGGCGTTGCTCAAGAACTCATGGAACTGCGCACGCCGCCTGAAGACTTTTCGGCCGCAGGCGTACGCGCTGCTCGGCGCCGCGGCCGCTGCACCCGTCTCGCCCCAGGCAAAACGTGTCGTCGACGATCTCGGCGCAACGTTGCTTGACGCGTATCAACGTTCGGCCACGCCGCAATGGGAGTGGTGGGAACCCGTCTTGACGTGGGGCAACGCGCGCTTACCCGAGGCGATGTTGCGAGCTGCGCCGGTCGCCGACTCGCGTCACCCATTCGAGGCGTCCGGGCTTCGCGCGCTCAATTTCCTCGCATCCATCACGCAAGAGGATGGCGTGTTCGTGCCGATCGGAAACGACGGGTGGTACCAGCGCGGCGCCAAGCGGGCGCGTCACGACCAGCAGCCTATCGAGGCGGCGGGTATGGTGGATGCGTGGCTCGCTGCAGCCGAGCGCACCGGCGACGACCACTACTGGGAGCAAGCGCTCGCAGCGTTCGCATGGTTCTTGGGCGTCAACACCGAGCGGCTGATCGTCGCTGACCTTCAGACGGGTGGATGTCACGACGGCCTTGGCCCGGGGTGGCGCAATCGCAACATGGGGGCGGAGAGCACGCTGTCGTACTTGCAGGCGCATTGCGCGATCGCGCGCTACGCCCGCGGAAAAGCGGCGCGGTCGGCCTAAGGAGGCTGCGCTCGGGCCGGCTCCTCGCCCACAGGCTCTTCTCTTGTCTTCACGCCTTCCGGGTTTGAAAAACGACTCGTGCCAAGGAGCATGAATCGCTCGGCAAGACGCACCGCCCACATCGCGTGATGCTCGGCGGTCACCAGCGGGTCCGTAAGAATCGCGCGAATTCCAAGCAGCTTGGCCGCGAGCACGTCGGCGAAAAGCTGATCCCCGACGACAACCGTTTGCGAGCGGCGCACTCGCAGGCGACCCACCGCGCGAACGATGCCGAAAGGCAACGGTTTGAGCGCGCTGTGGACGAACGTCACGATGCCGAGGAGCGTGGCGACGCTGCTCACCCACGCGCGCACGTTGTTCGACACGATCGCGATTGAAAACCCGCGCTCTTGCGCGCTGCGCACCCAGGCTGCGACAGGCGCAGCCGGCTCGAGCAGTTTGTATCCGACCAGGGTGTTATCGAGGTCGATGACGATCGCTCGATAACCTTGGGACCATAGATGTTCGAGCGAGATGTCGGTCACGCGATGCACCCACAGCAAGGGCCGCATAAGTTGCCGCGGGTTGCGCCATCTCACGGCGCGCCGCCAGGAACGAAAACCGCGACCGCATCGGGCACGACCTGCACGTGCGCAGGCGTCATCGCCACGATCTCACCGTCGGCTTCGATCGGTTTGGGGTGCTTAGTTCGGATCTGGAAATCAGAACCGTGCATGGTCTCCACGCAAGGCGCATCGTCGTAGCGCCGCGCGAGCAGCGCTTTGACAGCTTCGAAATAGGACCACCAGTGCCTGAACGAGACGCTGTACAGGTCGAGACGATGATCGTCGATGCGCGCCTCATCACTGGCAACGAAGCCGCCGAACGAACGGCTATTGCCGATTGTCAGCTGGGCGGTGCGCAGCACGGTTTCTCGGCCGTCACAGCTGACGTAGGCGGCGAACCGCCGCATTCGACGCATCACTTGAAGGGCGCGGTATGCCAGGGCGATCACTCCAAATCGCGCCTTGAGGTCTTTGCCCAACAAGCGCACGACCATCGGGCTGAGGCCGACGCTCATCTCGTTGAAGAAATACACGCCGTTGACGCACCCCACGTCGATCGTGCGGGTTTCGCCCGCGGCGATGATCTCGCTTGCGGCATCTAACTGCGCCGGAATTCCAAGGCTCTTCGCCAGGTCATTGGCCGTGCCTAAGGGCAAAATGCCGAGCGGGCGGTTGCGGCCGACCAGTCCTTGCAGCGCATAATGCAACGAGCCGTCGCCGCCGCCGACGATGACGAGATCGCAGCGCGCTGCGTGCCGCGCGAGTGCCTTGGGGACCCACTGCTTGTCTTCTAGGTCGGGGCAGACAAGGGAAAACCCAGCGGAGTTGAGAGCTTCGATGGCGCGCTCGAATTGATCGCTCGCCCGGCGCGCTTGCGGATTGACCAACAACAGCGCGCGCTTGCTGCGCCGTTGCTGCGCCACGCCCGCGACTTGATCGAGCGCCATGATGGCGTGCGCGTCAGCCGAGGCTGCCGCGCGTCGGTGCTGTCCGCAACAGCGGTGGATCGCCGCCCAAGCGCGGCGCGAATGCGAGCAGGATGATGCCCGCGGCGGTGAACGCCACCGGCATCACGATGCCGACAAAATCTGTGAGCCGCACCGCGATGTCGAGCACAAAGACGAACGCGATGAGGCTGTTGATGATCAGCTGTCTGTGTGCAGCTGCCCGAGGTCGTCCTCCGGCCACGCCGCGCAATGACGTGAACTGTATGAGAAGCGCCGCGAGGCCTGCAGCCGTTCCTGCGGCCAGCGCATAAAACGCGACGCTGGGCCAGATCCAGTTCTCACGATCGACCAACCCGATGAGGTCGCACGCAAATCCGAAGGTCCACAGTCCGGCGGGCAGCGACACGAGGACCCTGGCGAGCGGAAGCTGGCGCGCGGCCACGAACGGCGGCCGCTAGTGCGTACCTCTGCACACTGTGTGCCCGCATTCGCACTGGCCTTGTTCGTTTTGCGCCTGTCTGCAGGCATCGGAACAGTACGCTACCGCGTCATCGCGCACGGCGCACGAGCACGACTCGTGCGCGCATTTTTGATCAACCATCGTGTTCGCCTTCCCGGTCGAGATCAACGTGATAGAAACGCCACCACGAAATACCGCAACCCGGTGCGACCGCGCCCGTCGAAAGCGAGGTGGCCTCGATCGCGAAGTGGTCGCCGGCATCGCGCAGTTGGATGAATCCAGCCGACGTGAGCTCGGTCAGCGCAGCCTTCAGCTCGCGAGGGCGCAGACCGAAGACCAGGGATGCGTCGGCGCGGCGCACGACAGAAAACCCGTCGCTCCAACCCCACACGTATACCAGCCGCAGCACGTCGGCGCTCGCAGGTTCGAGCATGCCGATGGTCACGAGCTGGTCGATTGCGTCAAGCGCATCGTTGATGGAGTTTGGTACCGCGAGGATCTGCTGTTTCATTCGATACGTTCGTGCCTTCCGCGCCCGCCCTGGCCTTCGGGTGCCGGTGCTCCGGCTATGCGCCTAAAGAGCATCGGCGTAATGGATTATCCCCGCGCGGCGATTGCATCAAACGACGCGCCTTCACGAGCGTCCCCACAGCGCGAACAGTGCGATCGCCGCGGCGCTCATGGTCCCTGTGGTCGTCCAACCGATGAATCCAACGATCGGTGAGTTAGTACGCTTTCCCATCAGCGTGCGGTCGTTGGTGATGAGCATGATGAACACCAGCAATATGGGCGCAAGTACGCCGTTGATGACGGCGGTCCAATACAACGCATCGACTGGTGAAACGCCCGCAAAGTTGATGAGTATGCCGGCAAGCGTCGAAGCGGCGATCGCCGTGTAGAATTGCGGCGCCCCGCCCGGTGTCGTCGACAGCCCCGCTTTCCAACCGAACGCGCCCGCAAGCGCGAACGCAGACGAAGCCGTAAGGATCGGCACCGCGAGCAGTCCCGCCCCGATCATGCCTGCCGCCATCAACAGGCCGGCTGCTTTTCCGGCGATCGGCTCGAGCGCTTTGGCCACATCTGCAGCGGTTTGGAGGTGCACGTGGCCACTCTTGTGCAGGGTTGCTGCCGCCGCCAGGATGATGAAATACATGACGACTTGCGAAAAAAGCATGCCTGCATTGACGTCCCAAGCGGCGTAGCGCATCTCTGCATCAGTCGTGCCACGGCGCTGCGCGATCCGGCTGCGCCCGAAGTCGATGTCTTCTTCGACTTCCTCGCGCGCTTGCCAGAAGAACATGTATGGAGAGATCGTGGTCCCGAGAATGGCGACGAGTGTCGTCACGGAGCTCGCGTTGAGTGCCAAGGTCGGCACGAAGGTGCCGCGCAGCACCGCATGCCAGTCCGGCCTCGCGAAGAACGCGGACCCGACGTATGCGAACAGCGCGAGGGTCAGCCACTTGAAGACGGACGTGACGACTTTGTGCGATCCCCAAACTTGGAGCGCGAGCACGGCCGCACCGACCGGAACCACCATCGCGATGATCGGCACAGGTACGAGCAGATTCAGGCTTGCCGCGATCGCGCCGATATCCGCGCCGGCGTTGATCGTGTTCGCGATCAAGAGAGCAACTGTCAGCGCGATGACCACCGCGCGGGGAAAGCGCATCCGCAAGACGTCGCCCAGGCCGCGCCCGGTGACCAGGCCGATCTTGGCGCAAAGGAACTGAGTCACCGCCATCATGGGGAACGAGACGAGTGCGGTCCACAGCGTCGTGTAGCCGAGCGTTGCGCCAGCCACGGCGTACGTGGCGATGCCCGACGGATCGTCATCGGATGCACCGGTGACGATGCCCGGG
>DASRXC010000053.1:0-2110 GCA_035654355.1 Binatus sp. (SeqCode)
GCTCGATCCTGAGGCTGCCACCGAAAAGGCGATGAAGGAGCTGGTCGGTCCGATTCTGGGCATCTCCATCGTGCTCACCGCGGTGTTCCTGCCGTCCGCGTTCATCAGCGGCATCACCGGCCAGTTATATCGTCAGTTCGCGCTGACGATCACGATCTCAGTGAACCTCTCGGCAATCGTCGCGATGACGCTCACGCCGGCGTTGTGCAAGCTCATCCTCACCAAACGCGAGCCCATGTGGGCCCCGCTGCAGTGGTTCATCGACCAGTTCAACAAGGGGTTCGCAGCGACCACGAACGGCTACATGTCGCTGCTCCAGTGGCTGATGCGCCGCGTCGTGTTGGTGCTCGGGCTGCTGGCACTATTTTATGTCGCTGACGGCATCCTTGGCAAGACGCTGCCGGGCGGCTTCGTCCCCAACGAAGACCAGGGGGTCGTCTACGGTCAAGTCCAGCTGCCGTTCGCCTCGTCGCTCGACCGGAATGAGGCGCTCATCTACAAGATGGAGCAGGATATCGCGACGGTGCACGGCGTGGAGAACGTCATCTCGCTTGCGGGCTACAGTTTGCTGACCAACATCCAGACGCCGGACTCGTCGAGCTTCATCATCACGCTCAAGCCATGGGCGGAGCGCACCGCGGAGGGTTTGACGCTGCGCGGCATTGTCAAGGACATCGACGAGAAGATGAACGCCTACCCCGAAGCGGCCTCGTACCCGTTCATCCCGCCGACGATTCCGGGTCTGGGCAACGCTTCCGGCTTCGCGTTCGAGCTGCAAGACAAATCCGGACACACCGTGCAAGAGCTCGCGGACGTCGCCGACAAACTGGTCGCTGAGGCGCGCAACCGGCCGGAGGTCACGTCGCTCAACAACACGGCGCGCAACTCGATCCCCCAGATCCAGTTGGACGTGGATCGCGAAAAGAGTTCGCTCTACGGCGTCAACTACGACGACGTGTACAAGCAGCTGCAGGCGATGCTCGGCGGGCTGGTCGTCAGCGACTTCACGTTGTTCAACCGCACCTGGGACGTCATGGTGCAAGCGGAGCCGGACTTCCGCGCGACTGCGAGTTCCATCGGCTCGATCTACGTTCGCAACCACACTGGACAAATGGTGCCGCTGCGCTCGGTCACCAAGAGCACGACCAGCCTCGGCACCGACTTCATCCAGCGCTTCAATACAAATCGCGAGATCGAGATCTTCGGGCAAAACGCGCCAGGCTACAGCACCGGACAGGCGATCGCCGCGATGTCGGACGTCGCCAACAAGGTCTTGCCGCCCGGATTCGGCTACGGCTGGTCGGGGACCGCCTATCAGGAAGTCGCGGTCGGCAACACGCAAACGATCATCTTCGTGCTGTCGGTCGTGCTCGTCTTTCTCGCACTCGCGGCGCAGTATGAGAGCTGGCTCATGCCGCTTGCCGTCCTCTTAGCGGTGCCGGTCGGCATCTTCGGCTCCTTTCTGTCCGTGCTGCTGTGGCGCATCGACAACAACGTGTACGTGCAGATCGGCATCATCATGCTGATCGGGCTGGCGGCGAAGAACGCCGTGCTCATCGTCGAATTCGCACGCGAACGGCGCGCACACGGGGCTTCTATCTGGGATGCGGCGGTCGAAGCGGCACGGTTGCGCTTCCGGCCGATCTTGATGACGTCGTTTGCGTTCATCATCGGCGTCGTGCCCCTCATGCTCGCACACGGCGCCGGCGCCGCATCGCGCCATTCGCTCGGCTCGACGGTGTTCGCAGGCATGCTCGCGGCGACTTGTCTCGGCATCTTCTTCACGCCGTCGCTGTACCAGTTGGCACAACAGATCATCGAGCGCGGCAAGAAGAAGGCGCCTGCCGCGGAGCCCGCTCAAGCGGGCGCGCCTGCAGGGGAAGCGAGCGCGGGCCAGTGAGGCGTCTGTTCGCGCTAGTCGCGCTCGTGCCGCTGCTGGCGGCGTGCGTTCCGGAGTCATCCAAGAAACCGCCCGACGCGCAGCTACCGACGACGTATCGCGGCGAGGCGTCGACGCAATCGTCGATGGGAGCCATCCCGTGGCAGCAGCTGTATGACGATCCGGTGCTGCAAAAACTGATCCAGCAGGCGCTGGTCAAGAACTATACGG
>DASRXC010000054.1:0-4177 GCA_035654355.1 Binatus sp. (SeqCode)
TCCCACGCGCTGGCGGGCGCACGCTTGCTTGAAGATGCCGGCGCTGACGCGGTCGACATCTCAGACAACCCGACCGCTCGGTTGCGCATGTCGAGCACCGCGCTCGCGCACCTAATCATGCGCGAGACAAAACTGGCGACGATCCTGCATTTCACGTGCCGCGACCGCAACCTACTCGGCCTGCAAAGCGAATTACTTGGCGCCGGCGCGCTTGGCGTCACTGCCATTCTCGCGCTGACGGGCGATCCGAGCAACGTCGGCGATTTCCCGAAGGCGACATCGGTCTTCGACGTCACCTCCGTCGGGCTCACGGAGATCGTCAACGCGCTCAATCACGGAAAAGATCACGCCGGCACCGACGTCGGCCCGCCGACTCGCTTTCGCGTCGGCGTCGCCGTCAATCCCTTGGCCAAAGACCTCGACGGCGAATTCAAGAAGTTCGACGAGAAGCTCGCAGCCGGCGCCGATTTCGCCATGACGCAGCCGGTCTATGACATCGCAGCGATCAAGCCGTTCTTGGATCGCACGGCCGCGTTGAAATTCCCGGTGCTCGTCGGCGTCTTGCTCTTGCGCAGCTACCGCAATGCGGAGTTCTTGCACAACGAAGTGCCGGGTATGTCGATCCCGCAGGCGATCCGCGAGCGCATGCGAGGAGCAGCGGACGAACGCGCCGAGGGAATCGCGATTGCGCGCGAGCTGCTCGAAGAGCTGCGGGCAAGCGCGGGTGCCGCGGGAGCGTACTTGATCCCGCAAGATCGGTACGAGATGGCGGCCGAGGTGCTGGCGCACGCGCGCGTTCGGGCGAGCGCTTAAGCTAAGTAGGGATCCACGAAGAACGAACCGTCACGAGGATTCGTCGAGGCGCCGCTGTGCGGCGTGTGCATCTAACGCCGCATTGACGAGTTTGTCCGCATGATGGTTCTGATCTCGGCGCACGTGCGTGACGTGCACATCTTCGAACTCGCCCATGAGCCGCCGCGCTCGCGCGTGCAGCGGAATGATTTTGGCGTCCTTGACTCTGTAGCGCCCGTTGAGCTGGCGCACGATGAGCTCGCTATCCATGCACACATCCAGCCGGCGGTAGCCGTCGTCAAGCGCGCGCTGTAACCCGAGTAGCAGCGCACGATACTCAGCGACGTTGTTGGTCGCAATACCCAGATACTCGCTCATCTCGACAACCACGTGGCCGTCGTCGGAGATGATCACGACGCCGGCAGCGGCGGGTCCAGGGTTTCCGCGAGCGCCGCCGTCACTGTAGATGACACAATGCGACGCCTGTCCCGACGATACCGAGCTCATAGGGTGGCATTAAGGAAGCCAGCCTGAGATACCCTCGAGCGCTTCATCCAAGCCGCCCGCCAGGTCGCCCGCGAACCAGGGTCGTATTTGGATAACACTATGGTCACTCGGTTCGGCCATTCGGCGTTGCTGATCTTGCTCGCCGCCGCGATGGTCACAGGTTTTGCTTCCTCTGCGATCGGCATCGCATCCGCCGCGTTGCCCTCGCCTTCACCGACGCCTACGCCGGTGCCGACGCCGTTTATGGAATTGGCGTTGATCCCCAACGGCACGTGGCAAATCATCATTGAAGACAAGGACATCCAGTATTCGAAGATGACCCTCAAGGCGGACGGGACCAGCATTGTCGGAACCTGGAGCCCTGACAAGAAGACGACGTACTCTCTGAGCGGCGTCCGCGACGGCGCCCACCTCAAACTCGATATCAAATCGTCTGATGCGACCGATGCAAACGTCATCGGCAAGATCGATGCGACGCTCGACGGCATCGCGGACATGTTCGGCACCATCACCATGAACGGCGTCGAAAAACCGTTCCAAGGCGCGCAGCATTCGCGCGTACCGCCGCCGGTTGATGCAAGTCCGCAGCCTGGGCAGCCGCCGCCGGGTGCACCAGGCGCGCCACAACCGGGCGGCTATCCCGGCGGGCCGCAGCCCGGCTACCCACCGCACTGACGAAAGCTCGTCACCCGCACCGTCAGGAAAAGAAAGGCCGCCGTTGTTTTGCAACGGCGGCTTCTCGCTTCTCTAACGTCTTGTGGCGTCGGTTAGTTGTGCTTGGCGGTCTTCGTGCTCGTACGCGCGGCATCGACGAACTGCTTCTGGGCAGTCTCGATCAGCTCGGCGACCTTGAGCGTGTAGGCCTTGCGCATCTCCAGGAACTTCTCGGCGAAGTCGAAGCTCTGCTCGATGACTTCAGCCGGAGTCGGGAAGCCTTCGAACTTCGTCATCGCGGGCATCCCGGGATAGGCTGCGAACTGCTCGCGCAGCGAGGCGAAGCTCTTGAGGCTCACTTCCTGGGCCTCTTTGATCTGATTGAGCACGTCTTCTTGAACTTTGCTGAGGTAGTCGACATAGGTGGTCGGCATTGCGGTCTTTCTCCTTACGATTGCGGTGAAATCTGTGTGCTAAGTATACCAAGCAGGCGCTACGTGCGTCAAGTGCCGCGCCGCGGGACACGGCTCGGGAGGGCGACGAAGGTCGTTATCGCTCGGTAAAACCGCGGTAGATGCGGATGAGCGTCTCTTTTTGGTCTTGGCTCAGCGCGGGATCGAGTTTGATCGCGTTCTCGACGCCATGCGGGCTGGCGTTCTTGCTGTCTTCATCGAGCAATCCGGCCTGACCGTACATCGTCTCCGCCGACATGTGCAGCGCACTGGCGATGTTCTTGAGCACTTCTGCAGACGGTTTGTATAGCCCGCGTTCTACCTGGCTCAGATATGGATTGGAGACTTTTGCCAGCTCCGCGAGCTGCCGCAGCGAGAGGTTGGCGAGCTCGCGCTGCGCCTTGATGAACTCGCCAAGATTTTTCCAGACTGCATCGTCGCGTGTCGTCACGGGTGTTTTCCTCCGCGGTGGCGCTGCACCGGCCGTTTGCGCGCAGGCGCTGTGCCTTTGCGACCGCGTGATGCAGGCTTGGCGGGCTTGCCGCGCGCTTTCGATTCGTGTACACGGCCGTTCGCGCGATATGGAGGTGCGACTTCATTGCGCACATAGCGACCCGGCGCAGGTTCGCCGGACGGAAGGGTCGCCGGCGCTTTTTTCGCGCCCGCACGAGACCCGATCCATCCGGCCCAATCGTTCCACCAACTCCCGTCGTGGCGCGTCGCCGTTTGCCGCCAGTGATCCGCGCTTTCACCTTTGACGACGTGCGGCTTGGTCCAATAACACGCTTTCGGGTTGCCTGGCGGGTTGACGATGCCAGCGACGTGGCCGGAGTTGCTCAGCGTATATTTCGCGTCGCCGCCGACCAATTGCGTCGTCGCGTACGATCCATGCCATAGTGCGATGTGGTCGGATTCAGCGCCCAACACGTATAGCGGCGAACGGATCTTGCCCAGATCGAGCCGAGTGTTGTTGATGACGAATGCGTTGGGTTTCACGATCGCGTTCTGAAGATAGCACGTGCGCAGGTACTGCGAGTGCATGACAGCCGGCATTCGCGTGCTATCACCGTTCCAGGCGAGAATGTCGAATGCGGGTGGCGTCTTGCCCATAAACCAGTTGTTGACGACGTAACTCCAGATCAGATCATTCGCCCGGAGCGAGTTGAACGTGCCGGCCATCTCGTTGGCTTCGAGGTAGCCGCGTTCGCGCATGCGCTCCTCGAGCCGGCTGACCGTCGTCTCGTCCGTGAATACACCAAGATCGCCCGGAATCGAGAAATCGACGAGCGTGTTGGTGATGGTTGCGCTGTTCACGCGCCCGGCTTGACCTTTCGCCGCGAGATAGGCGAGCGCGATGACGACCAACGTGCCGCCCAAACACAAGCCCGCGAGGTTCACTTTCTTTGAACGCGTCGTTTCCTGCACCACGTCGAGCGCTGTCAGCAAACCTTCGCGCAGGTAGTCGTCCATGGTGTAGCCGGCCATCGATTCGTCCGGATTGCGATAGCTGATCATGAACGTCTGGTGGCCGTGGCGGATGGCCCACTCGACGAACGAGCGTCCGGGCGCAAGATCCATGATGTAGTACTTGTTTATCCACGGCGGCGAGCACAAAAGCGGGATCTCGTGCACCTTCTCGGTCTGCGGTTCGTAGGCGATCAATTCGATGAGCGCATTGCGGAAAATGATGCGACCGGGCGTCGCCGCTAAATTCTTGCCGAGACTGAAACCAGACGTGTCGACCTGTCGCGGCTGACCGCCATTGTTGCGCA
>DASRXC010000055.1:0-14696 GCA_035654355.1 Binatus sp. (SeqCode)
CCGATGGCGGGCAGCAACACGCGCGTGACGTCGAACCAAGGCGTGCCCTTGCGTAAGAAATACGTGACGCACGCTGCGCCGGTGAGGATGAATGTCAGCCCGAGCAGGATCG
The DNA here is from genome assembly GCA_035654355.1 of Binatus sp. (SeqCode). Taxonomy (GTDB): domain Bacteria; phylum Vulcanimicrobiota; class Vulcanimicrobiia; order Eremiobacterales; family Eremiobacteraceae; genus JAFAHD01. The sequence goes on from DASRXC010000055.1 coordinate 113, forward strand.
AGACGATATTATCGACGTCGTCAAGCATCGCGTAGACGCTGGGCAGCAATCCGACGAGCAGCGAGAGCACGAGCGCACCGAGCGTGACGATCGCAATGCTGAATGCCGGCGTTCCGAACCGTGCGTGCACGCGTCCGAACGCGCTCGGCAGCAACCCGTCGCGCGCCGCAGAGAACAGCAGTCGCGACAGACCCAGCTGACCGGTCCACAGCGTCGCGCCGGTCGAGACGATCACGGTGAGAACCATGAGCCACGTCCGCCACCCGCCGCCAAGCTGATCGGCGACGTAGGCGAGCGTGTCGGTCGCGTGGTTGGCAAGGCCGTTGATCGGCGCGACGCGCATGAACGCGACAGCGCACACGAGCATGATCGCCGTCGTCGCTCCGAGCGCGACGAGCGCACTGCTGCCAGGCTGCCGAGCCGACCCCGTGTTCTCCTCAGATGTATATGTCGAGATCTCCCACCCGTCCGCGACCCAGATGGCGAGGACCATCGCAGCGAGGAAGCCTGCGCCTCCGCCGTTTCCGATCGTGACCAGGGAACCGGCGTGTCCGCCGGTCGCGACCGGATGCATGAGCGCAAGCCCGGCGAAGAGCAAGAGCGCTCCGATCTCGAGCACTAAAAAGACCGCGGTGGTGTCTGCCGTCGGGCGCATTCCCCACACGAGCATCAGGCCGGCGGCGAGGATCCACGCGCTGCCGATCGCGGCGACAGCGAACGGGTTATCCGCTGCGTTCGCGCCGACGAGATGGAGCGGATCGTTGAGGAAGCGCAACGTGTAGACACCGGCAGGCACGATCGTCGCCATCGCCGCTCCGAAATACGACAGCATCACGATCCAACCGGAAAAACCACCGGTGCGTTGGCCGAACGCAAGCCGCGCCCACGCATACGTCGAGCCCGCATCAGGATGCTCTTCGCACATGCGATGGAATGCGATCGCGATGAACATCACCGGAACCGTCAGCAGCACCAACGCAAGCGGCGCACCCGCGCCCGCTGCGGCGATCATGAGACCGAAAGTGGCCGCGATGGAATACGCCGGCGCCATGCTCGCCGACGAGAGCACCGAGAGATCCATGAAACCGAGGACGCGAGCGAGGTGGCTTGACGAAGCGACGCGTGCTCGCGGAGGCGCCGCTACGACAAGGTCACGGATTTCGGATCGTCCTCATGGCGTCGCGTTCAACGCTTTGATCGCGTTGATCCGTCCAAAGCCCTGCCGAGAGCCGGCGCCGACGATTTTATCGGTGTTCGATTCGATGATGCTGAAGATCTGCGTTGGAGTCAACGTACCATCTTTCGCGAGCATCAGCGAAGCCAGGCCGGCCACGTGAGGCGTTGCCTGCGACGTGCCCGCGATCAAAATTCCAGTGCCTGCGTCCATGAACGCGGTTGTCGAATACGCATTGATGATCCATTGGAGGAAATCGCATGCCGGCGAGACGCCGCAGGACTGCTGCGCAACGCTCGGATCGCCGCCGGGAGCGACCACGCCCCATGTCGTGTTCGGCGCCGAGTTGGAATAGCTTGCGATCGTCTCTTTCGGTTGGGCTGGATTGGTGGTGTCATCGAGTGCCGTCGCTCCGACTGCAAGCGCACCCGGACAGTCTCCCGGGAAGTCGATCGAGTTTGTTCCGTCATTGCCTGATGCGGCAACGACGACCACTCCCGCGGCGTGGGCGGCGCTGATCGCGTCGCCAACCGTGCCTGGGCCGGAATCGCAGGCGCCGGCACCGCCGAGGCTCAGGTTGACGACCTTCGCGCCATGAGCGACGGCCCAGTTAATGCCGGCAGCAATGTCAGGTTCGGCAGCTGCCGGGTTTTGGTCGCTCGCGGACGGGGTCGGAAACACCCGCGCCTCAACGAGATGCGTATTCCATCCAACGCCGGCGAAACGGGTCGAGTTGTCCGTCACTGAAGCGGCGATGCCGCTCACGTTGGTTCCATGCCCATCGTGATCTTGCACCGACGCGCTTACATCAGCGACTCCCGTGCCTAGATCGTACACGACGCTGTGGTCGACCTTGCCGGCGACGTCGGCGTTGGTGAGGTCGACGCCTGTGTCGACGATGCCGATGACGATGCTGGAGCTGCCCGTCGTGACGCCCCAGCCCTCAGGCATCCACGTGACGTACATATCCCACTGCACAAACGTTGTCTGCGGACCGGTGCAGATCTGAGAATTCGTGCCGAGATCGGGGTCGTTCGGAATCACTTGCAGATACAATGCACGGATCGGCCGAGCATCTGAAATCCCTGGCTGGTTGCGAAGCGACACGGCAGTGGTTGCCGGATCGGCGCTTTGTGGGATGCTGACGCTTGAATACCCGAACTCGTTTGGTTGAGCGACCACGCGCGCATTGAGCCGGCTGAAGCTCGTCGCTGCGCTTGCGTTGTCGGAAATTTGTACGGCCACGCGGCCTCTGATGTACGGCTCACGATATGCTGAGCTCGTCGGAAATCTCTTGCCGAACATGATTCTGGCGGTTTGCAACGGTCGCCGTGCGACGCTTGCCGGCGGTCCGCCAGGGCAGCCGACGAGCGGAGTCGCGACGTTCCCGGGAGTCGGCGTCGAAGTCGGTGGGGGCGGTGGACCAGTACCACCGCCGCCGCCACCACCAGCGCATGCAGCGGCAAGCGAGGCAAGCGTTGCAACCGCGGCTATCGCGACCCGCACATTAAGAAGTGGCAGACGATGGCTCATTCGGAGCCACCTTTTCTGAGTGCCGGCGAGGTGGACCTTTAGGTGTGAGACAGAGTCTGAAATGCGTTCAGCCGGCCAGCACCTTGTTTCACTCCACCGCCGATATCGTCGGCGAAGAGCTCAAGCAATTGCTTGACGTTCACCGGAGTGAGCGTGCCGTTCTTCGCGATCATGAGCGCCGCGACACCGGATACATGCGGCGTTGCCTGCGAGGTTCCAGCAATCAACACTCCAGTGCCGGCGAATTTGTGCGCGGTTGTTGAATAGTTATTGGTGATCCACTGCAGATAATCGCACTGCACCGACGTGCCGCACGAGGCCTGCGCTTTGGACGGATCGCCGCCGGGCGCGACGAGCGTCAACCCGTCGCCGTTGCTGCCCCAATTCGAGTACGTCGCGATACGCTCGGTCGGAGCTGACGGATTGCTCACGTCGTCGATCGCGCTTGCGCCGACCGAAATCGTTCCGTGGCAATTCGCAGGCGCATCAAGCGCTGGGGCTCCCTGATTGCCCGCTGCCACCACGACGACAACCCCGGCATTGCCTGCCGCCGTGATCGCCTTCTGTTCTGCCGAGTCGCACGCCGCGGGGCCGCCGAGGCTCAAGTTTATCACGCGCGCGCCGTGCGCGACCGCCCAATCGATGCCCGCCGCGATGTCGAGATTGCTCGCGCCGGGTGCGGGGTTCCCGACGGTCGGAGTTGGGAAGACGCGCACCTCCAAGAGCGGCGTGTTCCAGCCGACGCCGGCAAAGCGAGTGAAATTATTGGTCACGGCCGCCGCGATGCCACTCACGTTCGTGCCGTGTCCGTCCATGTCTTGAGCGGTTCCTTGCGTGTCTTGCGCACCGCCCCCCAGATCGAACACTGCTGAGTTGGCGACCTTCGAACACACGTCGATGTTGTTCGCGTCATAACCCGTGTCGATGATCGCGATCGGAACGCTCGATGCGCCCTTCCACGTATCCCACGTCGCCGGCATTTGGATGTAGTACATATCCCATTGCGTGGCGGTGGTAACCGGTCCAGTGTACGGCGGCGGCGCGCCAAAAGCTGGGTCGTCCGGAAATGTGTCTTGCAGATACCGAGCGCGTAATGGCTGCGCATCGGCGATGCCCCGCGTCGCGGCAAGCTGCGCGGCGGCGATCGATGGATCTTCAGAATCAGGGATGTTGTAAACAGTGTAGCGCGAACGCTCAGCGGGCACTTGTCCTTGCGTTGCGCGCACGCGCGCGAGCGCTTGCGTCACCTCGGGTTCCGTGCCCGAGCCCGAAAAGCTCACCGCGACCTTGCCGCTCAGGTACAGCGCCATCGGACCGGTCTCGAACATCCGATGTCCAAAGGTAAGGCTCTCAGCGGCTACCGAGATGCTTGCCGCACCCGGATTGCAGCCGACAAGAGGTGCGATTCGGCTGCCTTGCGTGCTGGTTGTGGTCGTGGTGCCCGCGCAGGCGGCGATCGCGAGCGCGATGGCGATCAACACGATCGCCGGCAGCGCGGCGCTCCAGCGATGGTTGAATCCCGCGACTAACGGCTTCATCAAGAAGTGCCGAGCGACTCGGCCTGCGGCGCCGAGTTCGCGACGTATTCGCTGCGCATCAATTCGTAGTATGCGACGTCTAGACCGTAGTATCGGCGCAGACCCTTGAAGGTCAGGCCGCTTTTCTCGAGCACACGGCGCGAAACCGCATTCTCCTGTCGCGCGACTCCGACGATCATATCCAAATCGGTCGTAGCGAAACCGAAATCGATCACAGCGCGTGACGCTTCGGTCGCGATGCCCATGCCCCAATACGCTTGCCCGAGCGCATAACCGACCTCGGTCAAATCGCCTTTTTCAAGCCGCTGCAAGGCGGCGTGCCCGATGAGCTCGCCGCTCGACCGCTCGATGACGGCCCACAGACGATCGCGCGGATCGCGCTCAGGACTCAAAAAGCGCGCCCACGTCAGTTCGGCCTCCTCGCGCGTGCGTGGCTCCCCGCTGCCGAACCAACGCATCACCGGCGCTTGCGAAAGAACGATTTGAAAGTATCGTTCGAAATCGTCTTGCATCGGACTGCGCAGCGTTAATCGCGCCGTTTCAATAGTCGGGGGCATCAGCGAACGGCTTTCCACAACATCGTGAGCGCGGCGAGGGTTGCACGGCGCTGGATCATCTCACGATCGCCCGGCAGCATGAGCTTACGCGCTTCAACTGTTCCATCCGGACCGGCGAGTGCGACGTACACCAGTCCAACGGGCTTCTCCTCGCTTCCGCCGCCTGGCCCGGCGATGCCGGTGACCGAGATGGCACACGACGATCTCAGATGCGCTTGCACGCCGATCGCCATCGCAGTGGCGACCTCTTCGCTCACCGCGCCGTAGCGCTCGATCAGATCCGGAGCGACGTCGAGGAAATCGAGCTTGGCTTCGTTGGCGTACGAAACGACGCCGCCAAGATAGTAATCTGATGCGCCGGCGACGCTGGTGAGCAGCGCTGCAATGCGTCCGCCGGTGCACGACTCGGCGGTCGCGAGCGTCCAGCCGCGGATGCGCAGCAGCTCGCCGACGGCCTGCTCGATCGGACCGCCGTCGACCGCGTAGATGCAATCGGGCAAGCGTTCGCGGATGCGCGGCTCGAGCTGGTCGAGCATCGCAACCGCTTCCTCGCGGGTTCCCGCCTTCGCGGTGAGCTTGACGTCGACTTGGCCGAAATGCGCAAGGACCGCGATGCTCGGGTTCACCCCGGCGTGGAACATGTCGGCTATGCGCTGATCGAGGTCCGATTCTCCCAGGCCGATGGTGTTCAGCACCCTCGTCACGATGGTGGCTGAGACGTCGAAGCGTTTGATCAACCAGGGCACGACCTGGTTGGAGATCATCGCCCTCATCTCGCGCGGCACGCCCGGGACCGCGACGACCGCGCGGTTTCCTTCTTCTATAATGAAGCCCGGCGCCGACCCCAGATCATTGTCGAGCACGATCGCCCCTGCTGGCATCATTGCCTGCTGGCGGTTATTGTCAGCCATCGGGCGGCCCAAGCGCTCGAACATCGCGCGGATGCGCGCGAGGCTTGGCTCATGGAGTTCTTGTGCGCGGCCCGTAGCGCGGGCCGCTGCTTCGCGGGTAAGATCGTCGACGGTAGGACCTAAGCCGCCCGCAACCACGACCGCGTCGGAGCGGCCGAGCGCTTCGGTGATGGCCGCCGCAATGCGCTCGGTGTTATCGCCGACTGAGTCCTCGCGGTGCACGTCGATGCCGGCGTCCGCGAGCGCTTTGGCGATGAACGCCGTGTTCGTGTCGACGAGTTGGCCAAGCAGCAGCTCGGTGCCGACGGTGATGATCTCAGCGTTGGCCACGCGCCGTTACTTGATGGGTCCGGATTTCGGTTCGAGCAGCTCGACCACGACGCCGTTCGGGTCTTCGACCATCGCGAGCGCGCGGGTGCCGCCTGGAGATTTTTTGGGTTCCTTGACGATCTTCACGCCGTCTTTGCGCAAGCGTTCGACAAGATCGGTCAGCGGCGGATCGATCTCCAGCGCGAGGTGTTCGTAGCGGTTGCCGACTTCGTATGGCAGATGATCTTCAAGGTCGTAGACGAGCTCGATGTACGCGTTCCAATCACGACCGACAAAGGCCATGTCGGCATTGCCAGGATAGTGCGCTTTGTCGAGCAGCTTGAGCCCGAGTTTGTTCGTGTAGAAAGCGATCGTCTCGTCCATGTCATTGACGAAGATCGACGTGTGCAAGTATCTCGACACCTGTTTGCCTCCGGCTATTTTCGAGAAGGCTTGGCGAGGACGCTCAATTCCCAGCGGTAGCCGTCGGGGTCGTGAAACCAGAGGCCCATGTTCTTCGAACCTGGGCCCTCAGGACCGATCTCGTCGCCCGGATCCTCGAGATCGACGCCTTTTCGTTTGAGTTCCGCGAGAGCGGCCTTTAGCGCCGCCATGTTCGGGAGATGAAACGAAACGTGGTCGATGGACTCCGGACGTGGGGCACCTTTGTGCAGCACGATGTCAAAAGCATCATTACCGACTACCACGCCGCCGGGAAAGCTGAATATCTTCTTCAGGTTGAGCTTTTCAGTCCACCAACGCGCGCTCTTTTTCGGGTCGCGGACGCTGATGCCGAAGTGCCCGACGTGTCCAAGTTTGATCGGCATATCAATAATCCACCGGTCTGAGATAGAATTCGTTGATCGCGGTGCTCGAGATCAGGGCGGTGGTCGCGAGATGGCGCTTCCAGTGCGTCGCATCGACGCGCCGTTTGACAAGGTCCACTTCCGCGCGTGGATATCCTGCGCCGATGATGTCGGCGACCGTGTATCCCAACAATAAGCGGTTCAGGATGCGATCGGCTTGAGCGTACGTGATGCCGAGGTCCTCTTCGTCAGTTTGACCTCGGATGAGGTCGGCGGTCGCCGGTTTGTCGATGATGACGTCGGGCACGCCGAGGTGGCGCGCGAGCATCCACACTTGCGTCTTGAACAGGTCGCCGATCGGATTGATCGGCGGCGAGTCGTCCCCGTGCCAGGTGAAATAGCCGAGCATGCGCTCCGATTTATTGCCGGTGCCGACCGGCAAGCCGTTGATCCTGGCGGATTGATCGAACAGGACGATCATGCGCATGCGCGCCATCACGTTGCCTCGTCGCGTTGATGAGGCATCCGGTTCCTGCGCCATGTAACCGTCGACCGCGTCGCTGATGTCGATGAGGCGCTCATCGATACCCGTCTTTTGAATCACGAGTGCTGCATGCGCCAGGCTTTCGGGGCTGGACGTGCGGTACGGCATGCGTACCCCGAGCACGTTGCGCGGGCCTAGCGCGCGAGCGCACAAGAATGCGACGACGGCTGAGTCGACGCCACCCGAAACGCCAACCACCGCATGGTGAATGCCGCGCCGGCGCACCAGTTCGTCGCGGATAAAGTCGGTCAGCCAGCGTTCGACCAGAGCCGGATCGATGGCAGGCGCATCGTCGGGCGCTTCTGCGCGAACGATGGTGAATGCGCTGCTCACCGGCGCGCTTTTTTCTTGACGGCGCGCGACTTCGTCGCAGGCCTTCGTGCTCGCCCGTTCGGCGAACCGCCGCTGCCGCCACCTTCCCCTTCAGCAGCGAGCAGCGCGGGGATCAATTCCGGAAGGTTCGATTCGAGATCGCCAAGCGCCGGCAGCGCAGCGCGCGCGACGGCAACATCTTCTAAATCGACAGGTGCGCGCACGATTGTCGCGCCGGTGAACGGCGCTTCTGCGCGCAACTCGCCGAACGGTCCGACCAACCGCGAACCCCCCGTGAAACCCTTGCCTCCTTCGAAGCCGACGAGTCCAGCGTACGCGATAAATACGCCATGCTCAGAGGCGGCGACGCGCATGATCTCTCGCCAGAGCCGCACGTTGGCCGGTTCGAAATCTTCCATGCCGCGACCGGGTGACGCGCTCGGGATATAGATGATTTGCGCGCCCCGCAGTGCGGCGACGGTTGTCGAAAGCGAGTGGCACGCATCTTCACAGATGAGGATAGCCGCACGACCGTGCCGGGTGTCGAATACGCCGATGTTGCGGCCACGCGTGACGAAGCGCTCTTCGTCGAACACGCCGTAAGTCGGGAGGAACAGCTTGCGGTGCACGTGGCGGAGGCCAGTCTCGGCGCCGACGGTGGCGTAGAGCGCACTGTTGTAGAGCTTATCCTCTTCGTCGATCTCGTAGAACCCCAGAACGATGTCGAACGCGGCTTTTTTTGGCGCATTGGTTTTCGCCAGGCGTTGCAAGCGAGTGACCACATCGCGCGCGCGCAGGCTTACGTCGCGGACGCCGCCCTCGACGAAATAGCCGGAAAGTGATGCCTCCGGAAAGACGACGACCGAGGGAAAGTCGCCCGACTGATCGGCCAGCGCTGCGAAGGCGTCGCCGACGGAGGCGAAGTTCGCCTCGACGTCGCCCTTGCGGGGCGCGAATTGGACGAGCGCGAGCTCGAACTGCTTGGCGTGCGCCATCGTCTTATCTGTTCTGGATTTGATGAGGCGTACCCCGAACGTCCGACACTTGTCCCGATAACCAAGCACGGATGAGTTGTCCTCAGTTTTCGGCCGGCCTGGGGATAGATTTTGGGGCAATCGGCGCGCGGGGCCGTCCTGCTTGGGTTTGCGAAATGTACGAACGCTCGTTCGAAATTTTTCTTGAATCGGCCATATCCGCGCTATATAATGGGGTGCATTAGGCCTCGTACCACAATAGGTAGGGCCACTCAGGTGTTCGTCGAACTATTGTACGCTGTTTTTTGATGAATCAGCGTGGTGTCGTCTCCCCGCGTGGCAGAGAGAGAAAGGACACAAGCCTCACATGAAGATCCAGCGGCGCTTCACGCAACCAGGCATTGATCCGCTCGAAACGATCGAGTGGGATAACCGCTCCTCCGTCATCCGCGAGCCGGACGGCACGGTCGTGTTCGAGATGCACGACATCGAGGTGCCCAAAGCCTGGTCGCAAGTCGCGACTGACATCCTCGCGCAGAAGTATTTCCGCAAGGCCGGCGTGCCGCAGCCGGATGGTTCGCTTGGTCGCGAGACGTCGGCGCGTCAAGTCATGCGCCGGCTTGCGGGCTGCTGGACCGACTGGGGCCGCCGATACAAGTACTTCGACACTGACGAAGATGCCGCTGCGTTCGACGCCGAGATCACGCACATGCTCATCAACCAGATGGCGGCGCCGAACTCACCGCAATGGTTCAATACCGGACTTGCATACGCGTATGGGATCACCGGCCCGTCGCAAGGCCACTATTTCGTCGATCCCGATACGAAAGAGTTGACGCGCGCGAAGGATTCGTACTCGCATCCACAACCACACGCGTGTCTGCCGTCTCATGCGCTCGTGAACACTCCCGATGGCCCAATTGCGATCGGCGAAATAGTCACGCGCAACCTCGTCGGCCTTAGCGTTTTTGACCAGTGCGGCAGAACCCGCGTTGTTGCAACGAAGGACAACGGTATCAAGCGTGTTTACAAAGTCAGACTTGCGAACGGTAACTACATTGAGGCTACTTCCGACCATCTCGTGCTGGTCGGAGGCGACGACCGATCAACCCGGTGGGCTGAAGTATCGGCGCTCAAACCGGGAATGCGCCTCCTCCAGCGCACTGATACGACCGTCGCATCGATCAGCGACAACATGGACGAGGCTGAGGCTGCACTAGCGGGATGGCTTCAGGCGGATGGTTTTGTTGGCCAATACAAACATGGAACAAATCAGAGCTTGACGGTAGAAGCGATGACTGTGAACGAAGACGAACACGAGTATATTCGTTCACTCGTCGATACGGTCTTTGCCGGCGTCCATTCCCACGAACGCACAGTTCCCGCGAAGGACAAGAATCTTGCAATTCGGCGCACCAGATTATATGGTGAGCCGCTGCGGAGTTTTGTGGCTCGCTATGATCTTGAAAAGCGCGGTCTGGAGATGGAGGTCCCTCAGAGAGTTCTTCAGGGCGGTCAAGGCGCTCAGACAGCTTACTTACGCTCGCTTTTCCAAGCTGACGGATGCGTAAGGCTGTCCAAAAAGAGCTATGCGTCTGATGTTGTGCTGGGCACGATATCGCCTAAGCTTGCGTACGGAACGTCACATCTACTCAATAATCTCGGTGTTTACAATCGAGTTCTTGTGAACAATGACTCGCGTATCGATCGAAAGCCATATTATCATGTGACGCTAGGCTGGAAGAGCGCCAAAGAGCGTTTTGCCGAGTTGATTGGCTTTGTTTCGGCCGATAAACGCGCCAAATTAGCGAACGCGCTTCTCAGACCTGGGCGGTCTGTCGCCGCGCTTCGCGCTGAGCGCATTCTCTCAGTCGAGTATGTCGGTGAACAGCGTGTCTACGACATTGAAACTGAAAGCCACACCTTCCTAACAAATAACGTTGTGGTTCACAACTGTTTTATCCAATCCGTGGAAGATGATCTCGTCAACGACAACGGCATCATGGATCTTTGGGTGCGTGAGGCTCGGCTGTTCAAATATGGATCGGGAACAGGCACCAACTTTTCCAATCTTCGAGCGGAGGGCGAAAAGCTCTCGGGTGGCGGCTCGTCAAGCGGATTGATGTCCTTCCTGCGCGTTGGCGATCGCGCGGCTGGTGCGATCAAGAGCGGTGGTACAACTCGTCGCGCCGCGAAGATGGTTATCTTGGATATGGACCATCCAGACATCGAGAAATTCATCAATTGGAAGGTCGAGGAAGAAAAGAAAGTCGCTGCGCTCATCGCCGCCGGCTATGCGAGCTCGTATGAGGGCGATGCATATGCAACCGTGTCTGGTCAGAACTCAAACAATTCAGTGCGGGTGCCAGACAAGTTCATTGATGCCGTCCGCAAGGATGGCACGTGGGATCTGCTCTGGCGGCGCGACAAATCCGTGGCCCGTACGCTGCGTGCGCGCGACCTCTGGGATGAGATAGCTCGCGCAGCCTGGAGTTGCGCGGATCCGGGTGTTCAGTACGATGACGTCATCAACTCATGGCACACGTGCCCGGCTGGCGGACGCATTCGTGCGAGTAACCCCTGCATCACAGCTGATAGCAAGATCGCGATCGTTGAGCAAGACACAAAACGATATGCGACGGTCGCAGAATTGGTTGGCAAGCCCTTTAAGGCCCTTGTCGACGGAATCGGATACGATAGTACTGCTCAGGGGTTTTTTCTCACCGGCGTCAAGGACGTTTATGAGCTCATCACGGTCGAAGGGTATTCAATAAAAGCAACGCCTGATCACCAATTTCTGACTATTAACTCAGACAATTCTGAGACATGGCTTCCGCTGCACGCACTCAAGCACAAACGCGTCGCACTACACACCCATGTCTCCAACGTCGTGGTTGCTGCAGCTCGAGGTTCAGTCAGAGAATCCTTGGCAATCAATCCGGAGCCGTCTAGCTATAGACCCACTGCGCACGTTATAGACATCGTGCGCGTTGGTCAAGAGCCGGTTTTTGATTGCACGATTCCGGGCGTAAGCGCGTTCGATGCGAATGGTTTTTACGTCCATAATTGCTCAGAATATATGTTTTTGGATGACACGGCATGCAACTTGGCTTCTATCAATCTAATGAAGTTCTACGATTCGGCGAAGGGTCAATTCGACGTCGAAAGCTATTTGCACGCCATCCGTCTATGGACGGTCGTCCTCGAGATCTCCGTGCTCATGGCGCAGTTCCCGAGTCCGGAAATTGCGCGCAAGTCGTACGAATACCGCACGCTCGGCCTGGGTTATGCGAACCTTGGCACTCTGCTGATGGTCTCCGGCATCCCGTATGACTCGCCGCGCGCGCTTGCGATGGCCGGCGTCATCTCAGCCATGCTCACCGGTGAATCGTATGCGACGTCCGCAGAGATGGCGCGCGACCAAGGATCGTTCCCACGTTACAAAGAGAATTCGGATTCGATGCTGCGCGTGATGCGCAATCACCGGCGCGCGGCGTATAATGCGACCGCCGCTGAATACGAAGAGCTGTCGGTCATCCCGATTGGCATCGATCCCTCGCTTGCGCCGCCGTACCTTCTCGCGGCAGCGCGCGACAGCTGGGACCGTGCGCTAGACTTGGGGGAGCAATACGGTTACCGCAATGCGCAAGCGACGTGCATCGCACCGACCGGCACGATCGGGCTCATCATGGATTGCGATACGACCGGCATTGAGCCCGACTTCGCGCTTGTGAAATTCAAGAAACTTGCCGGCGGCGGCTATTTCAAGATCATCAACCAATCGATTCCGGAAGCCTTGCACAACCTCGGGTACACGGAAAGCCAGATCGAGGATATCGTCCGGTACGCCAAGGGAACGGGCTCGCTGTATGGCGCTCCATACGTCAACGCGGAGACGCTCAAAGCTCGTGGCTTCACCGACGACGACATCGCAAAGGTCGAAAAAGCGCTACCCTCGGCCTTTGAGATCGGTTTCGCGTTCAACCAGTTCACGCTCGGCGACGCGACCATGCAACGTCTCGGCTTCACCTCCGAGCAGTACGGTGCGGCCGACTTCGACCTGTTGCGTTCGCTCGGTTTCTCGCGCGAAGAAGTCGAAACCGCGAATAATTACATCTGCGGTACGATGACGACCGAGGGCGCGCCGCACCTCAGAGAAGAGCACTACGCGGTCTTCGACTGCGCCAACAAGTGCGGCAAGCTCGGCAAGCGCTTCATCCACCACATGGGGCACGTGCGCATGATGGCAGCGGCGCAGCCCTTCATCAGCGGTGCGATCTCAAAGACGATCAACATGCCCAACGAGGCGACCGTCGACGACATCAAAGAGGCGTACATGCGCTCGTGGGAGCTCGGCATCAAAGCGATGGCGCTGTACCGCGACGGCTCCAAGCTCTCACAACCACTCTCTAACAAGGGCACGGACAAGACGGCTCAAGAGGACGACAAGCAGCTCGCGCTCTCCGAAGAGTTCGCCAAACAGCTCGAGGAGGCTCGCAAACAGCGGGCGGAGGAATTGCGGCCCGACGAGATCCTTGCCGCCGCCCAGCGCATACTCGCCAACACCACGTCGACCGAGTTTAAGCGCCAGTTCGCCAAAGCCATCGAACGTAACCGGCTGCCGGCGAAGCGCCGCGGGTGGACCCAAAAGGCGAAGATCGCAGGCCATACGGTGTTCCTGCGGACGGGTGAGTACTCCGACGGCACGCTCGGCGAGATCTTCGTGGATCTGCACAAAGAAGGCGCGTCGTTCCGAAGCCTCATGAACTGCTTCGCGATCGCCGTTTCGATCGGCTTGCAGTACGGGGTGCCGCTCGAAGAGTTCGTCGATAAGTTCGTCTTCACTCGATTCGAGCCTAACGGCTTTGTCGACCACCCCAACATCAAGCACTGTACGAGCGTGATCGACTACATCTTCCGCGTGCTCGGGATGGAGTATCTCGGACGCACCGATTTCGTCCAAGTGAAACCTGAGGATCGCGACGTCGACGCGGTCAACCACGAAGACATGGCGCAGGCTGAATTCGAAGCACGCGTCGCCGCACAGCAAGCCAACGAAGATGCGCCTCCCAACCCAAAGGGAGACACAGGCAGCGCGACGGCGAGGCCGTCGAACCGTCCGAAGGGAGCCAACGGAACGCACAACGCATCCAGCGCGCAGTCATCACAGGCATCCGCGATCATGGACCCCGGACTCGCGGCGCAGCTTGCGGCGGTTCGGTCACGCGAAGCGCAGATGGCGGCGATGATGGGCGATGCGCCTCTGTGCGATGTGTGCGGATCCATCACTCGGCGCAACGGCGCGTGTTATGTCTGCGATAGTTGCGGTCGGAGCATGGGCTGCTCGTAAGGCCTCGTACCAAGCTTCTCCAAGGGCCCCACTCGTTGTCGCGCGCATCTAAATGGTGCGCGCGAACGCTTTGCGTCAAACGCATATTTACAGCGTATCTTGGGTACAATATTCTGGAAAGGAGATTGAAACTTTGAGATACCTTTTTGCCGTCCTTATCACCGCCCTGTTGAGCATCGCACCGGCGTTTGCAGATCCGCCGTATCTGGACACATCGTGCGGATCATGGGTGAACGACCAGTGGGTGCCCAACGGCAACTGCCCGCCTGATAGCGTCCACCTGCGCCACGGTCAGGTCACCGGCACGATCACGTCTGTGAAAGGTCATCTCGTGACCCTGCAGCAGACGAACAGTGCGGTCGTCATCAACGACCAACCGGCGCTCGAGCGTCAGCAGACTGGTAAAGTTGCAGTTGGCCGCATGGTAGTCGCCTACGGCTACTGGCTGGATGGTACGTTCTTCGCGACAGCGCTGTACTAACGCGCGACAATCGCAGAACGCATAACACCAAGGACGGCGGTGACAGCCACCGCCGTCCTTCTTTTGTCCAAGTGCTCAACAATTCCGAAGTTTCC
>DASRXC010000056.1:0-8556 GCA_035654355.1 Binatus sp. (SeqCode)
CGCACGACACCGCCTTGCTCGGTGAGGTTTTCGGTGACGGGCATTCTGTCGGTCGCGAGAACGAGGTTGAGGCCTTTAAGCCGGTAGAGCAGCGCGACGTGCTCGGATGAGACGTGGACGCCGTCGGCGATGACTTCGCAAAACGCCGCTGGATCGAGCAGATACGCGACGAGAATCGACGATGCGCGATGATGCAGGCCCGGCATGGCGTTGAACGTGTGCGTGAGTATGCGATACCCTTCTTCGATCGCCTCCACGCCAATCGAAAAATTCGCGGCAGTATGCCCCGCGGACAGCACGACTCCGCGGCGCCGCAATTCAGCTGACGCCGGCCGCGCTTCATCGATCTCGGGCGCCATCGTCACGCGGCATCGGCCGCTCGTCCACGTTCCGAGCAGTTGCTCGATACGTTTCGGCGTCGGCGAAAGCAGATACTCGGCTTGGTGAAAACGCCGGTACTCTGGATTGAGGAACGGGCCTTCGAAGTGCACGCCGAGCGCGCGCGCGCCGCCTGAGGGCATCTCCATTTGGCGGTAGATCTCGCGGGCCGAGCGCAGCATCTCATCCCACGGTCCGGTGATGATGGACGGAAGATACGAGGTGAGACCGGAGCGCGTGCCGGTCGCCTCGATCGCCCGCATCGCCGCAAGCGGCTCTCGGTTGAACCAATGACCGGCGGCGCCGTTGATGTGAAGATCGATCAGCCCGGGTGTGACCGTGCTGCCGAACGGCAGCTCGTACTCAAGATGATGCGGCCCGTCGTCGAGCGCCGCGATGCGCCCATTTTCGATCCGAATGCAGCCCTGATGCGACGTGCCGTCGCCAAGCGCGAGCAATGCGTGACCGATGGTCCGTCCGCTCATGCGCGTGGCTTGGCGGTTGACGCGCGCGATTCCGTGGTCACGGAGCCTCGCGCAGCGCCCGGTTGCCGAAGAACAAGGCAGAATAGAGCGCGAGCAGCACGCCGGCGAGCACGAACATCGGCCTCACGTGGAGCAGCCCGACCGCGAACCCGGCGATCGCGGCCGAAAACGGTGTCGCTACCGTGTTGAGGATCATCGACGCGCTGATCGTGCGGGCGAGCAGGTCCGGAGGCGGCGTGCGCTGGCGCAGCTCTGACATCCAGATGAAGAAGGCCGCGTCGACGGCGCCGACGACGAACAGCACGATATACGCGATGCCGATGGTCGGGGTCAGGCCGACCAAGGCGACCAACACGCCGAGCGCGACGCAGTTCACGATCAGCGAGATGCCCCGCGGATACGGCCAGTGCCCAGCGCCGAGTGCGACACTCGACAACAATGAGCCCACGGAGATCGCGGCCAGCATGAATCCCTGACCCCTTGCACCTAACGCGAATGCGTCTTTGCTTAAGAACGCGAGTCCTATCACCGCGATGCCGAAGAAGAAGTTGCCCATCGAGATCATCAGCGTGAGTCCGCGCAGCAGCGGATTGTGATAGATGTAGCGCGCGCCGGCGAGTTCTTGGGAGATCGAGAGCTCGCGCGACGATGGGGGTATTCCGCTGTCGATCGCCCCGCGCGGGATGAACGCCGAGACCGCCACGAACATCACGAAGCAGCCGGAGGCGATCGCCATCGCTACTTGCCAGCCAAGAGTCGCCGTCACGATGCCCGCCAATGCCGGTCCAAGAATGCCCGCCAATTGATAGAGCGACGAGTCGACCGCGAATGCCGTGACGATCAGCTCTTCGGGCACCATCGTCGGCAAGTACACGCGCATCCCGACGATCGTGATCGTGCTCGACATCGCCGCGGTCGCGGCAAGCGCTGCAAGCAGCCAGATGTTCAGCGTGTGCGTGAGACCGAGCACGGTGATCGCGCCGATGCATAATGCGCGCACTGCGTTGTCGGCGAGCATGAGGGGTTTGCGCGGATACCGGTCGAGCAGCGATGCGGCGAAAAAACCCGCTGCGATTACTCCGCCCGTGTACGCCATCAGCACTAGCCCGGTGGCTGCAGGACTGTGAGTGAGGTCGAGAACCGCCCAGAGCAGTCCGATCGAGACGAACTGATCGCCCAGGCGCGCGAACCATTGCGCGATCACCAGCAGCGCCACCGCGCGGCTCGCGAACAACGCGCGATAGCGGCCGAGGCTCATGCGGATCTATCCGCGGATGATGGAGAGCAGTTCGTCGCGTTTGGCCGCAAGCGTCGCAGGATCGTCAGCCTCGACGTTGAGGCGCAGTAGCGGTTCGGTATTCGATGGGCGCACGTTGGCCCACCAAGTCGGGTATTGGATCGTCAGCCCGTCCAGGTGGTCCTGCTGTGCATCGGCATAGCGGCGTTCGAGTGCCGCGAGTTTGGCAGGCGCATCCGCGACTTGGGAGTTGATTTCGCCGCTGCGCACGCGCGAATCCAGCGGCTTCAATAGCTCGCTGACCGGTTTGCCTTCCAAGGATATCAACTCGAGCAGCACGAGCAGCGCGATCAGGCCTGAGTCGGCGTAGTAATTGTCGCGGAAGTAGAAATGCCCGGAGTGCTCGCCCCCAAAAATCGCGTTTTGCTCGCGCATGATGGCCTTGATGTAGGAGTGGCCGACGCGCGTGCGCACCGGAACGCCGCCATTGCGTTTGATGACCTCAGGTACCGTGCGCGAGCAGATCAGGTTATAGAGGATCGTGGCGCCCGGTTTGCGGCGCAACAAGTTGCGCGCGACGAGCGCCGTGACCATGTCGCCCCCGACCAACGTGCCGTGTTCGTCGGTGATAAACACGCGGTCGGCGTCGCCGTCGAACGCTGCGCCGAGATCGGCACCATGCGACACGACAGCCTTTTGCAGCTCGACCATATTCTCGGGTTCGATCGGGCTGGCCGGATGATTCGGGAACGATCCATCCAGTTCGAAATACAACGGGATCAGCTTTACGGGAAGATGTTTGAATATCGCGGGCACGACGAGCCCAGCCATCCCGTTGCCGGCATCGATGGCGATCGTCAGCGGCTTGATCGCCGCGACGTCGATGAACGAAAGACAGTGCTGGGCGAATGCGGGCAGCGCGTCTTTCGCCGTGATCTGCCCGCGCTTGGGCGCAGCGACGAAGCGATCCGCTTGCACGAGATCGCGGATGGCGAACACGCCGGTGTCGCTGGCCAACGGCACCGCGTCGGCCCGGCAGAGCTTGAATCCGTTGTACTGCTTGGGATTGTGCGAGGCCGTGATCATCACACCGCCCGGATAGCCGAAATGGCCGACGGCGAAATACAGCTCGTCGGTGGTCGTGAGTCCTAAGTCGACGACGTCGGCGCCTTGCATCGTGATGCCATCGGCCAGCGCGCGGAAGAGCGGCTCTGACGAAAGACGCATGTCGCGTCCGATCGCGATCGTCGGCGCGCCCAAAAAGTCGGCGAACGCGCGGCCGATGCTTCGGGCGATGTCCTCGTTCAGTTCGCTTGGGTAGATCCCACGGATGTCGTAGCTCTTGAAGATGTCGAGATTCAATGAGCACCGTTAAGCACGGCGTAGCGGTGTAGCCACCAAATCGCGATGATCGCCAGCGCGAGCAGCAGCAGCAAACGCCACAATTTCGGCGGCTTACTATCCATGCCGGTTCAGCTTGAACGCCGCGCGGGCGGGGCCCTGTTCAGTGCGTCGGCGCGTCGGCCGTATGTTTGGCGTTGCGAAATTGTTCGTTCGGCTGGAGGATGATGCGCGAGTTCGCGTAGTCGAAATACAGGTTGAAATAGTGGAGCATTCCGTATCCGACGAGGCCGTCCAGGTCCTGACCTCCCCACGTCGAGGTCGGGTCGACGACGGTTGCGATGAAATTATCGAACGCGACGCCGAAGACGACTTGTTTTAGTTGGACTGGATACGCTCGCGCGACGCCGCCGACAACGCCCAGATATAAACTTGGGATGAGGATCTGGACCTCATGGCCGAGCCCCTCGTCACGGGTTTCGGACGGATGCGCGGCCGCGAATCTCGGGAACACGGTGACGCCACCGGTGACGATCTCGACGTACTGGCCGCCGCGCCTGACCGGTAAGATGTCGGTGCCCGCGCCCGTATCGAGGATGAAGTGCGCGCTCGCAACGTCGCCGACAGAAACGCTCACATCCGGCACCAAGTCATCGAGCATCAGCGGAATCGTGATCCCAGTATCCGGCATCGGCATCGTGCCGAGAGGGTAGGCGACGACCAGACCTTTATCATAGTCGACTTTCAAGCCGACGCTGGCGATGAAATCGAACCCCAGCAGTCCGACGACCTCTTCAGTCTCCTTCGTGCGCATCTGGAACGACACGGGATACGCTGCGACATGCTTCATCACGAGATCGCCGACGTGCATCTCAGGGATGTCGACGATCGACGCGTGGTTGATCCCGTCGGTGTCCTCCTCCGTTGCACCGTAACCGGTGAGCCCCAGCTGTGCAGCGACTTCGCGATCGATCACGATCCCGCTCGCGCCCGAGTCTAACGCGAAGTCGAGACCCCGGCCGTTGATCGTGATGCGCACGACGATGTGGCTCTTCCCGGTGCCGGCGATCGTCTCGCCATAGCGGTCGCTAAGGATGCGCGTGTCGGCGCTCATCGGCATCGATGCAGGAATCTGCACGCTCGTCGCGCCTGCAGGGAACTGCACGAGATCGCGGCGTGAGGATGGGAGGTTGAGCATCTGAGCGCTGACCGGCGCATTGAGGCGAAGCGACGTCAATGTATCGACGCTTTCTCCCGGCCTGCCGTTCGTGTGACGCGCTGTTTGCGCAACAACCGCGCCGTTGAACGTCGCGAAGTGACTGTACGTGGTCGTTGTGCGGATGCCGTCCCAGACCGATTCTTCGCGGACGACGAGGCCGCTTGACTTATCGATGAATATCCACGCCGCCGTGTCAGGTCCGGTCGCGACTTGGACGACGTATGCGTCCACCGGGGTTTGAACTTCGCCCAGCAGCTTGACGGCGGTACCCGGATTGCCGGCACGCGCGTCCTTGAGCGCTTGGTCGAACGCATCGTCCTCTTGGTGGACGCCGCCCATGATGATCACTATGCCATTGAGATTTTGCCGCCAGCGGACGCCGGCGAGCCGCCCCTCTTGCTCCGAGAATTGACCGTAGTGATCGATCGTCTTGAAGTCTTTGCCTGACCACTTGGTCTCGGACGTCGATAGCCTGCCGTAGGCGCCGTGCGACCACTCCTCGATGCGAGATGCGAACGAGTCGAGCTGCTTGCCCTCCGCTTTCAAGTTCTGCGCGAGCACATCGGCGAGAGTCGCTGTGGTCGGCGCGATCCCGTCCGGCGGTCCGATGCGGCGATCGAGATCCGCTCGAGCGACAATAGGAAATACCGCGATGGACAAAGCGACGAAGGCAAGACGCAACAGCTTCATCGGCGGAAACCCTCGCGCGGGGCGTTCGACTGCGGGGTGTAGGTTACCTTAAAGCGTCAGCGTGTACGCGCGGTCGCAGGTGTTTTCCGGATCGGGCCCACGTTTCCAACCGGTGGATTCATAGATGTGTATGGCGGCCTCGAACGCTTCGCGAGTCTCAAGATCGAGCACCTTGAGACTGCGCGCACGCGCCTGCGTCACGGCGAGCGCAAGCAACGAGCGCCCAACGCCTCGACCGCGAGCCTCCTCCGCTACGAAGAACTTCGAGATTCGCCCGGTGTCATCGCCGCGATCGCGCAGCGAGACCGATCCAACTAGTACGCCGTCGATCTCGGCGACATAGTCGAAGACACTCGCATCGCCGGTCTCGCCAAAGCGCATCGTCTCCGCATCCAGGCGCAGCGGTTCCGGTTCGATGCCGAACGAGCGCAGAATGCTGAAGATGAGCGCGATGACGGGCTCGCGGTCGGCCGGTGTCGCGCGCCGCATCGTCATCGCCGTTGTCGGATGGCTCATCTAGCCGGAGTTCGGAAACCTCATAGATCGTAATAGAGGTAGAACTCGTATGGCGTCGGCCGGATGCGCACCTCTTGCAGCTCCTTCGTGCGCTTGTAATCGATCCACGTCTCGATCAGATCTTCTGAGAACACGTCACCCTGCGTCAGGAAATCGTGGTCGCGTTCCAGCGCGGCCAGCGTCGCGTCGAGGCTACCCGGCACCGACTTGATGCGGCGCGCCTCGGCTTTGGGCAGTTCGTAGATGTTCTTGTCGAGCGGTCCGAAGCCGGCTTTCGTCGGGTCGATTTTGCGCTTGATGCCGTCCAGGCCGGCCATCAGCATCGCGGAGAATGCGAGGTACGGATTCGCCGCGGGATCGGGCGGGCGGAACTCGATGCGCTTGGCCTTCTGGAAACGCGGGCCTTTGAAGAAGATCGGGATGCGCACCGCAGCCGAGCGGTTGCCCATCGAGTACGCGACGTTGACCGGCGCCTCATAGTGCGGCACGAGCCGCTTGTACGAATTGGTCGTCGGAGCGCTGAACGCCAGCAGCGCGTCGATGTGCGTGAGCAGGCCGCCGATGTAGTAGTGCCCCAGCTTCGAAAGTTCGGCGTAGCCCTTCTCATCGTAGAACAGGTTTTTGCCGGCTTTCCAAATGCTCTGGTGCACGTGCATGCCCGAGCCATTGTCCCCGAACAGCGGCTTGGGCATGAACGTCACGGTTTTACCATGGCGGCGCGCGATGTTGCGCGTGACGTATTTGTAGATCATCACGCTGTCGCTCATCTGCAAGAGCGTCGAGAAGCGCATGTCGATCTCGGTCTGGCCGCCGGTCGCCACTTCGTGGTGATGCATCTCGACCGGCACGCCCCACTCTTTGAGCGCGAGCACCATCTCTGAGCGGATGTCCATGTGCTTGTCGGAAGGCTGGACTGGAAAGTACCCTTCTTTCGGACGCAGCGTGTAGCCGAGATTAGGGCCGTCGTCGTTGCCCGAATTCCAATGCGCCTCTTCGGAATCGATCGAGAAGCCGCTCGTGTATGGGAGATTCTCGAAGCTGATGTGGTCGAAGATGTAAAACTCGAGCTCCGGTCCGAAGTACGCCGTGTCCCCGATGCCGCTCTTGCGCAGAAAAGCCTGCGCGCGCTTGGCGACGTTGCGCGGATCACGATCGTACAAGGCCTGCTTGCGCGGGTCGAAGACGTCGCAGATGAACGAGACCGTTGGGATCGAGCAGAATGAGTCGAGCCGTCCGCTTTCCGGATCCGGCATCAACACCATATCGCTCTCTTGGATCTCTTGAAATCCGCGGATACTCGATCCGTCGAAGCCGATGCCGTACTGGAACGTGCCGTCGTCCACTTGGTCGGCAGGCACCGAGGTATGCTGCCACATGCCGGGCACGTCAATGAACTTGAAGTCGACGATCTTCGCACCGTGCTTTTTGATCAGATCGAGCGCGCTTTTAGTCGGGTTGCGAGGCGGCACAGTTGCCCTCCCATTCGAAAAAAATCCGGGACTCTAAAGTCCCGGAAAGATGCGTGCGGCGCGAACCGGGCGCGCGCATTTAGCCTTTAGTGAAGGAGCACGCACGCGCCGTTGGCCTAGCGTCGGGATGTGCATAACCAGCGGCGCTGTGGATAACTCGCAGCGGCGAGGTTAGCGCGCGACGACCGCCAGCGCGTTATTGCCCGAAAGTCCCGGGATGCCGTAGAGGTTGGTTGCGGCAAAGCCCAACGTCCCGTCGGCGTTGACCTTGAACAAGGTGACCGCGCG
Source organism: Binatus sp. (SeqCode) (assembly GCA_035654355.1). Taxonomy (GTDB): domain Bacteria; phylum Vulcanimicrobiota; class Vulcanimicrobiia; order Eremiobacterales; family Eremiobacteraceae; genus JAFAHD01. The sequence continues at coordinate 7,624 of DASRXC010000056.1, forward strand.
ATCGGGCGGGCTCAACACGAACAATAGGTTGCCGGCAGATGCGATGCTCATATACGCGCTTTGCACGGCTTGGGTCTGATACGGTGCACCCGCCAGCTCGGTGAGCGTAAAGCCGCTGATATGGAAACCGTCAACGGCCCTGGCGCCCGCAGCGGCGATGTAGACGGCTTGCGCATTGGGCGCGACGGCCACGCCGATCGGCGCGATGGCGGTTGGTTGGAACGTCAGCGGCGAAAGTGCTCCGCCCGTCGAGATCGCGTAGACCCCCATCCCATTACCTGCCTGGGTTGTGGCGAAGACCAACGGGGTTGCCGCGTTCGAAATCGCGATGCCCTGCGCCGTCTGGCCGCTGTCGACAGAGAAGGTGCTGTTGCTGGTGATCGCGCCTGCGCCCGAGACGGCGAACGAGGAGATGCCCGAACTTCCACCGCTATCGGTCACGTAGACGAACGAACTGTTCGGAGAAAACGCGCAATCGAGCGGCTTGTTCAGGCCGTTCTGGTTGGCGAGCGTCGCTGCCGCCTGGCTCAGTGTTCCGTCCGCCGCGATCGTGAAGGTCTCTAATTGATTCGAGCCGGTGTCGGCGACTGCAGCGACCATGGCTGTAGGAGCAGCACACACTCCAGAAGGCGCGGCGCCTTTTGTCGGCGTCGTCGAAACGAGGGTCAGCGAGCCATCAGGGTTGACGGTGAACGAGCTGACGCTGCCAACCGGATTGTTGACCGCAAGCAGGACTGACCCGGCATTTGCGAGCGTGATCCCGAACGGCGCCCCCGAGCTGCCGTCCACGCCAGTCGAATAGGGCGAATTGTGGAGCGGCGATGGCGTTCCGCTCACACCGATGGTCGATGTGGTGAGCCCAAAGATGTTGTTGAAGTTCGTGCCCGCGTTGACGTAGTAATCGTCCGCTGGGATTGGCGCCGGCGTCGGGTT
>DASRXC010000057.1:0-11414 GCA_035654355.1 Binatus sp. (SeqCode)
GTCCGTTATGTTCGAGGCGTGCGCGACTCGCCTACCTGGGTTGATCGAGCACCGGCACTACGGCCAGGCGCGCGAGTTGATCCGCGAGCTTGGGCGCGAGGCGCTCAATGAGAACGCGGACTGGGTGGTGCTTCACCGCGAACGCCCGCTCGAGCTGAGCGTGAAGGGCTAGACCTCAGAGCGCAACGCGTCCAGCCAGGGACTGCGTCGGAACTAGGTCGGCGCGCGCAGCGCCCGGACGACGTCGCCGAGCTTCGGCGGTTTGCCGTACATCAGGACGCCGACGCGATACAAGCGGCCGGCGAACAGCGTAAGTCCCCAGATCGCGCCGAGTGACAAAACGATCGAGAGGCCGATCTGCCACGCAGGAACGCTTGAGAGCGCGACTCGCGTGAACATGACCATCGGGCTCAGCAGCGGTATCATCGACGCGACGACGAACAGCGGCTTTTCGGGATCGCCGAACACCGCGAAAATAGCGACGAAATAGGCGATGATGATCGGGATCATCATCACGCCGTTGAATTGCTGCACGTCTTCGGCTTTGCTGCACAGTGCGCCCATGCCGGCGAAAAGCGCTGCGTACGAGAAGAACCCAAGCAAGAAGAACAGCACGAGATAGATCAGGGTCGAGTACGGCACGGCGCTCGCGATGGCGCCTTGCGCAGCCGGACCGGCGCCGCCGGGTGCGTTCGCTTGCGCGGCGGCTGCCTGGTGCGCGAGCGCGACGGCATCGGCCTGCGACATCGTCGTCGCGATCACGACTGCGAGCAAGATGAGCGCACCCGCTGCCGCCAACGCGAAGATGGTCATCTGCGTTAGGGCAACCGCTCCGATGCCGAAGATCTTCCCGGCCAGCAGTTGCGCCGGTCGCACGGCAGCGATCATCACCTCCATCACGCGGTTGGACTTCTCTTCGATCACGCCTTGAGCGATCTGCACCGCGTAGAGGATCGTGCCGATGTAGAGCAAGATCAAGAGGATGTAGACGAGCGTGCCGGCTGCGTCTTCTTGCTGCGACGAACGATAGCGCTCGTTGAGCGCGACCGTTTTGAACTGGAAATTCAGTGCCTGTTTCGCCGACTGCGCGGTTTGGCCCGACAGATCTACGTTGATCGCGACCGGCGCGAGCCGCGTCCGCAAATTGTTAGCCTTGCCGAGCAGGCCCGACTGGCGGGGATAAAATGCGAACGCCAGGCCTTGCGGCGTGTGGTAGGCGACCAGCGCCGCGTCGTATTTCTTTGATTTGATGCTTTGCGCGACGTCGGCCGGCAAGCTCGGCCCGGTCGATGTGTCCTTCGAGATCGTGACGTCGTAGTCGTCTGCGAGCGCTTTCGCGACCTGCACGGCGATGCCCGAATCAGGAGCGACGACGATGACTTTGGATGTGAACTGACTGCCCAGCCAGCGGAAGCCGAACGGTAAGAGCGCCAAGGCGAACATCGCGATGACCACGATCGCGGTGCCGATGATGAAACTTCGGCTTTTCACACGTTCGAGGTACTCGCGCTTGATGATGATGCCGGTCGTGCTCATGCGGCGCCCTCTTCCGCGCGGACGTAGTGCAGGTAGATGTCATTGAGGCTGGGTTCGACGATCTCGAAATGGTCCACGGGTCCGGCGGCGATCGCGGCGCGCAGCAGCTCGGCGGGCGCAACCGATGGTGGCGCTTTGAGATCGATGTAGCCGTTGGCGGATGGACGGACGGCAACGCCTGGGAAGCGGTCGATGAATGAAAGATCCTTGATCGCGGTCATGCGGATGAAGCGGTCAGGCCACGAGCGCTTGATCTGCGCGAGATCACCGCTGATGACTGCGTGCGACCGGTCGATGATGCAGATGTCGCTCGTCAGCTCTTCGACTTGTTCCATGCGATGGCTCGAGAGCATTACTGCTGTTCCGTCGGCGACGAGCCCGCGGATCGCCCCTTTGAGGATCTCGACGTTGATCGGGTCGAACCCGGAGAACGGCTCGTCGAGCACGAGCAACGGCGGGTTGTGCACGATCGCCGCGATGAATTGGACTTTCTGTTGGTTGCCTTTTGAAAGCTCCGCGGGCTTCTTGTCAAGATTTTCCGTCAAGCCGAACGACTCAGATAACGCGGCGATGCGTGCCTTCGCATCCACCGGCGTCATGCCGTGCAGCTGGGCGAAGTACAACAGTTGATCCGCGATCTTCATCTGTGGATACAGCCCGCGCTCCTCGGGCAGGTACCCGAATGTGTGGCGCACCTCGGCGTCGACGACCTTGCCTTGCCACGTCACGCTGCCGCGATCGGGCTGCAGGATGTCGAGCACGATGCGGATGGTCGTCGTCTTACCCGCGCCATTCGGACCGAGCAACCCGAAAACTGATCCAGGTCTTGCGGTAAAGCTGAGATCGCTTACCGCCTGTGTTTGTCCGAACGATTTCCAGATGCTGCGGACGTCGAGCAAGTCAACTCTCCTTCAAGAGCCCGATGCTGACTCTACTATTCCGCTGGCGCGCGAGTTTCCGGTGTGCTCCGCGCGCAATTGCCCGCAGGCCGCGGCGATGTCGTCGCCCATCGTGTGGCGCAGGGTGCTGGGGACCCCGCGCTCGCGCAGGATCTCTTGGAAGCGGTGCATCGCGGCGTTGGATGAACGCTGGTACGGCGCGTTCGTCGCATTGTACGGGATGAGGTTGACGTGATGTAGTCCGTGCTGGGTCCCGCGGCGTTTGCGGCCCGGCTCTCCGAGCAGGTCGGCAAGTCGGCGCGCGTCGTCGGGCGAGTCGTTGACGCCGGCCAGCATCACGTATTCGTAGAATATCTTGCGGCGGGTGCGGGTTGCGTAGGCGCGCGTCGACGCGATCAGTTCAGCGATTGGCCATTTCTTGTTGATCGGCATCAGCTTCGTACGCAATTGATCATCCGCAGCATGGAGCGAAATCGCCAGATTCACTTGGACGCCTTCGTCCATAAAGCGCTTGATGCCGGGAACAACGCCCGCGGTCGAAACGGTCATGTGTCGCGCCCCCAGATTGAATCCCGCTGCATCGTTGAGCAGTGCGATCGAATCCATGACCTTGTCGTAGTTGAGGAACGGCTCGCCCATGCCCATGAACACGATGTTCGTGAGCGCGCGTTTCTCCGCACGCGCGCGGCGCGCCACGTCAATCGCCTGATCGAATATCTCTAGCGCGCTCAGATTTCGCGAGAACCCGCCCTGGCCCGTCGCGCAGAAATCGCAGCGCAGCGCACAGCCGGCTTGCGACGAAATACACGCGGTCGTACGCCCCCCACGGTGGCGCATGAGAACGGCCTCGACTTCTTTGCCGTCGTGCAGCGCGAACAGCAGCTTCGTCGTCTGCCCGTCGCGCGAGGTCGGGTCGCGCAGCAGCTGCAGGCTCGAGAGCTTCATCGTGTCGCTCAGGCGGGCGCGCAGCTCGTTGGGCAGCACGCTGATAGTATTAAAGGAAGAAACTAGCTCTTTGGCGGCCGCGCGGTATATTTGCGCCAAGCGGTAGCGTGGGAGACCGAGCGCGTGCGCCAAGGCGCCCGCGCCTTCGAAGCCGCCCTCTTTCGCGCGGGCTGCCCACCATATCGCAAATGCGTCGCGCTTGCCGGCGGCCGGGCGTGCCGCCGGTTTGGCCAAAGTCGTCGCAGTCACAGGTCGAACTTCAATTCGAGATCAGATTCCTCTATCGGAGCTGGCGCAGGCGGCTGCGTGACTTCGTCCAGCTTATGACGCACTGCTTGCAAGTCCGCCCACACGAGCTTCTTCACCGCCGCCATGTTTCCGCCGGTCAAGCGCAAGATGTACGCTGGATGATAGGTCGCCATAAGATCCGCGTCACCGGGGCCCTTGAACCACATCCCGCGTTGCCGCGTGATCGAAAAACCAGGACCCAAGAACGACTTGGCCGCAGGCGCGCCCAGTGCGAGGATCACACGCGGCTTCACAATCGCAAGCTCTTCGTCGAGGTACTGCCGGCAGTTTGCCATCTCTTCTTGCATCGGAGCGCGATTGGCGATGCGCCCACCCTCATCGGTGGTGGCGCGGCATTTGATGGTGTTCGTGATGAAGACGTCTTCGCGACGCAGGCCGATCGCCGCGAGCATGCGAGTGAGCAACTCGCCGGCTCGGCCGACAAACGGCTCGCCTTGGCGGTCTTCCGACTCGCCCGGGCCTTCTCCGACGATGACGAGCTTCGCCGCCGGATCGCCGACGCCGCATACGACTTTGGTTCGAGTGCTGCCGATCGGGCAGCGTCTGCAAGCGTCGACGACTGCATGAAGCTCTTCAAGTCGTGCGCTCCGTTCTTCGGTCATCCCCATGCGCAGCGCATTCGTTCAGTTTGGTGCAAATGCGTGAATGCCGGCGCGCACTGCGACGATGATCGCGACAATCGCCGCCGCGTAGAGCAGGTAACGCGCGACGAGCGCGGCTGAAAGCGAATAATACCACATCGTGCCATGATGCTTGATCCAATAGAGGCGGCGGCTTCGCTGGCGCCAGTTCAAGACCCCAATTTTCCCCCACGTCTGGCGGCTGCCTCCCTGTTCCGACTTGTGCATGGCGACGCATTGCGGCAGGAAGACGACGCGCCGTCCGCGGTCGCGCAGCTGGTGGGCGAAATCGATCTCCTCGTGATAAAGGAAGAAACGCTCGTCGAAGCCGCCGAGCTCGCGAAACACGCTGGTGCGGATGAACATCGCCGCGCCGACGACGAGGTCGACGTCGCGCTCGCTCGCGTAATCGAAATCGCGCAAGCCGTAACCGTTCGACTGAGCGCGGAACCACGGCAACTCGCCCCACGCCGAGCTGCGCAAAAACGCCTGCCACCACGTGTCGAACTCGCCGGCCGAGGGCGTCACGTTTCCGTGCTCGTCGAGCAGCTTGGCGCCCGCCATATCGACGTCGGGATGCGACTCGAAATATGCCACCGCGTTAGCGAGCAGTCCGGGCATCGCACGCGCATCCGGATTGAAAAAGAACAGCAGCGGTGCTGTGGCTCTAGCCGCGCCGATGTTGCAGCCCTTGGCGAAACCGAAGTTGGCGCCGTTCTCAATGACTTCGGCGACCGGGAGAACGGCCTTCGCGCGCGCGACGCTGTCGTCGGCCGAACCGTTATCCGACACGATGACCTGCGCAAACGCAGGATCCGCCGCGACCTCCGGCAGCGCAGCGATCGAACGCAGGCAGCCTTCGAGCTCGTCGGCGGCGTTATAACTCACCACGATCACGGACACCGCGGGCATGACAGCCTGCTTCTCTAGAAAAAAACGAGCGTCTTGCAGACGCTCGTGGGTGGTTCCGTTCGTACCGGCCGGACGAATCCGGCCGCTACGCGACTACGATGCTTTTTCGACCGCCGCCGGCTCCATGGCTGGGAGCGAGTTAAGCGCATCCATGATCATGGAAAGCGGGATGCCGTAGCCTTCGCTCACTTGCTCGATCGTCTCGAATTCCGAGATCGCGCAGTGGGCGCATCCCCCTAGGTGAAAATTGGCGAACACTGCTCTCGCACCAGGGTGGAGAGCAAATGCTTCGCCGACGGTCAGATTCGGTGTAAACGTAGGACTGTCTGTACTGACGGCGACCACCCCCTTCTCCCGTCGTGCGCCGTCGTTTTCTCTTCAGTCTAACGGCAGCCGCGGGTTGATACATGTGCAGTATTCTGGGCGGTCCGCTGCCGAACCTTTGCTCTCATGGAAACCACAGCTCCGCGCAGCGCCGCCGCGACATATGATGTGCCCGCACGTCGCGCCGCTTTCTCGGGGGAACGCGTATCGAGCGTCGCATTCGATTGGACGATGGCGGTCTTGGGCGGCCTGTTCGTCGGGGGGCTCTACGTCGATGGCTGGGCGCACAACCACCTCCATCACATCGAGACGTTCTTCACGCCGTGGCACGCGATGTTCTATGGTTCGTTCTTCCTGCTCGCGATCGTGTTCGGGGTCTATGTCGCGTTCGGTTTGTATGCGAACGTGAAAGAGCACAGCAACGTATTTGCGCGCTGGGCACGCGCCATTCCGCGCGGCTATGAGTGGTCGGCCCTAGGGATCGCGCTCTTCTTGCTCTCCGGTTTCGGCGACATGTTCTGGCACATCCGCTTCGGCATCGAAGTCGACACCGAAGCGCTCTTGAGCCCGACGCACTTGGGACTCGCGACCGGGATGGCGTTGACGTTGCTAGGCCCGTTCAGAGCTGCGGTCGCAGCCGACGACGATCGCCGAGGCGCCATGCTGTGGCCCGCGATCCTTTCTCTCACATGGCTTTACTGCGGGCTCACGTTCATGACGCAGTTCGCACCTGCGATGGCGCATTGGGGCGTCGGTGCGCCGACAAGCGGCGACATGGCGGAGTTGCGTCTCGATCGCAGCGTCACGGTCCAGCTGTTAGACGCGGCGTTGCTCGGCGGCGTTGTTGTGGTTCTGCTACGGCAATTCGGTGGGCGGCTGCCATTTGGCGCCGTCACCGCGATTCTGCTGATCAACTCGCTGCTGATGGAGACGCAACAGGGTGGCAACGATCAGCTGCTCGGCATCGTGATGGCCGGACTCGGCAGCGATGCGCTGATCGCGTTGCTGCGTCCGTCGGCGACCCGGGTCACCGCGCTGCGCTGGACCGCGTTCGCGGTGCCATTCCTGTACTTCGCAGCGCACTACGCGACGGATTTCGCACGCGGCTATCCTATCTATTATAAGGTACACATTTGGGCGGGCTTGCCGGTGATCGCCGGTTTGGTCGGCTGGTTGATGAGCTTTGTCGCGATCGGCGCGCCCGCTACGCCGCGCGGCGCGACTGCAGATACGCAAGCATGAACTGATCGAGATCGCCGTCCAGCACGCGCTGGGCGTCTGAGATCTTGATCTCCGTCCGGTGGTCGTTGACCATCGTGTACGGCTGCAGCGTATACGAGCGGATCTGACTGCCCCATTCGATCGCGCTCTTTTTGCCGGCGAGTTGCGCCAGCTTTGCAGCTTGCTCTTCCCGGCGGCGCTGCGCGAGCTTCGCAGCTAACATCTTCATCGCGCGATTGCGATTGGCGAGCTGCGAGCGTTCGTTCTGCACGGCCACGATGATCCCGGTGGGCTTGTGCGTGATGCGGATCGCGCTCTCGGTCTTGTTGACGTACTGGCCGCCCGCGCCGCCGCTCTTGTAGGTCTCGACCTCCAACTCGTCAGGCCGGATCTCGATCTCTTCATCACCTTCTTCGATATCGGGCGTGACATCGACCGACGCGAACGAGGTGTGCCGCCTTTTGGCTGCGTCGTACGGTGAAATTCGGACGAGACGGTGCACGCCGCGCTCGCTCTCGAGATAGCCGTATGCGTTGCGGCCTTCGATGACGATGGTCGCGCTCTTGATGCCGGCCTCTTCGCCTTCCAGCGAATCGACGATCTCCGCGCGATAACCGTGGCGCTCGGCCCAGCGTAAATACATGCGCAACAGCATCTCTGCCCAGTCGCATGCTTCAGTTCCCCCCGCGCCCGCATGGATCGTGAGAATCGCACCGTGACTGTCGAACTCGCCGTCGAGGATGGCCGTGGTTTCTGCCGCATCCAGGTCGCTGCGCAGCCGCGCAAGCTCGCCGCTTATCTCGGCAGTAAGTGCATCGTCGGCGTCGTCGAGCGTGGCATATTCCGAAAGCTCGCTGGTGCGTTGGGCTAAAGCACGCAGCGGCTCGACCTGTGCTTTGAGGTCGGCCAGGCGCTTCATCTGCTTTTGCGCGTTTTGGGGATCGTTCCAGAAGTCGGCCGCGTGTGACTGCGTTTCGAGCGCCGCTATCTCGCGTTCTTTGCCTGCGTAGTCAAAGACGCACTTGAAGGGTCGTCAGTCGATCCTTGATGCGGTCGAGGTCAGTGTTCAATTGTTCGTTCACGGTGGACGATTTCTGCGTGGCTGCCTTGGAATCTTTGCATGCGCTCATAGTCCGCTCGAAGGGCGTAGGCACCGCGAGGCGAATCGCGCCGCATGTCGCTGGAGTTTTGGTCTACTGCTGCGACGATCGGTACATTTGTCGTCATCGCTGCGACCGCAATCGTCGCGATCATCCAGCTTCGCCACGTCCGAGCGAGCAACCAGATCGCAGCTGTTTTGCAGATCGGCGAGGCGATCGAGGAAGAATCTGCCCAATCCGCACGCCGTTTCATCCGGGATGAGTTGGAAGGGTGGCTGCACGATTCCGAATTTCGCAAGTCCTTGCGGGCGGTACCAATCGGCACTGCGGCTCGGCCCATCGTGTTGTTAGGCAACCATTACGAGCGCCTCGGTCTTTTCGTCAAGCGCGGCATCATCGATTCGGATCTGGCTTGCGATCTTTGGTCGGCACAAGTCACGGGCGACTGGGATCGCATGGCGCCGGCACTCGCGATCATCCGCCGCAGCCAGGGCACGTCGGTGTTCGAGAATTTCGAATACTTCGTCGAAGAGAGCGACCGCTGGTTAGCGCGCAATCCCCAGGGCTCGTATCCGAAGAACCGCCCGCGACGCCCGCTCGAAGACGTGTGGCTGCGGGAGGACGAGGAGATGAGTTAGACTGTCAGCTCTGCATCTGGGTGCAGGCGCTGCCCGGTCCTGATTAAGAAGAGAACCGCGCGGTGAAGAAAGTCTGGAATTTCGTCATGGGCCGGCTGCTCGCCGGCATGATCATCCTCATCCCTATTTACCTCGCCATTTTGTTGCTGCTCAAAGCGTCACAGTCTCTCGGAGCTCTGCTGAAACCGCTCGCGAAGTTCATACCGGACATCTTGCCCTTCGAAACGGACCTTTCGCTCCTCTTGGCGCTGGTGGCGTGCTTCCTCGTCGGCCTCGCGGTTCGAACACGCTGGGGGCAATCGCTGTGGGAGAAGATCGAAGCTGCCATTTTCCAGCGAGTGCCGGGCTACGAGCTGTTCCGAGGGCTCATGCAACGATTGAGCGGATCAGCTCGAGATCAAGCGTGGAGGCCGGCGCTCGCCGAGATCGAGGATGCGCTGGTGCCGGCCTTCATCATCGAAGAGCTTAACGATGGGCACCTCGCAGTTTTCGTGCCGTCGATACCGACACCGCTCGCAGGGGCGGTCTACATCCTTGTCCCCGAGCGCGTGCATCCGCTCGACGTACCGTTCACGAAGATGCTTTCGACGGTTTCGCGCTGGGGATCGGGCTCTAAAGACCTTTACGCTGCCATGGAAAAAGCAAAACCAACCGAAAGCTCCGCGGTCAAAACGTCATGATCTTTGGTTTGCACGTCACATGTTGGAATGAGGCCGATGGCTTCGTGGCGTGACGTGCGGCGAATCGCGCTTTCGTTTCCGGGAACAAGTGAGACGTCTTCGCACGACCATCGAGCGTGGTCCGTCAACGATAAGTTCTTTGTGTGGGAGCGGCCCTTGCGTGGCTCTGATCGAAAAGCGCTTGGCGCGAAGGCACCAACCGGCGAGATCTTAGGAGTGCGAACCGACGGGCTCGAAATGAAGGAGGCGTTGCTCGCAAGCAAGCCGCGCGTATACTTTACGACCCCTCACTTCGATGGATATCCGGCCGTGCTGGTTCGGCTCGAGCGCATCAACGTGAAAGAATTGACTGACGTGACACGCGAGGCGTGGCTCTCGCGCGCCCCAAAGCGCGTAGCTGACGCATTCTTGAAGAAAAAAGCACCGTCCGAGCGGGCCGCAAAAAAACACAAATAGGTTCCTACGCGCGGCCATCCAAGGTGCCCCACGAGGACGGCTGTCTGATTCTTGTCGGGGCCGCCTGCCGTGGTTGGAGGTCGCCATGTCGCTCGAATTGGTCAATACATTTGGGACGCTGCTCACGGTCGCCATCATCGCCGCGACTGCTATCGCCGCCATGGTGCAATTGCGACACCTGCGCGCAGGCAATCAGATCAACGCCATGCTCAGCATCAGCAATCAGTTCGATGCAAAAGAGTTCCGCGACGCGGTCAATCTTGTTAGTAGCAAACTGAAGTCCACGTTCCAAGATCCCGCGTACCGCGAATATGTGGCGGCGCGCAACCGTCGAATGCCTCTTCCAGACGTACCCGAGGACTATCGCGCTGTAGCTGAAGCGGCGAATCTCGTCGGCAATACCTACGAAGAGCTGGGGATTTTAGTCAAGAAAGGCATTATCGACCGCGAGATTTTCCTCGATCGCTATTCATGGGTGATCATGGGCGCATGGGATCACCTCGTCGATGTGGTCGGCTGGGCACGCGCGGTCACAAACGAACCGAGGATCTGGGAGAACTTCGAATACCTCACCGTCATCGCCCAAGACTTCGCGAACGAAAACCGCAGCACGTACCCGCTTGGCATGCGACGATTGGAGACCCCGTGCCCGTGGCCCGTGCCGCCGATGCCGGCGACAGCGTGAGGCCCGTGACGGAGGCCGTCGAAGCGTCAGAGGAAGCTCGGCGCAACATCGCATCGTTCGCACTGCGAACTCCTGTGGTTCCATGCCCCGCCGACTTCGACTCGGAGCTTTGGCTTAAGCTCGAGAATCTCCAACCGATCGGCTCGTTCAAGATCCGCGGCGCGGCGAATGCGATTGCGCGCACCCCGCGAGAGCGACTGCAACGCGGTTTGCTCACCGCGTCGGCCGGCAACATGGCGCAGGGCGTCGCGTTTTGCGCGCGCCGCCTCGGCGTTAGCGCCACGATCGTCGCTCCGGACACAGCGCCGCAGACCAAGATCAGCGCGATCGAGCGCTTAGGCGGCCGCGTCATCAAAGTGCCGTTCGCAGAATGGTGGCGCACGTTTGAGACGCGTAGCTACCCCGGCATCGATGCCACGTTCATCCACGCGTTTGACGATCCCGACGTCATGGCGGGTAACGGCACGATCGCGCTTGAGCTGTTAGAGGACTTGCCGTCGTTCGACGCGGTGGTGATACCTTGAGGCGGCGGGGGCCTCTCGTGCGGCATCGCCGCGGTTTTACGCGCGCGCGCACCATACATCAAAATCTACGCAGCTGAAATCGCAACTGCCGCTCCGCTCTCCGTATCATTAGCGGCGGGCGAGCCGCGCACCGTCGAATATACGCCTTCCTTCGTCGACGGAATTGGAAGCAAGACGGTGTTTCCTGACATGTTCGCACGCGCGAGAGACCTGTTGGACGGTTCGATCGTGGTCACTCTCGCCGAGGCGGCCGCGGCCATGAAGCTCGTGGCGGAGCGCAACCGCGTCATCATTGAGGGCGCCGCCGCGTGTGCAGTCGCGGCGGCGCTGTCAGGTCGAGCCGGTAATGGGAGAGTGGTCGCCATCATCTCCGGCGGCAACATCGATCTCGACAAGTTCGCCGGGCTGACGAGGGACCAGCGATAGCCTTGACTACCGAGGTGCGATCACGGAGATTCCGTGACCCTCTTCATGGATACTCGTCGTGCCATTCCCACCACTCGTATGGTGGAGACTGCGGATAACCCGGTGGTGAGTCTTCCCAGTCTTCCTGACGGCCGAGCGC
>DASRXC010000058.1:0-3314 GCA_035654355.1 Binatus sp. (SeqCode)
TCGAAGATCTCTTTTTGCATGAAGTGCTGGTAGGGGCCCAGCTCCACCGCGTCGCCCGAGGTCTTGACCGTCACCGGCGGTCGCGAGACGCGCTCCCCGCTTGCGTCGTAGATGGCGTAGGTGGTTCGCGTGACGTCGGCCACGTCGCCTTCCTCGAGATACACGACGCGCTGCGTGACCGGAGCAAGCGCGCTCGCGTCCGAGGCGAGGTAATGATCGGCTTCACCCACGCCTACGAGCAGCGGACTGCCAGCGCGCGCTCCGACGATGCGGTCGGGCTCCTTGGTACTGATCGCTGCAATGGCATACGCGCCGCGGAACTCGTGCACCGCCTTCGTCACAGCGGCGAGAAGATAGCCCTGGTAGTGCGAATGGATGAGATGCGCGATCACTTCGCTGTCGGTCTGCGTAACGAAGCGGTAGCCCTGATGTTGAAGCCGCTCGCGCAACGGCTCGAAGTTCTCGATGATCCCGTTGTGCACGACGGCGATCTCGTTGTGGCTTGTGTGCGGGTGCGCGTTGGCGGGTGTCGGCGCTCCGTGCGTGGCCCAGCGGGTGTGCGAGATGCCCGTGCATCCCTCGAGCCGGACGCGTGCCGCCTGAGCGGCGAGATCCGCCACGCGCGCGGTGCTGACGAGGCGCTGCAGGCTGCCGTTGATCACCGCGAGCCCAGTGGAGTCGTAGCCCCGGTACTCGAGGCGGCGAATGCCTTCGATCAGGATCGGAACGACGTTTTCGCGCGCAACCGCGCCGACGATGCCGCACATGGTTCTAACCTTTCTTCGGACGCTTCCAGCCGCTCCGGGCAGTCTGCGTCTTTTGATTCAGCACCAGGGCCTCCGGCGGCACGTCTTTCCACACGGTCGTACCGGCGCCGACTGTGGCACCGCGGCCGATCGTCACTGGCGCAACGAGTTGGGTGTCGGAGCCGATGTGGACATCGTCCTCGATCACCGTGCGATGCTTGTTCGCGCCGTCGTAGTTGCAGGTGATCGTGCCCGCACCGATGTTCACGTCGCGTCCGACAGCGGAGTCACCGACGTAGCTCAGATGGTTCGCCTTGCTGCGCTCGCCGAATGAGCTCGCCTTCACCTCGACGAAATTGCCGACGTGCACTTCGTCGGCGAGTGCCGTACCCGGCCGGATCCGTGCGAACGGGCCGACGCGGCAGCGTGCGCCAATGTGCGCGTCGTCGATGTGGGAGAACGGCGCGATGGCCGTTCCCTCGCCGACGATCGCGTCCTTGAGTACGCAGTGTGCGCCGATTCGCGCGCCGTCGCCGAGCGTCACCTTGCCTTCGAAGATGCAATTGATGTCGATCGTCACGTCGCGCCCGCAGGCGAGCGTGCCCCGGACGTCGATTCGCGCAGGATCGGCGAGCGCCACGCCGGCATCGAGGAGCGCGTCGGCTTGCTGTCGCTGGTAGCGCCGCTCCAGGTCGGCAAGTTCGCGCATGCTGTTGACACCCATCGCTTCAGTTTCGCTCGCGGTGCGCGAAGTCGCGATGGCCACCCCGTCGCTTACTGCGAGCGCCGCGACGTCGGTCAAATAGTACTCCCCGCTCGCGTTGCGCTTGTCGATGCGCTCGAGCCAGCCGCGCAGCTGCGCGGTCGGAGCGGCCATCACGCCGGTGTTGATCTCGCGGATCGCGCGCTGCTCCGGCGTTGCGTCTTTCTGCTCCACGATCGCCATCACGCGACCATTGCGGTCGCGAACAATGCGCCCGTAGCCCGTTGGATCCTCGAGCTCTGCGGTCAGGAGCGAAAGAGAGCCGTTGCCCGCCTGCTCGATGACTTTCTTGAGCGTCGACACACGCGCGAGCGGATCAGCGCCGAAGAGCACGAGTGTGACGCCGTCCGCCGGCAGCTCAGCCAGCGCGCAGCGAACCGCATCTCCGGTTCCCCGCGGCGGATCCTGGCGTGCCCAGAGCAGGCTGCCGTTGGGGAAGCCGTTTCGCACGGCATCATCGCGATAAACGACACAGGTCGCGCGAGGCTGCAGCTGGCTCACCGTCTCTATCACGTGCGCAAGCAGCGGCCGCCCGCCGAGCCCGTGCAGCACCTTGGGTTTCGCGGAGCGCATCCGCTTGCCCTCTCCGGCAGCCAAAATCGCGACCTGAAGCGATGTTTGCATGAGCCGTGGATTATCGCACTTTTGGCATGCCGACCTTGCACTGCAACGCGGTCCTGTAAACTCGGGGCATGACGGTCATCGCGGTCTTCAATCAGAAAGGCGGCGTCGGCAAGACCACGACCAGTCTCAATCTCCTCGCCGGAATCGCGCGGCGCGGACAACGACCCTTCGGCATCGACCTCGACCCGCAAGCGCATCTGTCGCGCGTCTTTGGCGCGCATCCTCGATTGGCAGACGACTCGGTCTACTCATTCTTCATCCGGCAGCGTCCGTTGCCCGACGTCGCGCAGATCACTTCCAGCGGCGTCATCGTCTGCCCGTCGCACCTGGAGCTGACCAAGCTCGATACGCTGCTCGGCAAGGGTGTCAACGTTGTGACGCGATTGCGTTTCGGGTTGAAGCAGCTTAACGCCGCCACCGGGCCAGTCGTCATCGATACCTGTCCGCTGCTCGGCGTGGGCTCGCTCAATGCGATCTTCGCTTGCGATCTGCTGCTCGTGCCCGTGTCGGCCGATTATCTGGCACTGCAGGGAGCACAACAGGTGGAACGAGCGCTGCATGCGCTGGAGCCAGTGTTCAAACGCCGCTTGCCGCGCCGCTACCTGCTCACTCGCTTCGACGGTCGGCGCAAGATGAGCTCGGATGTTGCGGACTTGATGGCCATGGCGTTTCGTCCGGATGAGATCTGCGCAACCCGCATCGCTGAGAACGTGAGCCTGGCTGAGAGCCCCGCGCAGCATCTCGATGTGTTTCGGCACGCGCCGCAGAGCCGCGGCGCGCGCGACTACCAGACGCTGGTCGACGAGCTAGTGAGTGCCGGTTTTATTGCGTAGCATCGAGCGGGCAACGGCAGGCACGGTGGCCGGGCCGTTGCTGATGATGCTGATCACGCCCTCCAAGTCGAGCGGGTCGTTGCGGAGATTCACCGTTTCGGTCTGGCAGTTGACGATCTCGCACTGGTGATACATCTGGCGCAGCCGCCGTTCGGCGTCTGCCTGGCTAGCCGCCATGATGCAGATGTTGTCCACACGCTGGCCGGTGCGGGTCTTGATGTTGAAGCCGAATCGAATCATCGGGCTTGCCTCCCGTTCTTACCCTCGCCCCTGGTTTTGCCCTCATCCTCCGGCACTCGCCGTAGCCCTGCTCCCCTGTTTAGCGCGTCGGCGATGATGGCCCGGGTG
>DASRXC010000059.1:0-4921 GCA_035654355.1 Binatus sp. (SeqCode)
CGAGTCCAAGAAGTCGGTGGTCACCGGCATCGAGATGTTCCGCAAGCTGCTCGACGAGGGCATCGCAGGCGACAACGTCGGCGTGCTCTTACGTGGAGTGGAGCGAGACGACATCGAGCGCGGCCAGGTACTGGCCAAGCCCGGCAGCATCAAGCCGCACAAGAAGTTCGAGTCCGAGGTGTACGTGCTCTCGAAGGATGAGGGCGGGCGCCACACGCCGTTCTTCTCGAACTACCGTCCGCAGTTCTATTTCCGCACGACCGACGTGACGGGATCTATCACCTTGCCTGAAGGCGTGGAGATGGTGATGCCCGGCGACAACGTGAAGATGACGGTGGAGCTGATCACGCCGATCGCGTGCGAGGAAGGGCTGCGTTTTGCGATTCGCGAGGGTGGCCGCACCGTGGGCGCCGGCGTCGTCACCAAGGTGATCGAGTAAGCACGCATGGCCAAGAAAGAGAATCGCGTGATCGTGACCATGGCGTGCGGCGACTGCAAGCGACGCAACTACACGACGATGAAGAACCGGCAGCACACCAGCGCGCGGTTGGAGCTCAAGAAGTACTGCCGCTGGTGCAAGTGCCACACCGCGCACAAGGAGACGAGGTAGAGGCGAGCCTCCGATGCAGCGCCGGCCTCTATGGTCGGCGAGCGGAGGGCGGTAGCTCAATTGGTAGAGTAGCGGTCTCCAAAACCGTTGGTTGCAGGTTCGAGTCCTGTCCGCCCTGCCAGGATATCAGGATATAAGGAAGACATGAAGCGCATCACGGCTCCGGGCCGGCCAGTCGGCGACGCCGACGCCAAACCGGAGGTAAAAGATAGAGAGAAAGAGGCGCGCGCTGAAGAGCGCGAGCGCCAGTGGCGGCGCATTGTCGACGGCTATCGGGCGATCGTGTCGGAGATGAAGCGCGTCACCTGGCCGAGCCGCGACGAGTGGGTCTCGGCGACGCTGATCACAATCGGACTTGTCGTGGTCGTCGCGCTGTGGACGTCGGCGATCAGCCATCTGGTCGAATTCATCTTCAAGATCCCGAACGCATGATGGAAGAACTGCAAGCACACGCCGTCGACGCGCAAGCGGCCGGCATACAAGCCGCGGACATCGAGATCAGCGAAACCCCCGAAGATCCCGATCGCCGCTGGTACGTGGTCCACACATATTCGGGCTACGAGAACAAGGTCAAGGCCAACCTCGAGCGGCGCATCAAGTCGATGAACATGCAGGAGTTCGTGTACCGCGTGCTCGTGCCGACCGACAAAGAGGTCGAGTTCAAAGACGGCAAGCGCAAAGAAGTCGAGAAGAAGGTCTACCCCGGGTACGTCTTGGTCGAGATGAAGATGACCGACCAATCGTGGTACGTCGTGCGCAACACGCAAGGCGTCACCGGATTTGTCGGCTCGCCCGGCTCCGGCGAGAAGCCGCTGCCGCTGGCCGACAAAGAGGTCAAGACGATCCTCAAGCAGATGGGCATCGAGACGCCCAAGCTCAAGATCGATTTCGCCAAGGGCGATCGCGTGAAAGTGACGTCCGGTCCGTTCTTCGATTTCACCGGCACGGTCGACGAGATCGACCCGCAAAAAGAGCGCCTCCGCGCGCTCATCTCGATCTTCGGCCGTGAAACGCCGGTCGAGCTCGAATTCTATCAAGTCGAAAAGGTGTAGGGAGTGGCAAAGAAAGTCATCGCCAAGATCACGCTGCAGTGTCCGGCCGGCGCCGCGACGCCGGCGCCGCCTGTCGGCCCCGCGCTGGGCCAGCACGGCATCAACATCATGGAGTTCTGCAAAGCGTACAACGAGCGCACGCAAAAGGACAAAGGCAACATCATTCCGGCCGTGATCACGGTGTACGAGGACCGCTCCTTCACGTTCGTGCTCAAGACGCCGCCCGCATCCGAGCTGATCAAGAAAGCAGCCGGCGTCGAGAAAGGCTCCGGCGAGCCGAATCGCAAGAAAGTCGGCAAGATCTCGTTGGACAAAGTGCGCGAGATAGCCAAGATCAAGATGGCGGATCTGAATGCCAACGATATGGAAGCTGCCGAGAAGATCGTCGCCGGTACGGCGCGCTCGATGGGCATCGAGGTCGGCTAAAAGATGTAGCGCCGGGCTCTTGAGCCCGGCGGAGTACGTGGGAGGCTCGCAAGCCGTTAGCACCACGGAGGAAATGACGAATGGCAACACACGGTAAGAGATATCGCGAGGCGCTCAAGACGCTCGGTGACGAGCGCTCGTTTGACTCGGCGCGCGCCGTCGATCTTGTGAAGAGCGCAGCCAACGCGAAGTTCGACGAGACGGTCGAGCTTCACGTGCGGCTCGGCGTCGACCAAAAAAAGCCCGAGCAGAACGTCCGCGGCACGGTCGTGCTTCCACACGGCACGGGTCAGACGAAACGCGTGATCGTTTTCGCGAAAGGTGAGCGCGCGAAAGAAGCGCAGGAAGCGGGCGCCGATGTCGTGGGCGATCAGGATCTCATCGATCGCATCAAGGGCGGATGGCTTGACTTCGACGTCGCCGTCGCGACGCCGGACATGATGGGCGCGGTCGGCTCGAACCTCGGCAAGATCCTCGCGCAACGCATGCCGAACCCGAAGACCGGGACGGTGACGCAAAACGTCAAGCAAGCGGTTGCGGAGATCAAGGCTGGTAAGGTAGAATACCGTCTGGACAAAGCGGCGAACATCCATGTCGTGGTCGGCAAGGCGTCCTTCACCAAAGAGGCGCTGCTCGAAAATCTGACCGCGATCATGGATGCGATCGTCCGCGCAAAACCGGCCTCCGCCAAGGGCACGTATCTCAAGAGCGTGACGTTGACGAGCACGATGGGACCGGGAGTGCGGATCGATCCGACGAGGTTAAAAGCGGGCGCCGCCGCGTAACCTCTCAAGAGCGTCCGATGACCGCAGGTCGCGGCTCAACCGAGCCGCGTTAAGCCCGAAAAGGGGGCCTGCCGAGGAAGCCAACAGCAGTCGGAGCGCGCACGACGCGCGCACGTCTCGCTCGAGCGCTTTCTCGAATGGATCGAGGAAGCGCTTATTCGTTTCTTACGGGCCGACCGCGATCGGCCGGGAGTTGAACAAGAACAAGAATGCCGACTGAGAAGAAAAATGAGGAGATCGCCCTGCTGCGCAAACGCGTGCAGGAAGGCGCGAGCATGTTCTTCACCGATTATCGCGGCTTGAGCGTCGGCGAACTGCGCACGTTGCGCAACGAGCTGCGCAAAGACGCCGCCAGCTACGCCGTCGTCAAGAACACGCTCTTCGGCATCGCCTTGGGCGACGAACGGCGCGCGCAGCTCAGCGGCGTGCTCGAAGGCCCCACAGCCGTCGCGTTTGTGCCGTCAGACCCAGTGGCCGCGGCCAAGGCGCTCGTCAAGTTCGCGACCGACTCGAAGAAGCTGCAGATCAAGGCTGCCTTCGTCGATGGCCGGCTGCTCGCGCCCGGCGACGTCGAGGCGCTGTCGAAGATCCGCGGACGGCACGAGCTTCACGCCGCGCTCGTCGGCAGTCTCAAATCACCGCTCTATCGGCTTCACGGCACGCTGCACGGCGGCATCAGCAAGCTGGTACGCACGCTGCACGCGCTCCATGTGAGCAGATCGTCTGAATCTCAACCCGCCGCCTAACCGCTGAAAGGAAACTGGAAAAAACCATCATGGCAGTCACAGACATCATCGAACAGATCGATAAGCTCTCCGTGGTCGAGCTTCACGAGCTCGTGAAGTCGCTCGAAGAGAAGTTCGGCGTTTCGGCTGCGGTCCCGATGGCCGCCGCCGCGCCCGCGGCAGGTGGCGCGGCCGCGCCGGCCGCTGAAGCGAAGACCGAGTTCGACGTGATCCTCACCGCCGCAGGTGAGAAGAAGATCAACGTCATCAAAGTCGTGCGCGAAGTGGTGCCCGGACTCGGGCTGAAAGAAGCCAAAGACCTCGTCGAGGGCGCGCCCAAGCCCGTCAAGACCGGCGTCACGAAAGAAGAAGCTGACGCGATCAAGACCAAGCTTGAGGCCGAAGGCGCCAAGGTCGAGATCAAGTAGCCTTAACTCGTCGCTAAGAGCAGATGCGCGTTCGGATTTCCTTGCGGGAGACCCGAGCGCGCGACTTTTTGTTCTGACCAGTGCGCGAATTGCGCCGGCTGGCTCTCCATGAATGCTTCGATGCGAGAGATGCGATCATTGGTCGACGGATGATCCTGGACGTACTGCTCAAATCCTGAGTTGCCGCTGATCTTCTCAAGTTTTTGGAAGAACCACACGAGGCCCCACGGGTTGTAACGCGCGGCGTTGGCGATGATCACGCCTTGATGGTCAGCCTGATACTCTTGTTGGCGCGAGAAGTTCAAGAACCCGTAATTCGCACCAAGCTCCGCAACATTGTAGAGATTCGCTGCGCCTTGGCTGCGTACGAATAGACTGCCGATCGCGAATAGGATGCTCAAGTTCTGCGCCTGCTTCAGGCGGTTCATCACGTGGCCTAGCACCAAGTGGCCGGTCTCGTGTCCGAGGACGTTAGCCAGTTCCTCGACGTTTTCGGCCTGCCCAAGCAACCCTTCGTTGACGTAGACCCAGCCGCCGGGAACCGAGAAAGCGTTCGCTTGAGCGCCTTTGACGATGACCCAGTTCATCGTGTACCAGTGCGGGCCGGCCCCCGCGGAAATGCGGGCGCCGACCGTGCGCAGCACGTCGTAGTAAGGCGATGTGTCGATGATTAGACCCTGTTTGCGCTGATTCAGGTATACTTGCTGGCCGATGCTGCGCTCTTGATCGTGCTCGTCGGCGTAAGCCGCCGACGGCATCGCTGCAAGCGCAACGCTTGAGAGCGCCAAGCCCTGCAGGCCGCACAGGAAGCATCGCCTGCTCAGGGTGCTGGTGTGCGCTCGTTCACTCGTCATGGTCTTCAATGGAGAAACGTTACGCGCGGTGCGAAATGTTG
>DASRXC010000060.1:0-29022 GCA_035654355.1 Binatus sp. (SeqCode)
AAGCAGCACGAATCCGATGAATACCAGCGTCAGGATACCGGCGACGATGCCGTAGATCGTCATCGAGATCTGGAAGTTCAACGACTCCTTGCCCTGATCGTCGACGAGCGGATATTGATCTTTCTTGACTAGCCAAACGACGAGCGGGCCAAGGATGTGACCGAATGGGATGCCGATGAAGCCGCACAACGCGGTCAGATGCGCGAGCATGGCCCACAGCCGCGATTCGGATTGGATCTTGTCAGGCGTCGCCGTAGGGGGCGTACTGCTCGGCGTGTAGCTCGTCACGGAGCTTTGCGCTGGCGGAAGCGCTTCTTCCGGAGCGGCGGGCGGCAGTTGCGGCTCGCCGGGCGTGTTCATATCGCTCATATCATTCACCTCACAACAGCGTAACCGAAGCTGTGATAGAAAGTTTCAACCGCCCTCGGCGTATCGGGCCTCGTCCCGCCTGCGCGGAGCGAAAAACGATGGCTGGAAGACCGCCTTCAACACGATGGACTTCAGCGCCCGCCTACGGTCGAGCGTTCCCAGGCCATAGCCGATCGCGCGGCTCGCATAGTAGACGCTGCTCGCGGCCTTGCGGACGATGAGGTCGAGCAGCGTGCCGCTCTTGGCCAGATTCTTGAGCAACCGCCCGGACGACAGATAGCCGCCGGCCTCAGCCCGCCACTCGCGTTCGTGCGAGCGCAAGGCGTTGCGCGAGACATCTCCGGCGCTCATGCCCTTCAACGCTGCGCGCGCCGCGCTTCGCCCGGACACGAGCGCGGTATAGATGCCCTCACCGGACAACGGATCGACCAGCGACGCGGCATCGCCGACAAGCATCGCCCCGTCAAAGACGGTCTGACGGTTTGCGCTCGAGACCGGCAGCGGCCATCCGATTGCGCGCCCGACCAAGCGGGCCGCGCGGCAGCGCCCCGCAACGACCCGCGTATTGGCGACGAAGTCATCAAGGAGCTCGCGCAGCTTCATCTTCGAGCGCCGCAGCTCGCCGGTGTAGATGCCGATGCCGATGTTCGCGAGCCCGTCGCCCGCGGGGAAGATCCACCCGTACCCCGGCAGCGTGCGCGTATCATAATAGTAGATCTCGAGCTTGTCGGTGAGGCCTTCGACGCCTTCGTAATATCCGCGCAGCGCGTAGCCGAGATGACGCGGCGGATTTTCGTCGAGGCCGAGCGTCTTCGCCACTCCGGAGTGGGCGCCGTCGGCACCGATGACGACCTTGCAGTCGATCGCGCGCGCGCCGGAGCCGTCGGTGTACTCGACGCGCCAGCTGCCGTTGCTCCGCGCCATCGATGTGAACGCCGACTCCTCGAGCAACGCTGCACCCGCCGCTTGCGCGGCGCGCGCCAAGCGCTCGTCGAAGATGATGCGCGGCACCACCCAGCACTCGACGCGCTTGCCGTTGATCGGCGGCGGATCGGCAGCGAACGTGCCGCCGTCGGGACTGCCGATGAGTCCACCCATTGTGCGTACGCCTTTGCCGCCGAAATCTTCGAAGTGCACGCCCATGTCGTCGAGGATGTCGATCGAATGCGCGGTGGCGCCGTCTCCACACGCCTTGTCGCGCGGAAAACGAGCGCGCTCGAGCATGATGACGTCCGCGCCGGCACGCGCGAGCCAGTGCGCAGCGGCGGCGCCGCCGGGACCCGCGCCGACGACGACCGCATCGGCTGAGGTCCGGTGCTTAGCGTCCATCGCGAATCGCCGCCAACTCGCGCACGACCGCTTCGACTTCGTCGCGCGTGTTGTAGAAATGCGGTGCGACGCGGATGCCGGCGTTCGGCCTGAAATCGACCATGAAGCGGCGCCGGATCAGCTCATCGCAGGCGCGCCGCGCGTCAGGCACGTCAAGCGTGACGTGACCGCCGCGCTCGCGCGCGTCGAGAGGCGAACGCACGGTGATGCCATGTTGTTGAGCTCGTTCGACGAGCAGGCTCGTCAATTCGGTGCTGCGCGCCCGGATCGCGTCGACGCCGACCTCGTTGATGATCTCTAAGCCGCCGAGCGCGGCGTAGATCGCCGGCACGTTCGACGTGCCGCCAGCGTATCTCCAGATGTCGTCCGCAGCTTCGAACGCGCCCATATCGAAATCGAATGGTCGCTTGTGCGCGAACCAACCCACCATCGTCGGCGACAAGCGCTCGTACAACTGCGGGCTCACCCATAAGAATGCGGCGCCCGGACCACCGCACAGCCATTTTAGGCAACCGCCGACCACCGCGTCGACGCGAAGCGCAGAGATGTCAATCGGCAGAGTGCCGATCGATTGGAACACGTCGAGGAACACCCAGGCTCCGACGCTGTGCGCCTTCTCGACGATGGGCGCGACGTCGCAGATCGCGCTCGACCGGAACAGCACGTGCGAGATCGGCACCGCTACGGTCCTCGCGTCGATCGCGGCGCACAGCGCCTCCACGTCGGCGCGGATCCCATCGCGACTGCGGATCACATCAAGGCGCGCTCCGCGCCGCGCCTGGGCTTGCCAGACGTAATGGATGGTGGGAAACTCTAAGTCTGAGTAGACGATCTTGTCGCGCCCGCTCGAGTAGTCCAAGCACGACGCGAGCACGGACTCGCAGATCGAGACATTCTGAAAGATCGTGACCTCGTCGCGACCAGCCCCGATGAGCGCACCGACGAGGTCGCCGGCGCGGCGCGCCGTCGCCAGCCACTCATCCCATGCGAGCACGCCATCCTCGCGCCACGAACGTGCATATTCAGCCAACCGTTCGGGCGTGCGCGCCGGCATCGCGCCGAGCGAATTGCTTATGAGATACGTGCAGGTGGACAGGATCGGAAATTCCGCTCGCCGCGCGAGCAGAACGTCGGCGTCAACTCGCATCACACTTCGGCTTCTGGTCCGGCGTTGCGGCTCCCCGCTAGGGGCGGATATGGTGCGAGCAGAAGGTGGCACTCCCTCATGAGACCGTCGTTGCCAGGTCAACGGTTCGCAAATCTCGTCGCGCGCTGCGACGAGGAACACGTCGACCTGCCGCTCGACACGTCATGTCTTTTGGCGGCTGCCGTCTTCGACACCGGCGTCGAGCCCGACCGCTATATGCGCAAGCTCGACGCGCTCGCCGCACGCGCGGCGAAAGCCGCAGGCGGATCGAACGATCCGTATGCGCGCATGGGCGGCGTGCTCAAGACGTTGTTCGGCGAAGGCGGCTTCCGCGGCAATCACGGCGCGTATTACGAGCCGGGCAATAGTCTGCTTTCCAGCGTGCTCGACCGCCGCATCGGTATTCCGATCACGTTATCCGTCGTCGTGCTCGAGACGGCGCGCCGCGTCGGACTCACGCTGCAAGGCGTCGGTCTGCCGGGCCATTTCGT
The DNA here is from genome assembly GCA_035654355.1 of Binatus sp. (SeqCode). Classification (GTDB taxonomy): domain Bacteria; phylum Vulcanimicrobiota; class Vulcanimicrobiia; order Eremiobacterales; family Eremiobacteraceae; genus JAFAHD01. Next base: position 3,337 of record DASRXC010000060.1, read on the forward strand.
CGTGGCCTTTCCCGACCCGAGCAGCCGGCTGTTCATCGATCCGTATCAAGGCGGCGCGGTCCTTGACGTCACCGATTGCGTCGCGCTCGTCGACAAGCTCTATCGCGGACGCATCACCTGGCGCGATTCATTCCTCGATCCAGTTTCGCACCGCACGATCGTCAAGCGCGTCCTGCTCAACCTCAAGAACAGCCTAAGCCAAGCGAAAAACTACGTCTCGGCGCTCGCCGCGATCGAGCTTCAACTCGTGCTCGATCCCGACGATCCAACCGAGCTCCGCGACCGCGGCATCCTCTTCGCGCGCCTGCACCGCTACGATCGCGCGATCGAGGATCTCGAAACCTATCTGCGCCGTTCGCCAGGTGCCGGCGACGGCGAAACGATCCGCCACACCGTAGAATATCTGCGCCAAGCACGAGGATTGTAAGTGACCGAATTCAAGCGCCGCCGCGACGCGTTCATGGAGAAGATCGGCGATGCCGTCGCCGTCTTCCCGAGCGCACCCGAAGTGTTCCGTTCCAATGACGGTCATTATCCGTATCGCCAGGATTCCGACTTCTATTATCTCACCGGATTCGCCGAGCCGAACAGCGTGCTGGTGCTTGCGCCCACGCATCCCGAGACGAAGACCGTGATCTTCGTCCGGCCGCGCGACCGCGACCGCGAGATATGGGAAGGCAAACGTCTCGGTGTCGAGGCGGCGGCCGCGGCGCTGTCGGTGGATGCAGCGTATCCGCTCGCAGAGCTTGACAAGCGACTCCCTGAGCTGCTCGACACGTCGGACGACCTTTACTACGGCATGAACGGCGGTCGGGATTTCATCCAGCGCATCGTCAAGCACGTGAGACAAGCGCGCATCGGGCGGCGCCGTTCGGATCACGCCGCGCTCAACATCCTCGATCCCAGCCCGATCCTGCACGAGATGCGTATGGTCAAGTCGGCCGCGGACATCGCCGGTATGCGCCGCGCGGTGGAGATCTCTGCTGCGGGTCACCTCGCCGCGATGCGCTACGCGCGGCCCGGCATGCACGAGTACGAAGTGCAGGCGATCGTCGACTATGTCTTCGCAAGCCGCGGCGCGCAATCCAACGCCTACCCGAGTATCGTCGCCGCCGGCAACAACACGACGTATCTTCATTACACCGCCAACCGCGACCGCATTCCCGACAATGCGCTCGTGCTCATCGACGCCGGCGCCGAGGTCGACTTCTACAACGGCGACCTCACCCGCACGTGGCCGATCTCCGGCAAGTTCAGCGCCGAGCAGCGCGCCGTCTACGATATCGTGCTCGCGGCGAATCGCGCCGCGATCGACCTGTGCAAGCCGGGCGTCACCTATAACACGACCATCAACGACACTGCGCAGCGCATCATGATCGAGGGCCTCATCGACCTCAAGCTGGTGAAGGGCTCGGCCGATGCGGTGCTCGAGAGCGGCGCGCACCGTCCATTCTTGCCACATCGCGTCGGGCATTTCTTGGGGTACGACACGCACGACGTCGGTTTCTATCGCAAAGGCGGCGACTGGCGCCCGCTCGCGGCCGGCATGGTCATGACGATCGAGCCCGGGCTGTACGTCGGCGACGATCTCGATGTCGACCCGCGATTCAAGGGCATCGGCGTGCGCATCGAAGATGACGTGCTCATCACCGAACGCGGGCACGAGAATCTCAGCGAAGACCTTCCCAAAGACGCTGCGGACATCGAACGCACGATGGAGGAAGGCCGCCGCTCCAAAGAGCCGCTGCTCGCATGACCGAAGCCGCGCTCGAGCGCGTCTTCGAAGAAGTCGTCCGCTGGCGACGCCGCATCCACGAACATCCCGAACTCGGTTTTGACGAGCGGCGGACAAGTGCGTTGGTCGAAGGGACGCTGCGCGAAGCTCACATCGAAACGACGCGCGTCGCACAGACCGGTGTCGTGGGCGTGTTGCGTGGCGTTCGCCCTGGCAGCACGATCGCGTTCCGCGCCGATATGGATGCGTTGCCGCTGCAGGAGCGCAGCGGCGAGCCGTTCTCGTCGAAGATCCCCAATGTGATGCATGCGTGCGGACACGATGCGCACACTGCAATGCTTCTCGGCGCCGCCGTGTCGCTGGCGCAAGAACGAGATCAGCTCGCCGGCACCCTCAAGTTCTTCTTCCAACCCGCCGAGGAAGGTCCGGGCGGCGCGCTGCCGATGATCGAGGCCGGCGCGATGCTCGATCCGGTCGTCGACGGCGTCGCGATGCTGCACGTCTCGCCGCTCTTGCCGTCAGGCGTGTTCGGCACGAGACACGGCGCGATGTCGGCATCCTGTGACGATTTCGCGATCCGCGTTCGCGGGCGCGGTGGACACGGCGCATATCCGCACGGCGCCATCGACACGATCCCGATCGCGGCCGAGATCGTCGGCGCGATGCAGCGCATCGCGAGCCGCGAGATCGATCCGCTGCACTCGGTCGTTATCTCCGTCGGCGTTATCCGCGGCGGATACCGGCGCAACATCGTCGCCGATGAAACGGTGCTGGAGGGGACGATCCGCTGCCTCGATGAGACCGTGCGCAAATCGATTCCAAGCAGGCTCGAGCGCATCGTGAAGGGCATTTGCGAAGCGCACCGCGCGACGTACGAGATCGAATTCGAGTTCGGATATCCAAGCGTGTTCAACGATCCGCAGTTCACGGATCGCGCGGTGGCCGCGTTGCGCGACGCCGATCAGGTCGTCGTCGAGATCCCCGAGCCCAGCATGGGCGCTGAGGACTTCGCCTACTTCGCGCAGCACGCGCCGGGCTGCTATCTGCGTCTGGGCGTCGCGTTTCCGGGCGTCACCGATCCGCCGATGACCCATTCGCCCGAGTTCCGCCTCGACGAGCGTGCGCTGGCCGCCGGGGTCCGGGCTTTCCGCACGTTGGCACACGCTCTGCCCCCCGCGTGGGGAAAACGCGGAAACGCGGTAACATCCGGCGTCCCGCAAGAGTCATAAACTCATAGCCTGTTCGAGACGATATTTCTAAGTGTAGGCGCGCGTCTTTCTGCCGCGCCGTTTTTGGAGGCAGCCCCGCCGCGTGAGCTTCACCCCGGGCGCGCCGCTCCGCCGCAGCTTCAAAGAAGACCGCGAAGAGCGCAAGCGCAAGAAAGTCGTCCGTCAACGGGTTCGCATCTTTGCGCTCGCGGCAGTTGTTCTCGTTGTCGGAGCCGGCGTCTGGGTTGCCTATGCGCGGCCTGAGATCGGCGCGCTGCTCAGCAACCTTCAACATCCTGTCGCCGCACCGAAGCCGACGCCAAAGTCGGCCATCCTGCCGACGCACGTGCTCGCGTATCACCCGACAAAACCATCGCTCAAGTTGATCGGTGCCACGCCGACCCCGCTGCCGACCGACACGCCGAAGCCGACACCCACGCCGCAACAAACGCCGACGCCGACGCCCGCGCCGAAGAAGACGCCGCCAAAACCAAAACCGGCGCAACCGAAGTTGGCCACTCTCAACGTCGCGGCTGCGGGCAATTCGTTTGTGCTGCCGCCAACGCCGGCACCGTCGCTTACCAATCCGCCGACAATCGCGCCTTCGACCCCGGCCCAATCGACGCCGACGCCCGCTTCGGCCGAGGTCTACGCGCCGCAAATCGTCGTCGACGCGCGTTTCGCCAATCGCATACAGCCGGACTATCCTGAGATTGCCCGCGAACAGAGCGCGACTGGCACCGCCATCGTGCTGGTGACCGTCGGCCCGAAGGGCAACGTGATCTCGCAGCGCCTTGAGAAATCAGCGGGTCATCCGGCGCTCGACCAAGCAGCGCTTTCCGCAGCGGCGCGCAGTTCGTTCTTGCCGCCCAAGATCGACGGCAGGCCCGCGACCGAAACATACCGAGTCGTCTACACGTTCTCGCCCTAGAGTCATTACCGGACGGCGCGCGCCGTCTCTGACGAACGGGGTTTGATCGATATGTCCGCATACCGTGCATATGCTGTCCGCGCGATCATGCGCATCGTTTCGATGACAGCTCTCGCGTTCGCGCTTTCCGCTGTGCTGCCGCCGACGCTTGCGCGAAGCGCGCCGCCGGCACAAAGCGCGACGGCCGCGCAAGGGGAACGAGCATATCGACCGGCGACGCCCGTACACATCAACTTCGCGAGCAATCCGGAAAACAGCGTCGAGCCGTCAGTCGACTTGCGGCCGCAGATCCACGAACGCGGGCTTGCGGTTCGAGACCAAGGCAATCGCGGCACCTGCACGGTGTTCGCGACGACGTTTCTCGTCGAGTATCAGAAATCTGGGATGATCGGTGCGCAAAAAGGGCTCGATCTCTCCGAAGAATACCTGAACTGGGCCGGCAATAAGGAGTTCGGGAAGCCGTTCCAGGACGACGGTATGTTCACGCGTTTCATGCCCGCGTTTCAATCGTGGGCGATCACGACTGCCAAGGATATGCCCTACCGCGCCAGCTTCGATCCGAACGAGCAGCCGACCAAAGCCGCAATCGCCAAAGCCGACTCGATGTTCCCGACGCGCTATCAGTTCTCGGTCCTCAAGACGTGGGATAACACCAAGGGCTATACCAAGGCCGAGCTGCAGGACGTGCTTGCGACCCTGCGCTCCGGCCGACCGGTCGCGACCGGCATGTGGTGGCTGTCGAATTTCGCGACTGTCACCGTGCACGGCGTGCCGCTGCTCAAAGAGTATCCGCGCAGCGCGAACACCAACCCGGCGACGGAGCCGATGTTCGACGGACACTCGATCGATCTGGTCGGCTACCGCGAAAGCTCGCTCTTCCCAGGCGGAGGCTATTTCATCTTCCGCAACAGCTTCGGGCCCAGCTTCGGCGAGCACGGCTATGGGTTCGTTTCCTTTAAGTACCTGCTCACGTACGGCAACGATGCGATCGCAATCGCGCCGCCCGTTGTCCACCCCGTTAGTCCTCCTAAGTATTAAGCGCGGCCCGCGAGGGTATAATCCCTACATCCCAACAGCGGATGAGGGGCGGTCCCTGGCGTGAACGGGGTTTTTCGACATGCTTTATCGGGGGCTTGGTTTTGCTCGTGCGGTCGTCCGCATCGTCGCCATGTGCGCGCTCGTGCTGGCGATCGACGCGCTGGTCTTCGCGCTCGACGCGCGTCAATCGGCTATTGTTGCTCGAGGCGCCGACCTCGCTTCAGCCGTGGACCTTCGCCCCCAGATCAAGGAGCGCGGCCTCGCGGTTCGCGATCAAGGCGACCGGTTGACCTGCTCGGTCTTCGCGATGACGTTCTTGATCGAGTATCAAGCGATCGGCAGCAGGGAAGCGCCGAGAGGCCTGGACCTGTCCGAAGAATACCTCAACTGGGCCGGCAACGAATTGGCCGGTCCACCGTTCCAGGACGGCGGGAAGTTCTCGCGTTTCATCAACGCGTTCGAAACGTGGGGCATCGCGACCGCTGCGCAGATGCCATACCGCGGGCGTTTCGATCCTGCCGACCCGGTGGCGCCGACCCAAGCGGTGATCGCGTCCGCACGCTCTGCGTTCGCGTCGCGCTACCCGTTCACGCAGATCAAGTCTTGGGACAACAGCACCGGCTTGACCGGTTCGCAATTGCGCACGATCCTCGATATGTTGCGCGCAGGACGGCCGATCGCAGCCAGCGCGTGGTGGCAATACAATTACGTCACCGACGACGTCGCAGGTGTGCCGTTAGCCCGGGATTATCCGAGGGCGCAGAACTCGGTTTTTATGGACGCGCCGATGTTCGACGGCCATTCGATCGACTTAGTCGGATTCCGCGAGGACCCGCAATTCCCAGGCGGCGGCTACTTCATCTTCCGCAACAGTTACGGCTCCGACTTCGGCCACGACGGCTATGGATTCGTATCGTTCAATTACATCAGGACGTTTACGACCGCTGCGGTTGCGATCTCACCATTGACGTCGCTCGTCGAGGTGCGCTGATGGCGCTCCGCGTTACGAGCCCTGCGAAGGGAAGGAAGATGCCGACGTCTGCGCTGTTGACTCTGGCGCTAATGGCGTTCGCGCTGGCGTGGCCTGCGCGGCGAGCGCGGCCTGCGAATGTGAAGGCTGCGGCACCATCCGGCGCACGCCCTTAGGGTAGGCGCTGACATGATCGCGCATCCAATCTTCGGCGAGCACGGCTAAGTACTCGAAGTTCTCCCACAACGCGGCTTGACCGGTCGCAACTCGCGACTCGACGCACACCTGCTCCAAACGTTTCCACATGCCTGAGATCGTCCACGAATATCGATCCATGAACAAGTCACGGTCGACGATGCCGTTCTTGACCAGAATGCCAAGCTCTTCATACGCGTTGCCGATGAGCGTCGCGGCGTTGCGCAGCCGCTCGTACTCTTCTGGCACGTCCGGCACCACGCTGTTGCTATCCCACGCGTTGTTGTACGCGCGGAACAGCGGATCGCGCATCGCCGCCTCGAGCCGTGTGCGGATGAGTCGCATCGATTCTGTAAATTCAGGCTCGCGGAGCTCCTCGCCGATGTTGAGCATGGCGCTGATCTGATTGCTCGCGCGCAGATGACGAAGCTGGACGATCGCGACGATCGCCGTCGCTGCGATGATGCACGCAGTGAGCAGCGACCCGATCGTGTTTAGGAGTTCAAGCGGCATGTCGGCGTCAGGAGACGCGTTCGACTTGGCGGATCGTGGTCAGTAGTTGCGAGCGGCGCAGGATCAGCGCTGGATCGGGCAGGTCCTTGATGAACTCGGTCAGCGCATCGAGCGCTTTCGCTGGTTCGATCGCGGCTTGCGCGTCCGCATAGCGCATGCAGGCCGCCACTGCATCGTCTTTGCGATCCAGTTTTAGATAGCAGCGTGAGAGCAGCATCAGCGCTTCGGGTATCTCGCCGCGCTTGAGGATGCGGTCGCACGCTTGCGCGGCTTCGGCATAGCTGCCGGCGTCGAATTGCTCTTGCGCTTTGCGCAACGCGAATGCGTACAAAGCACTTGAAGGCGTCTTCGCGACAGCGGGCGTGCCATCAGCGGTGGGGCTGACGGGCGCCGATGCGGCGGCCATTGCCGGCGCCTGATCAGACGCCGCTTGGGACGGTGGTTGTGCAGCCGCTGCGCTCTGCGCGGGTGGAGGTGCTGCCGTCGCAACGGGCGCGCTTGCGGCTGCGGCGGGTTCGACAGGCTCTTCAGCGACAAGCTCGCCTTTCGACTTCTCGACGAGCTCAGGTTCGTCGGCTTGCGCGGGCGGTTGCGCTGACGCGGCCGCCGGCTGCGGCGTGGGCACAGGCTGCGGCGCGGGTGGCGTCGACAGTGGGGTCGCTGCGGATGGTGTTGGTGCCGGAGCTGGCGGCGTGGCCGCCGGCGTCGGAGGCGGCGGCGCAGACGCTGCCGACGGTGGCAGCGGTGCAGACTGTGTCGGCGCGGGCGCGGGCGGTGGTGGCGCTGCAACCGATGCCTGTGCGGCAGGGGCCGGCGCGGAGGCGACCGCGGCCGCGACTGGCGGGACCGGCGGCGTGGCGGCCGGCGGTGCCGTGCGCAGTTTGTTCTCGACCTCGGTCAGATAGTGCGGACCGAGCACGTTGATGCCACGCCGTGCGGCGCCGTTGCGTGGATCCGCTTCGAGCACGCGGGTGTACAGGTCGACGACACGCTGCTCCATGTGAGCGCGCCACGACGCTTCGCGCGTCGGATCGCGCCGCACGAGGACTCCAAGGTGATCGAGCGAGGGCACGTGTTTCTTGAGCACTTCACCCGGGATGAGCTCCATCGAATCGAAGACGTCATCGAGCTCGTCCGGATTGAGGTCGATGAACCGCATCGCGCGGTCCGCGACCTGCTCGAACTCGCCTGCTTGCGCGTGCAATGAAATTCCGTTGCGCAGCTGTTCGCGCGCGTCATCCCCGCGGCCGAGCGCTGCGTACAACTCGCTCAAGCGAACGGGGATGTCGCCCTCGTTCGGCTCGAGTCGCGCGCACGTGCGGTATTCGTCGATCGCGTCGGAGGCGTAGCCGGCATTGCGCAATCCATCCGCGTTCGCGCGGCGGATCACGGCGACTTCGTCGAACTCGAGGGCAAGATCGGAAAGCGTTTCGAGCGAGTCCTCGGTGGGCGACGTCACATGCGCGAGCTCTGCATATTTGGTCGCCACCCGCAAGCGTTCCGGACCAAGCGGGTTCTTCTCGACGCGCCCGAACAGGCCACGCCGTTTCTCCTTGGCGCGCAGCAGTTCGCCGAGCAGCTCGAGGCCTTGAGCGGGGCGGTCTTCTTGTGCAAACGCCTCAGCCGCCGCGATATAAAGCGGCACCGAGGCGCGCAACCCTTCTTTTGCCGCCGTCTCTATCGCAAGTTGGCGCTTGCGGTTGGCGTTCGTCACGGGCTAGGCCGGACCGCCGGCCGCGGCCTTTCCGGCTCTCGCCTTCAGTGAATCGAGGCGCGCTGTGACGTCGCGATACTTGGGATTAGCCGCAGCGATCTCTTCGAGCGCCCACATGGCTAGCTCGCGCGATTCCTCGTCGTCGCGGGCTTCGTGCGCAGCGGCCATGTAATAGAGCGCGTCGTGATACTGCTCCTCCGGATGCCCCGACACTTCGAGCGCCTTCGAGTAACGCGTCAGCGCCTCATCGTAGTTGCCCATCTGCGCATAGCAGCGCCCGATCGCTGTCTGTGCCAGCACCGCGAACTCAGCGTTGTTCTGCAATGGCTCCAGCGTCTTGAGACCCTCTTGCGGTTTGCCGCCTTCGAGCTGCGCGACGCCGCGAGCGTAGATGCCCGCAGGCGTATTGTCGTCTGCCTTTGGTGCTGCGGGTTTGTCCGCTGGCTTCGCCTCAGCCTTCGCGGGCTCAGGCTTAGCTTGCGCTTTGGCGGCTTCGGCTTTCAGCGCCTCGGCCTTTACGGGTTCAGGTTTTGCAGCCTCGGCCTTCGCCGCCTCGGCCTTGACAGGCTCCGCCTTCGCGGCCTCAGGTTTAACAGCTTCGCCTTTCGGTTTGCTGGCCGCAATGTCAGGAGCAGGCGCCGCACCATTTGGTTTGACCGCGCCCGCGGCGGGCGGACTCGCGGGCGCCGGCGGTGCTTGCGCTTTTTCGATCGCTGCCGCCAAGCCGGCTTCAAGTCTTGTGATTTCGGTGTCCGAAAGTCCAGCGGCCTGAGGCGCGCCCAATCCATGGATCTGCGCGAGCGTCATCTCCGTCTGCTTGCGGCGCTCGGTGAGCGCGACTGCGAGCGCGCGCAGCTGCGCGACGGCATCCTCGATGCCTTTCTGCGCGCCCATCGTGGTGACGATCAGCGCTTCGACGTCGCCGATACCCGACAGCGCCGTCGTCGCGTCTCCACCAACCGCGTGGGCGTGCGCCGCCGCTTCGATGACGCGTTTTTCGGCTGCTAGTAACTGTGCGTTTGCGGTCTCAAACGATTCGCGCGCTTTGGCGACCGTCGCTTCGGCGGCGACGGCATCCGCTTTCGCCTTCTCGATCTGCGTCTTGACCGCATCGAGCAGCGTTTTCGCACCCTCAGACTCTTTTTTGAGCGCGGCGAAACCGCCGGCGACCTCAAGCATCGCCTTTTCGACCGCCGCCGAGTCAGTCTTCGCCTTGTCGGCGCGCGTTCGTGCGCCCGCAAGCTCGCCGGTGAGCGCCTCGATCGATTTCACGATGCTCGCGCGCTGTTCGTCGGCTTTCCTGACGTTGTCGGAGAGCGCTTCGATCGACACCAATCCGGCACGCGCTTGTTCGAGCTTCGCGGAAAGCGCTGCCAGCGTTGCTTCTTCGGCGGCGCGCGACTTGGCAACGTTGTCGAGCTGCGCCTTGATCCCGGCGAGCTCCTGATCGGCACCCGCTTGTGCCCCTGCGACCGACTGCAGCGTCGCCTGCGCGTTTTTGATCTGTTCCTCAATCGCGAGGCGCTGCTTGTACGCCTCGGCGATCGCCGCGGTCACCTGCGCGAGCTCAAGCGTCGCCTTCGACTGCTGCTCGATCGCGCGGTAATCCGGCGGCACGACCGCAGCCGCGACTTGCTGTATCGACGGCGGTGCCGGCGGTGCCGGCTCGAGTTTGGGCTCCGGCTTCGGCGCAACCGCTTTCTTCTCGCGCGGTGCAGGCGCGATCTTCTCAAGCTCTGACTCGAGTCCGCGCGCGCGCGCGTTGCCCGGATCGAATTCGATGATGTCGCGCGCGCATTGCAGCGCGAGCGTATAGTCCATCACCTTGCGCGCCGCTTCGGCTGCCGACAACAGATACGAAACCGCTTCGGGCGCCATCTGTTTGATGCGGTAGAGTCGGCCGAGATGCGCCAGCGCTTCAGCGTGGCTCTTATCGCGCTCGATGATGCGCTTGAACGTCAGGATCGCTTGATCGATCTGATCGTCATTTTCATAGACACAGCCCGCTTCGAAGAGCGCGGGCACGAACGTGTAATGCGACTTGCGCAGGACCTCGGCGAAACGCCCGAGCGCGCCGGCCTTATTACCGGCGGCGACTTCAACGCGGCCGAGCTCGAAGATCGTCTCGTAATTCTTCTCGTCGACCCCTTTGGCGGCTTCGAACGCCGCGCGAGCATCTTCGAGCTGCCCGCTGTCGAGCATCAGCCGCCCAGCGCGCATGAACCAGCCGAAGGCCTCTTCCATGCCCAGATCGGCGGCGACGTGCGCGGCAGCTGCGAGTTGCGCGGGAGTCGTGTCCGCGCGGCCGACGGCTTGGCGCACGAACGTGGCAGCCGCAGCAGTATTACCCTTGGCGATCTCCGCCCGGGCCTGCTCGAGGCTCTGTGCCGATGCCTGCCCCGGCTGCTGCTCACTCATGCGTTCGATTTTGCTCCATAATTGAGGAGAAAAAGAGTGCCACTGTGCGGGCGCTTACATTAATAGTATCGGCTGTACCGCGCCTTGGGCTTACTGGGGCTCAACCGGCCGCAGGAGCCGAGATATGAGCGTGGCTCTCGATGCTTTCGAGATATTTTTCGGCTTCCATCGCGGCGCGACAGCCAAGCCCAGCGGCGGTCACCGCCTGACGGTAGCGCGTGTCCTGGACGTCGCCAGCGACGAATACGCCGGGCACGTTCGTGCGCACGCCGTCTGCAGAGATGATATACCCACGTTGATCGAGCTCGAGTTGTCCCGCGAAGATCTCCGTGTTCGGCACGTGCCCGATGGCGACGAAGACCGCGTCGGCCGGACGGGTAGTCGTGCCGCCCGTCTGCAAATCGCGCAGCACGACGCCGTTGACCGTGCGCTCGCCAAGAATGTCGTCAACGACCGTGTTCCAGATGAACGACATCTTCGGATGCGCGAATGCGCGCTGCTGCATGATTTTCGACGCGCGCAGCGCGTCGCGCCGATGCACAACTGTGACGCTGCGGCCGAAGCGGGTGAGGAACAGTCCGTCTTCCAGCGCGGTGTCGCCGCCGCCGACGACGATGATGTCCTTGTCGCGGAAGAAGGCGCCGTCGCACGTCGCGCAGCTCGACACGCCGCGGCCGCGCAAGCGCGTCTCGTTCGGCAGCCCGAGCCATTGCGCGGATGCGCCGGTCGCAGCGATGATGACGTTCGCGCGATGCTCTTCGTCATCGATCCACACGCGATAGGGCGCCGACGAAAAATCGACGCGCGTGACGTCTTCGTTGTGGATCACCGCGCCGAACCGCTCGGCTTGCGCGCGAAACTTCTCCATCAGCTCCGGCCCGAGGATGCCCTCAGGGAAGCCGGGATAGTTCTCGACATCGCTGGTCAGCATGAGCTGGCCGCCGTATAATCCGCCGGCGAACACGAGCGGCGCTAGATTTGCGCGCGCGGCGTAGATCGCGGCCGTCAGACCTGCCGGACCTGAGCCGATGATGATGACCTTGCGCGGATGCATGTACTGCGCAGGTATTCCGTGCGGCCGCTGGGTAGCCTTTTGCCGACATGAGTGGCGGTGTCAGGCCCGACCTATTCGCAGCGGTTGGCGACACGCCGCTGATCCGCATCCCGCAGCTATCCGCCACGCTTGGCCGCAACATCTTAGGCAAGGCCGAGCATCTCAATCCCGGTGGTTCGGTCAAAGATCGCGCCGCGAAATATATCATCGAAGCGGCGGAGCGCGCCGGCACGATCAAGCCAGGCGGCACGATCGTCGAGGGTACTGCCGGCAACACCGGCATCGCGCTCGCGTTGCTCGGCAGCGCGCGCGGCTATCGCACGATCATCGTCATTCCCGATGACCAAGCGCCCGAGAAGTTCGAACTGCTACGCGTGCTGGGCGCAGACGTACGCCCAGTTCCGTCGGTTCCCTACGCCGACGAGAACAACTATTATCACGTCGCCCGGCGCATCGCCGAGTCGACGCCCAACGCGATCTGGGCGGATCAATTCAACAATCTTGCAAACCGCCAGGCGCATTTCGAGACGACCGGCCCCGAGATCTGGCGCGATGCTGCCGGCGCGGTCGATGCGTTCGTCGCCGCCGCCGGCACGGGAGGCACGTTTGCCGGCATCGCGAGCTTCTTGAAAGAGCAAGATCCGCAGGTCCGCTGCATCCTCGCCGATCCTATGGGATCGGCATTGTACTGCTACGTCAAAAACGGCACGCTCGAGTTCGAGGGCGAGTCGATCACCGAAGGCATCGGCATCAAACGCGTGACCGAGAATTTCAAAGGTGCTCCGGTGGATGACGCGATGCGCGTCGACGATCGAGACATGGTCGAGATGGCGCACTATCTGCTGCGCGAAGAGGGACTTCTATTGGGCGGTTCCGCCGCGCTCAATGTGGTCGCGGCCGCACGCGTCGCCAAGGGTTGTCCTCCCGGTGCGAGCGTCGTCACGATTCTATGCGACGGCGGCGCGCGCGCGATGTCCCGGCTCTACAATGCGCAGTGGCTCGACGAGAACGAGCTGACGCCGACCGCCCGCGGGCTGGAGTTCCTGTAGCAGCGCGCGGGGGGACTTTGGGAATTATTTCACAAAGTCACAAAACGTCTAGAAACGCGCCGAAATCGCCGAAATAAGGGAACATGCCCGACCCAGCCTGGACCTCCGTTCTTATCTTCTTCGTTGTCGCTGTCGTGGTCGCGTCTCTGATCGCGATCGTGCCCGGCATTTTCACGAAAAAGCGCCCCACGCCTGAGAAGCTCGAGCCGTACGAATGCGGCGTGCCGCCGACATCGGCGATGCTCGGGCGTTTCCCAATTCGTTTCTATCTCGTCGCCATGCTGTTCGTCGTCTTCGACGTCGAAGCGGCCTCGTTTTATCCCTGGGCCGTGCGTTTGCGCGACCTAGGTTCCTTCGGGTTGCTCGAGATGGTCGCGTTCATCATCGTGCTCGGCATCGGCTATGCGTACGTGTGGAAAAAAGGCGGCTTCCAATGGAGATGAGCCCGCAGCAGCCGTTCATCACGACCAAGCTCGACGAGTTCACGCGCTGGGCGCAGACGTCAGCGATCTGGCCGATGACCATGGGGCTCGCATGCTGCGCGATCGAGATGATGAGCATCGTCTCGCCGCGCTACGACACGTCGCGTTTCGGCGCTGAAGTGTTCCGCTCGTCGCCGCGCCAAAGCGATTTGATGATCGTATCCGGCCGCGTCGCGAACAAGATGGCGCCGATCCTGCGCCAGCTGTACGATCAGATGCCCGATCCGAAGTGGGTCATCTCGATGGGTGCATGCGCGTCGTCCGGCGGCGTCTTCGACAATTACGCGGTCCTGCCGGGCGTCGATTCGATTTTGCCGGTCGACGTCTATGTCCCCGGCTGTCCGCCGAGCCCCGATGCGCTGATCTATGCGCTCATGCAATTGCGCCGGGAGATCGCAGCAGGCGGCAAAGCCAACGTGCTCGCGCGTGCCTGAAGCGACCGGCGGACGCGCAGCCACCGCTGCGTTGCTCACTCGCTTGCCGCAGATCGTAGGTTCGTCGTTCCTTGAAGCCGTCTCTGAGGACGACATGGACGAAGCGGCGATCTTGGGCGCGGGATTACTGCCCGCGGTGGACGCGGTGCGCGAGGCCGGCTTCAACCATCTGCTCGACATCGGCGGAACCGATCACCTGCCGCTGACGCCGCGCTTTGAGATCACGTATCACTTCCTCGCGTTCTCCAGCGCTGACGTGGAGCAGCCGGGCGTATTGCCCGCGGGCGCGACGCGTGGAGCCGAAGGCTCGTTCGAACAGAAGACATCGGTCGTGCCGGCACGTTTCCGCCTGCGCGTATTTCCCGACGATCGCGATCCGGTGCTGCCATCTTTATGCAGCCGCTGGCCGAACGCCGACTGGCCGGAGCGCGAGTTGTACGATCTGTTCGGCATCCGTTTCGAGGGCCATCCCGATCTGCGCCGCATCCTCATGCCAGACGATTGGCAAGGATATCCCCTGCGCAAGGACTATCCGCTGCGCGGGCTCGAGCGCCGTTTCGCACCAGGTGGCCTGCGCGGCGAAGTGCCACCGGTGATCAACAAGTGAGCGCGACTGACCTCTCGGCATTCGCCGATCAGAAGGACCTCACAGCGGAGATCGGAGACACGCGCGACACGCTCATGCTCTCAATGGGCCCGCAGCATCCGAGCACGCACGGCGTCCTGCGCGTCATGCTGCGCCTCGACGGCGAAACCGTCGTCAGCGCCGATCCGGAGATCGGCTTCCTGCACACCGGCATCGAGAAGCAGTGCGAGAACCTGTTCTGGCAGCAGGCGGTCACGGTCGTCGATCGCGCCGACTATCTCGCGCCGCTCTCAAACAGCTTGTGCTACGTGCTCGCCGCCGAACGGCTGCTCGGCATCGACAACATCCCGCCGCGCGCGCAAGTTCTGCGCGTGATGTTCACCGAGCTCACCCGCATCGCTAGCCACCTCGTGCAGCTGGGCACGCACGCGATGGATCTCGGCGCGCAGTCGATCTTCATGTACGCGTTTGAGATGCGCGAGCGCATCCTCGAGATCATGGAATTCGTCACGGGCGCGCGCATGCATCAATCGTGGTTCCGCGTCGGCGGCCTGGCGATCGATGTGCCCAAAGGCTTCCTCGAGAAGATGGACGACTTCATCGCGCGTTTCCCCGAGCGGCTGACCGACATGCGCGCGATCCTTGAGAAGAACGTCATCATCATCGATCGTCTCGTCGGCGTCGGCAAGTTGAGCGCGCAAGACGCGATCGCGTGGGGTATGACCGGGCCGATCCTGCGGGCGAGCGGTGTGGCCTACGACGTGCGCAAGGCGTATCCGTACAGCGGCTACGAGACGTACGATTTCGACATCTGCACGCATACGAGCGGCGACAGCTACGCGCGTTTCGTCGTGCGCTTGGATGAGATGTACCAAGCGTGGCGCATCGTCAAGCAGGCGCGCGAGAAGTTCCCCGACGGCCCGGTGACGATCGACGACCGCAAGATCCTCGCGCCGCCCAAGACCGAGATCCAGCACTCGATGGAAGCGCTGATCCACCACTTCAAGCTCGTCTCATCCGGATTCAACGTGCCCGAAGGGCACGTCTATCAGGCGGTCGAGAGCCCGCGCGGCGAGCTCGGCATGTACGTCACGAGCGCGGGCGGCAACAAGCCGTGGCGCGTGCGTTGGCGGCCGCCGTCGTTCTACAATTTGCAGGCGCTCAAGAAGCTTGCGATCGGCAACCTCGTCGCGGACGTCGTCGCGATCATCGGCAGCCTCGACCCCGTGTTCGGCGAGGTCGACCGATGACGCCCGAGCGCTTGGCGCGCGGCCAGGAGCTGGTGGCGCGCTATCCTAAGCCCCAGTCGGCGCTCGTCCCCTTCTTGCAGTATTGCCAGGAGCAGGACGGCTACGTGACGGCGCAAGCGATGCGCGACGCCGCTGAGCTGGTCGGCATCACGCCGGGCGAAGTCGAGTCGATCGCTTCCTTTTATACGCTGCTCTTCAAGGAGCCGGTGGGCAAGCATATCATCCAGGTGTGCCGCACGCTGTCGTGCATGTTGGGTGGCGCCGAAGATCTGCAGTCGTACATCAAGCGCAAGCTCGGGATCGGCCATCTCGAGACGTCGGCCGACGGCCAATACTACTACGAAGAGGTCGAGTGCCTGGCCGCCTGCGATCGGGCGCCGTGCCTCCAGCATAACCTCGAGTATCATTACGACGTGACACCGGCGAACTTCGATCAATTGCTCGAATCCTGGCAAGCGGCGCCGCCGCAGCCGGTGATGCCGGCGGAATAAGCGCATGCCGACATTCGAACCGGTCATCATGAAAGGCATCGGCGAGATGGATCTCGCCGACATCGACGTCTACGAGCGCGGCGGCGGCTTCTCGGTGCTGCGCAAGGTCATGCGCGAGATGACTCCTGACGCGGTCGCAGCGGTCGTCACTGAGTCGAATCTGCGCGGCCGCGGCGGCGCGGGTTTCCCGACCGGACGCAAGTGGAGCTTCTTGCCCAAAGACGGCCGGCCGCGCTATCTGGTCTGCAACTGCGATGAAGCCGAGCCCGGAACGTTCAAGGACCGCATGCTGCTCGAGAAGACGCCGCTGCAGCTCATCGAGGGTCTGGTCATCTCCGCCTATGCGATGGGCGCGAAGCAAGCCTACACCTATATACGCGGCGAGTTCCTCGAGGGCTCGCGCATCTTCCGGCGCGCGCTTGCAGCGGCGCACTCGCGCAATTATGTAGGCGACCGCATCCTCGGATCTGATTTCTCGCTCGATATCGTCGTGCATCGCGGCTCGGGCGCCTACATTTGCGGCGAAGAAACCGCGCAGCTCGAGTCGATCGAAGGCCGGCGCGGCGAGCCGCGTCTCAAGCCGCCATTCCCAGCGATCGCAGGCTTATACGGCATGCCGACCGTCGTCAACAACGTCGAAACGCTGTGCTATGTCAAGCACATCGTCGACCGCGGTGCGCAATGGTTCGCCAAGATCGGCCCGGAGAAATCGCCAGGGCCGAAGATCATGTCGGTCAGCGGCCACGTCCGCAAGCCCGGGAACTACGAAATACCGCTGGGTATCTCCGCGCGCGAGTTGATCGAAGAGTATGGCGGCGGGCTGCTGCCTGGACGCACGCTCAAAGCTTTCCAGCCCGGCGGCGCGTCGTCAGCGGCGCTGTTCGAGGAGGACATCGACGTCGCGATCGACTTCGACTCGCTCGCCGCCAAACGCACGATGCTCGGCTCGGGCGGCTTCGTCGTGATGGACGATACCGCGTGCATGGTCAACTGCGCGCGGACGCTGACGCGTTTCTTCGAGCACGAGTCGTGCGGCCAATGCACGCCGTGCCGCGAGGGCGGCCAGTGGGTCGCGCGCATGGTCGCGCGTCTTGAAGCGGGCGAAGGCAGCGAAGAAGATTTGCGCGTGCTCAACGTCATCAACAACACGATCACCGGCACAAATCTGTGCCCGCTGGGCGATTCGATCATGCCGTTCCTCGCGTCAGTGCTTAAGCGTTTTCCGGACGAGTTCGCTGCGCACGTCGCGCATGGCGGCTGCCCGCTCAAGCCGATGGCAGCGGTCGTCGCATGAACGATCGGATGCGCGCATGAGCGACGTCAAAATGGTCAAGCTGCTCATCGACGGCCAAGAGGTCACCGTGCCGGATGGTACGCTCGTCGTCGAAGCCGCCAAGACGCTGGGCACGCAAGTCCCAGTCTATTGTTATCATCCCAAGATGGACCCCGTCGGACTGTGCCGCATCTGCTTGGTCGAGATCGAGAAGACGCCCAAGCTGCAAATCGCGTGCTCGACGCGCGTGAGCGAAGGCATGGTCGTGCGCACGATGTCGCCGAAGGTCGCCGAAGGGCGACGCGGCGTGCTCGAGTTCTTGCTGCTCAACCACCCGCTGGATTGCCCGATCTGCGACAAGGGCGGCGAGTGCGATCTTCAAGATTTCACGATGGAATATGGGCCGGGCGCGAGCCGGTTGACAGAGCCAAAGCTGCACAAGCCCAAGCGCGTCGATCTTGGGCCGACGATTGTCTTGGACGAAGAGCGCTGCATCTTGTGCCGGCGTTGCACGCGCTTCGACAACGAGATCGCGCAGGAGCGGAATCTCGTCGTCGTCGAGCGCGGCCACAGCTCGCTGATCGGCACGATTGACGGCGGCGACTATGCTTCGTACTTCTCGGGCAACACGACCGAGATCTGTCCGGTAGGCGCGCTGACGAGCAAAGCGTACCGCTTCCGCGCGCGGCCGTGGGATCTCGCGCACGCTGATTCTGTATGCACGCAATGCTCGGTCGGGTGCAACTACCGCGTCGACGCGCGCTTCGGCAACGTCATGCGTACGTTCACGCGCGAGAATCCGGACGTCGACGGCGGCTGGATCTGCGACCGCGGGCGCTATACGTTCAACTATCTATATGAGCCGTCGCGCTTGCGCGAGCCGCTGGTGCGGCGCGATGCGGACCTCAAACGGGCGTCGTTTGCCGAAGCCGTGACGCTGACTGCGGAAAAATTGAGCAAGGCCGCTGCCGCGGGTCGCGCCGGCATCATCGGCGGCGGTAGGCTTTCTGACGAGGAAGCGTACGCATTGCAGCTCTTCGCGCGCAAAGTGCTCGGGACGAACAACATCGATCATCGCGCGCGGCTGCAGCGTTACGCATCGCCGGCGCGCTTCGGCGCGCAGCTGCGCGACATCGACGACGCGGACTTGATCCTCATGTTCGGCGCGATCACGCCCGAACAGGCGCCGATTCTCGACCTTAGGATCCGCCGAGCAGTCGCGCGGCGCGGCGCGCATTTGGTGTTCGTCGGACCGTTCAAACCGGATCTTGCCGTGCCGTTCCACTACATTGAATATGCGGCCGGCGCGATCGGCGATCTCATGGATTCGCTCGCCGATGCAGTCGGGCGCGGCTCGCAACCGCAAGGTCCATTCGCGACTGATCTTGCGGGCAGGCTGCAGAGTGCCGCCCAGATCGTGGCGGTTCACAACGGCCGCAACACCGTTGCCGCCGGCGCGCTCGAGCGCTTGATGGAGACGATGCGCGGCGCCGGCAAACGCGCCGGCATTCTCGTCGTCGGCAGCCAAGGCAACGCGCGCGGCGCCGAGGCAGCAGGATGCGTGCCCAACCTCGGACCAGGCTACGCACCGATCGCGCAACCCGGCCTGACGACCGCTGAAATGCTGACGGCCGCCGTGGCCGGCAAGCTCGACGCATTGTACATAGCCGGTGCAAATCCGGTGCTGACTTTCGCTGATGGCGCACTGGCCCACGCTGCGTTAGAAAACGTGCCCTTCCTCGTGGTCGCCGATCAGGTGCTCACGGAGACCGCGCGCTACGCCGACGTCGTCTTCGCGGCGGCGTCTCAGTTCGAAAAGCGCGGACATGTCACCAATCTTGAAGGGCGGCGCCAAGCGTTCGCGCAGGCGGTCGAAGCGCCCGTCGGCGTCGCGACCGATGCGGCGATTCTTTCGGCGCTCGCGGCCGCGTTGGGCAAGCGAGATGAGCTCTTCGACGATCCTGATTGGCTCTTCTCCCGTTTGGAAGCCGCCGAACGCGCGGCCAAGCCGGCGGAACCGCTTGCGCGCCCCAAACTAGACGCGCTCGCGACCCCGCAGCGTGACGCGCTCGATGTGCAGCGCAAGACCTTCACCGTCATCCCGGTCCCCAAACTGTACGCCGGCGGCGGACCCTCGATGCACGATCCCGGCCTTGCACCCATGCGCCCGGAACCGCGCGCGAGCTTCCATGAGGATGATGCACTGCTGCTGGGCATCGCGCAGGACCGCGTCGTGACGTTGAGCGGGCCGAACGGGTCGATCACCGTCGCCGCCAACGTCGGGACGAGCGCGGCGGTCGGCACGGTGCTCGTGACCGCGGACATGCCCGAAGCGCCCGTCAACCGGCTGCTCGATGCATCGGGCACCGGCCGCGTCACCGTGACACCGGCGCCGTTGCGAGAGAAGGCGACGGCATGAATCCAACTATCGCGCTCATCGTGACCATCGCGATCAAAGCCGGCATCTTGATCTTCATCGTCGTGACCGCATTCGCGTACCTCATGCTGTTCGAGCGCAAGTTGCTCGCGTGGTTCCAGTTGCGAGTCGGACCGATCTGGTGTGGACCATGGGGCTTGTTGCAGCCAGCCGCCGATGCAGTCAAGCTGGTGCTCAAGGAAGACCTCACGCCCGCGACCGCGGATCCGTTCATCTATAAGATCGCCCCCGCGCTTGCGGTGCTGACGGCGCTCATGGCCTACGCGATCATCCCGTTCGGCACGTTCCCCGACGGCACACCGATCTCGATAGCCAACCCTAACGTCGGCATCTTGTTCCTGCTCGCGATGGGCGCGATCGGCGTCTACGGCATCGCGCTCGGCGGCTGGTCATCGCAGTCGAAGTGGCCGCTGCTCGGCGCGATTCGTTCGACGGCGCAGCTCATCTCATACGAGCTCGCGATGGGGCTCTCGATCGTCGGAGTGCTCATACTCGCCGGCACGACCGATTTGCACGGCATCGTCAGCGCGCAGAGCGCGCACCACGTGTGGTTTATCATCCCGCAGATCATCGCGTTCTTGATCTACGGCATCACCGCGACCGCCGAAACGAACCGCGCGCCGTTCGACCTGCCTGAGGCGGAGACCGAGCTCGTGGCCGGCTTCCACACCGAGTACTCGAGTTTGCGTTTTGGCACGTTCTTCGTCGCCGAGTACGTCAACATGATCACCGTGTCCGCAATCGGAACGTTGTTGTTCTTGGGCGGCGGCGACGGACCGTTCGTCAGCGTCGTGCCGTGGCTGACGATCCTGTGGTTCTTGGTCAAAGTCGCGTTCTTGCTCTTCGTCTTCATCTGGCTGCGCGCGACTTTGCCACGCCTGCGCTACGACCGCCTCATGGCCTTCGGCTGGAAGGTGCTGCTGCCAGTGGCGGCGCTCAATCTGCTCGTGACCGCGGTGCTTGTCGCGCTGCATGGAAGCGGCGCATGATCAATCCATTCAAAGCCGCCGTCGGTATTGTCATCGGTTTGGCGACTACGCTGAAGTATCTGTTCCGCAAGAAGGCGACGATCGACTATCCGCGCGAGCCATATCCGCATCCCGAGCGCTTTCGCGGCGTGCACGAACTGCGCAAGTACGACGATGGGATGGAGCGCTGCATCGGCTGCGAGCTGTGCGCGGTCGCGTGTCCTGCCAACGCGATCACGGTCATCGGCGCCGAGAACGATCCGAAGAAGCCGGTGTCGCCGGGCGAGCGCTACGGCTATCGGTACGAGATCGACATGCTGCGCTGCATCTTCTGCGGCTGGTGCGAAGAGGCGTGCCCGACCGATGCGATCGTGCTGACGCCGCGCTTCGACATCGCCGACTTCACGCGCCAGCGGCTCGTGTTCGGCAAAGACAAGCTCGTGGTGCGCGATCCGTACACGCAGCATCTTGCCAACACCGAATCCGCCGTCGAAACCGATCCAGGCGTGGTCGGGGCCAACGCAGGAGCGGCGGAGCCCGCTCGGCCGGAGTCGCGATGACTGTTCTGTTCTGGATCTGCGCGCTGGTCGCAATCGCGACTGGCATCTGGACGATCTCCAGCCGCCAACCAGTGCACTCGGTCGTCGGCCTGATCGTCAACTTCGCGGCGCTCGCGGTGCTCTTCCTGACGCTCAACGCCGACTTCTTGGCGATGATGCAGATCATCATCTACGCCGGCGCGATCCTCGTCTTGTTCCTCTTCGTCATCGCGCTGCTGACGATCGGCGCGGAGCCGATCGAGCAAGGCCGCGGCCGTCTCGCCTTCCAGACCGCGCCGTCAGTCGTGGCGGGTCTGGCCGCGTTGCTGATCATGTCGGCCGGTCTGCGCGTCGCGTGGTCGCAATCCGCTAGCGCACCGGTGCTCGACCTCGGCAGCGTCGCGACGTTCGGGCAGCAGCTGTTGACGACGCACGTGTTCGCATTCGAGGTCACCGCGTTCATCCTGCTCATCGCGATCGTCGGCGTCGTCATGATGGCCGGCAGGAAGGAGCTGCGCTTCTAACCATGCCGCAGGTGCCGCTCAACCTGTACCTCGAGCTATCCGCCGTGCTTTTCATCATCGGCGTCATCGGCTTTCTGCTGCGCCGCAATCCGATCACGATGCTCATGGCGATCGAGCTCATGTGGAACGCCGGCAATCTCGCTTTCATCGCCTTCGCGCGCAACTTCATCGATATGAGCGGCCAGGTGTTCGCGTTCTTGGTCATCACGGTCGCCGCCGCCGAAGCCGCGATCGCGCTGGCGATCGTCGTCATGGTGTTCCGCCGGCGTGAGAACGCCGACGTCGACGACATCTCGGTGATGAGAGGCTGATGGCCGACTTCTTCTTAGGGGCGGTGCCCCTCATATTGCTTTTCCCGCTCATCGGTGCGGCGACGATCGCGTTCTTCGGCCCGTACGCGCACCGCAGCGCGTCGGCGTTCATCGGCTGTCTGTCCATCGGGCTTTCGTTCGTGCTCACGGTCGGCGCCGCAATGGTCATCTTGCCGTTGTCGCCCGCGCAGCAAGCGATCTACGCGCACAGCAATTTCGTCGGCTACTGGGCGCACTTGCCGCCCGACCTGATCATCAGCTTCCGGCTGCTCATCGACCCTCTGTCGCTGCTCTGGATGCTCATCATCACCGGCGTCGGATTGCTCATCCACGTGTACTCCGTCGGCTATATGGCGTCGGACAAGAACTATCGCACATTCTTCGCCTACATGAACCTGTTCGTGTTCACGATGCTGCTGCTGGTGATGGCCGACAATTTCTTGTGGCTGTTGGTCGGCTGGGGCGGCGTCGGCCTTGCGTCGTACCTGCTCATCGGTTTCAATTACGACCGGCCGGTCGCCGTGCTCGCCGCACGAAAAGCGCTGATCATGAACGTCATCGGCGACGTCGGCATCATGATCGCGATGTTCCTCATGTACGCGCACGTCGGCAGCGTCGCATATCAGAACGTGTTCGGACACGTGTCGCAGATCGGCACGTCTGCGCTCACCTGGATCGGGGTGTGGTTGCTGCTCGGCGCCGTCGCCAAGTCCGCCCAGCTGCCGCTGCAGACCTGGCTGCCCGACGCGATGGAAGGCCCGACGCCGGTGAGCGCGCTCATCCATGCGGCGACCATGGTCACCGCAGGCGTCTATCTGATCGCGCGCGCGCATCCGATCTACGACAACGCGCCCGCGGCCGCAGAGCTCGTCGCTGTCATCGGCGGCGTCACGGCGCTGTTCGCCGCGACCATCGGCTGCGTCCAATACGACATCAAGCGCGTGCTTGCGTACTCGACGATGAGTCAGATCGGCTACATGATCCTTGCCGTCGGCGTCGGCGCATACGCCGCCGGCGCGTTCCACTTCATGACGCACGCGTTCTTCAAGGCGCTGTTGTTCATGTCGGCGGGCATCGTCATCCACGCGTTGGGCGGCGAACAGGATATCCGCAAGATGGGCGGGCTTGCAGCTCGGCTGCCGTTCGCGTACTGGACGTTTTTGGTCGGCACCGTCGCGATCGCCGGCATCTTCCCGTTCGCCGGGTTCTTCTCCAAAGACGCCGTCGTCGACGCAGTGCTCAACTCGCACCACCCGTGGCTGTTCGTGTTGGCGGTGATTACTGCGGGCTTGACGGGCTTCTACATGTTCCGCCTGGTGTTCTTGACCTTCTTGACGGGTGCGTATCGCGGCGATCATGAGGTGCACGCGCAGACCGAACGGACGATGACAGTGCCGGTCGCGATCCTCGCGGTTCTATCGCTGATCGGCGGCTGGATCGTGCTGCCGCATCACGATGAATTGTCCGTGATGTTGAGCTCGACGTTCGGCGATGCGCGCCTGCCGCAGAGCATGGCTGAGTTCAGCGGCGCGCTTTCGCTTGGGCTGCTGTTGATCGCGGTCGCCGGCATCGCATTCGCGTGGATCGCGTATCAGTGGCGGCCACAGATCGCCGCAGCGTTTCACCGTTCGCTCGGCGGGCTTCATGCGCTGCTGTCAAACGCGTACTATTTCGACACGATCTACCACTGGCTGTTCGAGTGGCCGGTGCTGGCGTTCGCGCAATGGCTGCGCGACGCGTTCGAAGTCGATGCGATCGATTCGCTGCCCGCGCTCGCGCTACGCGCCGGCGGCTACTTCGCTTCGTTGTCTAACCGCTGGGAGACGGGCTATCTGCGGCGTTACGGCCTGACGTTCGTCGTCGGCGCAGTCTTGTTGCTCTTCATCTATCTGTTTGTCGCGCACGGCGCCGCCGTGGGAGCGGCGCCATGATCAGCGTGCTCGTATTTTTGCCTGCGCTGTTCGCGATCGCGCTCTTGCTGGTGCCGCGCACCAACACGAGCCTGCTCAAGGGCATCGCGCTTGCAGGTACCGTGGGCACGTTCGCGCTGTCGTGCGTGCTGCTGCCGGCCGCCCCAGGCTCTCCCGTCCAAGAGGTTTCGGATTGGATCCACGGCGCGGTCGGCGCGGCCTACCACGTGCGCGTCGACGGCATCAGCTTGTGGTTCGTGCTGCTCACGACGCTCGTCGCGATTCCGGCCGTCTGGTCGGCGTTCTCGTATCGCGATGTGGCGCGGTTGCGCGGCTACCTCGTGCTGCTGCTGCTATTCGAGTGGACGCTGCTCGGCCTGTTCACCGCCGGCGACCTGCTGTTGTTCTACATCTATTGGGATCTCATGCTGATCCCGGTGTTCCTCGCGCTCGTCGCGTATGCGACGGGCCCACAGGCGCGGCGCGCCGCGTGGGGTTACCTTATCTACAATCTCACCGGCGGGCTTGTGCTGCTGGCAGGCGTCATCGGCCTGGTACTGCACACGCACACGTTCGAGGTGCTGGGCGGCTCGTTCGCGCTGAGCGCGGAGCTCCAGCGCTGGTTGTTCGCCGCGTTCGCACTCGCATTCTTGATTAAGACGCCGGTGTTTCCGTTCCACGCATGGATGCCGGCGGCGTATACGGAGTCGCCGCCGTCGCTGGTCGCGATCATCTCGGGCGTGCAGAGCAAGGCCGGTCTGTACGGCTTCATCGTGTTCGCGCTTCCGTTGTTCCCCGACGCCGCGCACTACTTCGCGCCGGCGCTTCTCGTGCTCGCGACCTGCAGCATCGTCTACGGCGCGCTGCTCGCGATCGCCGAGCGCAACGCCAAAACGCTGGTCGCCTATTCATCGCTTTCGCATCTCGGTTTTGTGCTGCTCGCGCTCTTCGCGTTCAACTTCACATCGCTGCCCGCAGGCATTCTGATGATCGTCAGCCACGGCGTCATCGCGGCGGCGCTCTTCCTGCTCGTCGGCTTCATCGAAGAGCGCACGGGCACGAACGAGCTTGCGTCGTTCGGCGGCCTCGCCGCGGTCGCACCGCGGTTATGGGTGTACATGCTGATCGCCGGCATGGCCGCGCTCGGGTTGCCCGGTCTCTCGGGGTTCGCCGGTGAGTTCTTGATCCTCATCGGCTCTTGGCAGACGCAACCAGTCTACACCTCGTTCGCCCTGTTCACGATCGTGCTCGCGTCGGTCTACGTCTTGCGCTTGCTCCAGGGCACGATGCATGGCCCGTTGCGCGTGCCCGGCGACGTGCCTCCGCCGCGCGACTTGCGGCCGCGTGAGCTCGCGCTCGTCGCGCCACTGCTCGCCGCCATCTTCTTCTTGGGCGTGTGGCCGGCGTGGTTGAACGATCGCACCCCCTCGCAGAATCCTGATATCGGACACGCGACCGCGATGGTGGCGCCGCGATGACCTTCTACGGCGTCAACTTCGATTTCAGCATTCTCGCGCCGATCACGGTGCTCGTGATCACGGGCCTTATCGTGTTGCTCGTCGACCTGATCGGCCGGTCGATCCCACGCGTCGTGCTGTACGGCATCGGGGTCGCCGGTTGCATCGGCGCCTTCATCGCGCTGGCGCCGCTCTATGG
>DASRXC010000061.1:0-3674 GCA_035654355.1 Binatus sp. (SeqCode)
GTTGCCGCGCGAGTCGAATCGCTGGTACAACGCGGTCGTCAGCACCGGCACTGGAACCGCCTCGTCGATGGCCGCCTTGATCGTCCACCGCCCCTCGCCCGAATCGGCCACGCGACCTTGGAATTGGCTGAGTTGCGGATCGTTAATCAGCGCCTGCGCGGTGAGGTCGAGTAGCCACGATGCGATGACGCTGCCACGGCGCCACACTTCGGCGATGTCGGCAAGGTTAAGATCGTACTGATAATACTCCGGATCGCGCAATGGTGTCGTTTCGGCATCCGCGGCATGCGTTTGCTTGCCGATGTCCGCCATCTGCAAGACACCGAAGCCCTCGGCATAGGCAGCCATCAAGCCGTACTCGATCCCGTTGTGCACCATCTTGACGAAATGGCCCGCGCCGTTCGGGCCGCAGTATAAGTAACCTTCCTCGGCCGTCCCTTTTCCCGACGGCCTGCCCGGTGTGCGCGGCGTGTCGCCGATGCCGGGGGCGAGCGCCTTGAAGATCGGATCGAGGTGTTTGACGATGGATTCCGACCCGCCGATCATCATGCAGTAGCCGCGCTCGAGTCCCCACACGCCGCCGCTCGTGCCGACGTCGACGTACTCGATGCCCTTGGTGCGCAGTTGCTTCGAGCGGGCGATGTCGTCGATGTAGTACGAATTGCCGCCGTCGATGATGATGTCGCCCGCGTCGAGCAACGGCGCGATGCCTGAGATGCACTCGTCGACGATTCCGGCCGGTATCATCATCCAGATCGCGCGCGGCTTGCTAAGCTTGGCGACGAGGTCCTGCATGGATGTTGCGCCCGTCGCCCCATCTTTTTCGTAAGTCTGTACGACTGACGGCATACGGTCCCAGACGACGCATTCGTGGCCGTGCTTCATCAGCCGGCGCACCATGTTGCCGCCCATGCGTCCCAACCCGATCATTGCGAGCTGCATCTGCTTCGTCTCCCTGACGTAAAAGCGAGAGCGCCGGGGTTCAAGAGGTGGTTCGGTTCTTCCGTCCTAGCGCCGGTACAGGCTGACCAAACGTGCGATGATGACGGCGGTGAAGAACACGCCGGTGATGATCTCAAGCACCGCGACCGAGCGCACGAGCGGGCCCACCGGGGTGATGTCGCCGTAGCCGACCGTCGCGAGCGTCGTAAAGCTGAAATAGACGAAGTCTGGCCAACCGGTCAGCCGGCCGGCGGCATTCGTCAACGCTGTGTAAAATGCGTCGGGCGCATACTTCCATATCGTGTAGTAGGCGAACGAATAGCCGAGACCAATCATGAGGTACACTGACCCTGCGCCGTACAGCGAGTCCTCGGTGACCGTTTTCAGATCCGCCACGCGGACGAAAACACGCACAATCGCCAGTCCGAAGAAGAGCACCCCGAAGAACAACAACACGCGGGTTGCCCCGCTGCCCGGGTCGATCGCGTCGATGATGCCGGCAGCGACTGTCGGCACCCCAAGAGCGATAGCAGCGAAGCGAACCGTCGGGTTTCTCCACATCGCCCAAACACCGAGACAGATCACGACGATGAGCGTCGCGATCGTGAAGGCGCCGTGCGCATAGGCTGCAGAGGCGAGCGGCGCCGTGACGACCAGGGCGAGCAATGCGAAAAAGAAATACCGGTACGCGCGCGGCGGCGAGGCGTCCAGGTCCGGCTTCAGACTTTGACTTTCTCGGGTTCCCGCACGCGTCCGCCGAGCTCTTCGTGAATGCCCTGCGGATAGCGGCCAGTGAAGCAGCCCATGCAAAATTCTTTGCGCTCGCGCGCAGTCGACGCGACCAGCCCTTCCTCGCTGAGATAGGCCAGCGAATCCGCGTTGATCGAGCGCTGGATCTCGGGCACGCTCATGTTCGCGGCGATCAGCTCGTCGTAGGTCGCAGTGTCGACGCCCAAAAAGCACGGATGTCGCATGGGCGGGCACGTGACCCGCACATGCACTTCCTTGGCGCCCGCCTTGCGCAGCAGCGCGACGAGCTGTTTCGTCGTCGTGCCGCGGACGATCGAGTCGTCGATGAGGATGACGCTCTTGCCTGAAAGGTTCGCGTGCAGTGGATTGAATTTCAATTTCACGCCCTGCACGCGCATGCGCTGGTCGGGGTTGATGAATGTCCGCCCGATGTAACGGTTCTTCATCAGCCCTTCGATGTATGGGATGCCCGACTCGTCAGAGTATCCGATCGCGGCGGCGGTCGCGCTGTCCGGCACGCCCATGACCACGTCGGCATCGACCGGGGCTTCTTTGGCGATATTGCGGCCCATCTGATAGCGCGCGAGATACAGCTCGCGGCCGGCCACTTGACTGTCAGGCCGCGAGAAATAGATATATTCGAAGATGCAATTAGCGGGCTTGACGTCGGTCTCGACCATGCGGCTGCGCAACCCGTCCTTGTCGATGGTGATGATCTCGCCGGGTTTGACCTCGCGCAGGAACTCCGCACCGA
Source organism: Binatus sp. (SeqCode) (assembly GCA_035654355.1). Lineage (GTDB taxonomy): Bacteria > Vulcanimicrobiota > Vulcanimicrobiia > Eremiobacterales > Eremiobacteraceae > JAFAHD01. The sequence continues at coordinate 2,447 of DASRXC010000061.1, forward strand.
TGGTCGCCAGTGCGCATGACTCAGACGCCAGCGCATAGCCGCTTCCATACTTACCGACACAAAGCGGCCGCACGCCCCACGGATCGCGGAAGCCGAAGAGCTGCGATTCGGTGGCCAGCACGATCGAGAACGCCCCGACGCAGCGGCGCATGACCTCTTCAATGCGCTCCTCCATCGAGCCGTGCGCGGCTTGCGAAATGAGGCGCGCAATTACTTCGGAATCCGAATTCGAGGTGGGTACGAGCGTGTCGTTGAGCTGCTCGCGCAGCTCCGCGATGTTCACGAGATTGCCGTTATGCGCGAGCGCGAACTGCCCGATCTCCGTGTGCGTGAGCAGTGGCTGCGCGTTATAGACGATTGAGGAGCCCGTGGTCGAATAGCGCGTGTGGCCGACGGAGAGATGGCCGGGCAGCGACTCCAGCATCTCTTCCGTGAAGATCTGCGAGATCAGCCCCATGTCTTTGTGACAGCGCAGCGTCTGCCCATCGGACACGGCGATGCCCGCGCTTTCCTGACCGCGGTGCTGTAATGAATAAAGGGCGAAAAACGTAGACCGGGCGACGTCCTCGCCCGGTGCGAATATTCCGCAGACCCCGCACGCGTCGTGAACGGCGTCGTCGCCGGCCTTCGCTTGCCAGCCTTCGTACGGCGTGACGGATGCCGGGACGGGGCGCTTCATGGCTTTATTTTACCACAGCGACCTGGTCGGGTGTACCCCTCACCGAGTGACCGCGCGCTGCGCGATGTCGGAACGATATCGCAATCGTTCCGGCTTGGGTGTGGCGGCGGCGTACGCCGCGCACGCTGCGTACGCGCGCGTTCGCGCGATCTCGATCGTTTCGCCGAGCGCCGTCACCGTCAACACGCGGCCACCGGCCGAGCTGACAGTGCTGCCCGCAACCTTAGAGCCGCCCCAGAAATAGGCGACCCCATCCTGTGCGGGCGGCAGTGGCAAGTTATCCACAGGATCGGAGCGTTCAGGGTACGCGCTCGAGGCGACGACGACGCCGGCGCAGACCTTTTGCGTAAAGAGCGGAGCGGCGGGCTCCTGAGCTGTCGCGATCGCGTACAGCAACTCAAAGAGATCCGATTCCAGGCGCGGGAGGACGACTTGCGTCTCGGGGTCGCCGAAACGCGCGTTAAATTCGAGCACGTACGGCCCGTTCGCGGTCATCATGATACCTGCGTAGAGGCAGCCCCGATAATCCATCCCGTCGCGCAGGATGCC
>DASRXC010000062.1:0-3582 GCA_035654355.1 Binatus sp. (SeqCode)
TACGGATTGAGGTCTGGTGGGATGTTCTCGACCGATTGATCGCTCAGGTTGGTGAGATGGCTGAAGCTCAACGTCGATGGCCACTCGCCCTCGGAACCCTTTCGGCCGAGCGGCAGTTGCAGATCCAGCCCGTATGCCGGCGCGGTCGTGAGCACCGCGGCTCCCGGGAAATTGACTTGCGTGAATGGCGCATTGGGCCCGAAGTCGTTTGCGTTGTCCGGCGAACTCAAAGGGGCTGACAGATTTCGATAGGCCGCCGTATCGCGAAACGTTGCCTCGACGAACCCCGCGCTGCCGGCGAACGAGTATCGAATTTTTGCCAACGCCGTCGTCGCGTCGATGTTCGAACCGACGATCGCGGTCTGCGCAGGGACGCCGGGAGCGGGCAGCGCGGTAACAATGGGATAGTCGTTGACCTCTCCTTGCGTCGTGAAGCGCCGATACAGCAGCGCGTAGCCGATGCGCGCATCGGTGCCGGTCGCTTCAATCGTTTCTCCGAACGTATTGAAGCTGCCGTACGAAAAGCGAAGCAGTCCCTGCGAGCGCGCGGTCGGTTCGATGGTGCGGAAGTTGACGGCGCCGCCCTCGTAATCCGCGCCGACGAGCGATGAAGGACCGACGCCGTACACGATCTGCACGCCTGCGAATTCGCCCGGATCGAGCAGTTCGAGATCGAAATCGCCGGTGTTTTCGTTGTTCAGCTGATGACCGTCGATGTCGACGAGCGTTTCTTGCGGATCTCCGCCGCGCAGCGCGAGGGTCTGCGGTAGGCCAGGCGCTCCACCTTGCTCGTGCACCATCGTCGCCTCGAGCTGCTGCCCTAACACGTCGGTCAGTTGCCACGCGCCTTGTGAGGCCAACGCTTGCGGATTGAGTTCGACCGTGGGCGCTGACGAACGCGACAGCGCGCTCGAGCCGTTGACCGTCACGCTGCCCAATGTCGCCACGCCGTTGGTCGTCGCGCGCGTCAATGCGATTTCGATCTGCCCGACCGCACCGGCGGTCACAGTGATCTGACGATTGCCGATCGGCGCGAAGCCGGGCGCGCGCACCGCGAGTCCGTACGTGCCTTCGTCGACCGCGCTCATCGCGAACGCGCCGTGCACGTCGGCCGTCGCGGTATAGCGTTTCGTCGACCCTTGCAGCGTGATCTGCGCGCCCGCGATTGGCGTGCCGGTCGTGTCGCGCACGACGCCGGCGACTGATCCGGTCGCGGCGCGAGCCGGTGCGACAGACGATACGAGCAGCACTATTGTCATCACGACAAACCGTGGCCACATGTGCAAAGGACTTGGAATCGCCCGGGGTAAGGGCCTTCCTCGGACAATGAAAGATCGTGTAGAAGGCATCTCGCTCGCCCTGCTCGCCGTGCTGTGTTTCAGTGTCACGCTGCCGGCGACACGCATTGCCGTGCCTCAGCTTGGGCCGGAGTTCATCGGATTCGGGCGCGGTGTCGTGGCAGGCCTGATCGCGCTGTGCGTGGTGTTGATCACGCGCGAGCCGTTGCCTGAGCGCTGCCATTGGAAAGGGATCGCAATTGTCTCGCAGGGAGTGACGATCGGCTTTCCGTTGTTCTCAGCTTTCGCGTTGCGCACTCTCCCGTCAGCGCACAGCGCGGTCGTCGTGGGGTTGCTGCCTGCAGCGACCGCGGTGATGGCGGTGCTGATGGTCGGCGAACGTCCACCAGTGCCGTTTTGGATCGCGAGTGGCGCCGGTGTGCTCGCAGTCTTGCTGTTCGCCGCCGTGGAAGGCGCGGGCCATCCGCAATTCGCCGACCTGCTCCTGCTGATCGCGACGATGGGCGGTGCGATCGGATATGCTGAGGGAAGCCGTATCGCCAAAGAAATCGGCGGTTTCCGCGTGATCTTGTGGGCGTTGGTCTTCTGTTTGCCGGTGCTCGCCATTCCCATAAGCGCAGTGCTTGTCACGAAGGGCTTTCCGCACGGCACGACTGAGGCGTGGTTGTGTTTCGGCTACGTCGCTGTGATCAGCCAGTTCTTGGCCTTCTTGCCGTGGTACCGCGGCCTCGTGCTGGCAGGCGTCGCGTACACGAGCCAGCTCGGCCTTATCCAGCCGGTTCTCACGCTTGGCTGGTCTGCGCTCATCCTGGGAGAGCGGATTAGCGCGCTCACGATCGGCGCCGCGCTCGTCGTCATCGGGTGCGCTGCCGCGACGCAATGGACTCGGCCGAACGAAACGGAAATCTCCGTCGAATCCAGCTAGGCGCTCTGAGGTGGGGCGGTGACCTCTACAAAGATGGGGCGGAATAACGGCGCGCTGGTGCTCGCGTCTGCAGCAGCACTGTTCCTTCTCGTGCGGCTTGTGCCGTACGTCGTTCCGATTCACGCGCGCGACCTCGCACAGGATAGCCAGGCCGTCGAATTCACCGACCGCAACGGCCTACCGCTGGGCACGCTGCTCGCGCGCGATCAAGAACATACTGCCGCCGTGTCGCTCGACGCCGTGTCGCCCCTCTTCGCACATGCGATCGTCGCGGCAGAAGACGCGCATTTCTACGAGCACGGGCCGGTCGATTATCGCGCGCTCGCGCGCGCGGTGTATGAAGCAGTGCGAGCTCATCGCTTCGTGTCAGGCGGTTCGACGATCACGATGCAGCTCGCGCGCATGGTCAGCGGCGCGCCGAGCACTGTGCCGGGGAAATTGGAACAGATCTGGACGGCGTGGCGCATCAGCGCCGGCATGAACCGCGCGCAGATCCTCGAGGCGTATCTCAACCGCTTGCCGATGGGCGGCAACATCTACGGGGTGGAGGCTGCGTCGCGAACGTATCTCGGCGTTCCAGCGCGCGAGCTCGATCTCGCGCAGGCCAGCGCGCTTGCTGCGCTTCCCAATGATCCGATAGGACTCGATCCCTACGCACATGCGAGCGCGCTCAAGGAGCGCCAAGCGTACGTTCTCGATCGGATGGTGAAGTCAGGGTTTATCTCGCGCAGCCAGGCTGAACGTGCCATCGGCGAACAGCTCTTGCTTCAGCCACGCGGGCGCGGAATCGTCGCGGCGCCGCACTACTTGTTCTGGCTTGGCACACAGCTGCCGCCGCACACCACGCGCGTGCGCACAACGATCGACCGGCCGCTTCAAGAATTCGTCGAAGCGCAGATGCGCGATGTGATCGGTGCGCTCAGTTCGCGTAATGTGCACGCCGCGGCAGCGATCGTGCTCGACAACCACACCGGCGATGTGCTCGCGTATGTCGGCTCGCCTGATTATTTCTCAGCCGCGCATCAGGGCAGCAACGACGGCGTCCAGGCACTGCGTCAACCGGGCTCGACGCTCAAACCGTTCCTATACGAGTTGGCGCTCGAAAGTCGCGCGATCGAACCGAACACGATTCTCGCCGACGTGCCGGCGCGCTACGCGATTCCGGGTGCGAAGCTGTACACACCGGTCGACTACAGCGAGACGTTCCAAGGTCCGGTGCGCGTGCGCATCGCGCTCGCCGATTCGCTGAACGTTCCTGCAGTACGCGTGCTAGAGCGTGTCGGCGTCGAGAGCTTCTTGGATCGGCTGCATCGACTCGGTTTCGCCCATCTCACTCACCCCGCGGACTATTATGGCCTT
>DASRXC010000063.1:0-4976 GCA_035654355.1 Binatus sp. (SeqCode)
GATGGTGCGGTGCTGACAAGCGAGCTCTCGCAGCCCGACGGCAGCGTGCACTTCACCGACGTGCCGCCAGGGATCTATAGAGCGCGGATCATCAAGAACGGGTACGAGTCAGTCACCTCGGCACAGTTCGAGGTGCTCGAAGGTCGTGCTGTCACGGTCGCGGTCGCGCTTGCGAAACCAGCGGTCAGGTCGTTGGGAACAGTCACGGTTCGCTCGAGTGCAGTCATTAGCTCGACGCCCGTGAACGAGAACAGCGCCGTGCGCAAGTTGTCGAGCACGTTGACCGACGCGCTGGGCAAGATCTCCGGTGTCACGATCTCGACCGACGCCTCCGGCGATTCGGATTCGCAAGTGACGGTCTCGCTGGAAGGTCACGACCCCTCGCAGACCAGCCTCACGCTGGACGGGATACCGATGAACGCGCCGGGCGTCGCCGGCGACCTGCGCTCTGTCAACTCCGACCTGTTCAGCAGCGCGGGCGTCAGCTATGGGCCGAGTGCCGGCTCGCTCGGCGGCAGCGTGGGGTTTCGTTCGGTCGATCCGACGCTGACATGGCAGGGCACGCTTACGGCTGCGTATGGTACGTTCGGCAATGCGTCCGGCATTTTGTCGCTGTCGGGCACGACTGGCAACGTCGGCATCGCGCTGACGCAGGCAAGCCGCGGCACGTACAGCGCGCTCAACGGGCTGACATATTTGGACGCGAGCGGGCTCTACTACACACACGCGGGCGCCAACGACACGGGCGGCACGCTGTTCAAGATCCGCACGCCGCTCGGCAGCGCTCAGACGTTGACCGCGACGTATGTGTCGACCAACGGCTACAGCGATCTCATCTGCAATCGCTTCACGGGCCCCGTCCCCTGCGGTTACGGTCCCAATAACTACAGCGATCGCCACCTCGACTTGGGGACGCTGACCGACACGGCACTCGTCGGCGCGGTCGCCGTGCAGTTCGCGATGTTCTACACCGATTCGAATTACAACCGCAATCTGCTCAACCGGTTCGTGGACGGGATTCCCTCGCCGTATGGCACGCTGACGAATAGCCGCTCGAGCGGCGCAACGCTCACGGCGGTGCTGCCCTCGCGCGAGCGGCACACACTCTCGATCCAGGCGACGACCTCGCACGCCGACCTGACGACGACGGGCCTGTTATCTTCCACGTCGCCGTTCTCCAACGCGTCGAGCATCTCGGATTACAGCACGATCCAGCTCCTCGACAAGATCGAGTCAAGCCCCAAGCTGACGCTCAGCGCGCATGCCGGATGGAGTTTTTCGCCGCAGACGTCAAACTCGGCGATCGGCGGCGCGGGCGCAGTGTGGACGCCGACGTCGTTTGATTCGTTCGCAGGCAGCATTGACATCGGCGGCGGCGGCCCTGCGGGCTTTTCACACGCGATCCCGTTGACCGATCCCGCGTCGCTGCGCTTCGATTGCAACGCGGGGCTCGCGTATGGCTCGGGTCCCGGCGATTCGCCGCAAGCCTCAAGCTCGGTCTCGTATCGTTTGACCTACCAGCGCCGTATCGGGGCCGGCCAGCTCGCCGCAACGCTCTACCAACAGATCCAAAACGACGTCTTGCTGAACACGCAAGTCAACGCATCCGTCTTGCCGCCCGGTTATTTCCCGCCTGGCTATTTTGCGCTTGCGCAGGCGATCTATCAGTCATCGGCCGGCTGCGGCACGACATTGCCGCTGGGCCCCACGAATCTCTACATCTCGCAAACGGTCGCCAATGTCCAGCGGGTGTACCAGGGCGCGCAGTTGACGGGCGGGATGCGTGTCGGCACGAATCTTGTGGCCGAGGGCTACTACAACATCACGCAAGTGGTCGCGAATTCAGCCGATCCGCGCATCGACAATCCCTTTTCGGTCGTGATCTCAGGCAATCAGGTCAACAACGTGCCGATGCACACCGGCGGTCTCACGCTCGACTATAAGGCGCGGCATTCAGACGTCGAGGGTCTCTTCAACGCGAATTTCGCATCGTCAAATAACCAGTACAATCTGCCGGGTTACATCACGGCGGACGCCGGCGTCGCGATGACGCTGCCAAAGGGAACGATAACGGTAGCGGAGACGAACATCTTCGACAAGTACGGGTACGATTTCGCGTCGTCGGCGAATTCAGTACCGCTCGAGACTGCCGGCGGCACGCTGGTGCCCACGACCGCGCGGCCGCTCTCGCCGCGTCAGCTCTCGGTCACGTATACCGTCAAGCTCGGCAACGTGCCGCAAGCGAATCTCACGCCGACACTGCTCGTTGCTAATACCGGACAGGGTGGACGCCGCGGCGGATTTGGGCCGGGAGGCGGACCAGGTGGTGGAGGTGGGCCGCAGGGTGGCGGATTCGCCTCGCTGCCCGCACTGACCAACACATCGCCGACCAACGCGCTCGATCCCGACACTTCGCGACAATCGTGCACGTCTGAAAATGCGAAGGCGGTCAAGCCGCTGCTCGACCAGATCAAAGCCTACGTCGCCGCGGTCGATGCGAGCAAGACAGAATCCGGGTATCCTGTGGCGGCGCCTGCCAACGCGCCTGCGATCGACGGCGTCGACGTCGCCTATCACAAGACAGACACTTCGTACGCGCTCGTCTTCACACAGACTAAGGCCGGGTCGATCCGCAGCTTCATCTCCTGCGCGCCGCTGCACGTCGGCAGCGCGGACGCAGCCAAACAGCTCAACCTCTACATCCCGCCGACAAGCGCATTCAATCGTTTCCCGCTAGCCTACGCGCCGGAGGCTGGATTGTATTTCGTGCGCCAACAGCAAGTGGCGGGTCAAGAACAGTTTCGCCTGTACAAACTGCCGGCGACGCCGCCGGCGCAGCCGTTTGAGCTGACCGCGGGCTCCCAATGCACTGATGAGGTGAAACCGACCGCCGTTACTCTGCTTGGAGCGCTACAAACCTATTTCACGGGATTTGATCCGTCGAATCCGCCCGCTTCGCCACCAGCCGGATGGACCGTGACGACACATAAGGCAGCGGGCGGCTATTGGTCTGAGTTGCAACTCGCTGATATCTCGCGCTTCCCAGCGATTCTCTATTGCGCCCACGTGTCCACCGGTACGCCTGATGAGATCTACGCGAAGAAGCTCGACTTCGCGCGCCCGCCGTCGCTGAACTTCAGCCCGTCGCTTGGACTGTACCTTGTGCGACCGCAAACTCCGCCTTCGGGAAACTAGCTAGCCCCCATATCGTCGGTGTCCGCAGCTTACACCTAGTGCGCAGGTGGGTGCGAGGTCGCTTGAGCTGTCGGCTCCGGCTGCCAGCCGCCGCCAAGAGCTTTGTACAGCTGCACCAGATCGAGGCGCGTCTTCAATTCTGCCTGCGATGCAGAGAGCTGCGCAGCGTAGGAGCGAGTTTCGCTGTCCAGCACTTCGAGAAACGATGTGATTCCAGCGTCGAAGCGCATATTCGCAAGTGTCAGTGATTGGATCGCTGCGGCCGCATTGACGGCTTGATCGATCGCGTACTGCCGATCATCTTTGTATGCAACCAGCGCATTCGATACGTCGCCGTACCCGCTGTGCACCGACTCGATGTATTGAAGCACCGCCGCTTCTTTGGCCGCCTCTGATTTCGATACGTTTGCGCGCGCCGCGCCTGCATTGAAGATCTGCTGCACGAGCTGCGGCGTGACGGATATCAGGTTCGCCGCAATCCACATACCATTGACCTGAGCGGAGCCTGCTCCGGCTGATGCCGTGATCGAGAGCTGGGGAAACAGGAGCGCCTTCGCGACGCCGATCTGGGCGTTGGCGGCGATCAATTGCTCTTCTGCCGAGCGGATGTCGGGCCTGTGCTCCAACAGGCTGGCCGGCAAGCCGGCATCCGGTACCGCCGGCATTGCGATCTGTTTGTTGAGCGGGTATCCACGCGGAATCTCGTGCGGAAAGCCCCCCATCAGGATGGACAGCGCATTCTCCGCCTGCGTCCGTGCGCTTTGAATCTGTGGGATGGCGCCTTGCGCCTCCGCGACCAATTGCGTAGCCTGGAGCACCTCCTGCTCGGTGCCGATGCCACCCTGCAGTCGTGCGAGTTGAAGATCCAAGCTTTCTTGGCGGGCTTGGAGCGTCTCTATCGTGATCTTCAGCTCGTCATCCAACTCGAGGATCTGGAAATATAAGCTCGCGACTGAGCCAACGAGCGTCGTCATGACCGTCTGTTTGGCGTATTCGGTCGCTAATGTGTCGGCCTGCGCTGCCTTCGTCTCATTTGCGATCTTGCCGAACAAATCGAATTCGTACGAAAGCGTCATGAGACCGACCGGCGTGAAGGTCTCGCGCGACGTGAATGCCGGCAGCACCGAGGCGTTGTCCTTGTTGTACGGCGCCGTGCCAACGGCGTTGATGTTCGGGAAACGCTGCGAACCGACGATCGTAAGCTCGGCCTGCGCCTCTTGAATGCGCTGTTCGGCGATCAACACATCGGTGTTTTGTGCGATAGCGATGCGGATCAGTTGCCGCAGATTCGGGTCATCGTAGATCTGCCACCAGCCAAGATCGCCCATCGATGGCATACTGGTCGCAGCCTCTTCGTCGCGATATGCAGGTGGGATCTCGGTGTTTGGCCGGTTGTACTGCGGCGCGCAGTTGCCGATGAGCTGCATCGCGACCAAAAACAGCGCGAACAGCTTCACGACGCTGCTTCTTTTGCCGCCGGGGCTTCAGCTCGTTGCCTGCGTGCGACCGCGCTTTCAATCGCATTGTAGAGCGTCGGGATGAAGAACACGCCGAGCGACGTCGCGAATAACATGCCGAAGAACACCGCGGTGCCGAGAGAGTGGCGCGACGCAGCGCCTGCGCCGCTCGCCAACATGAGCGGAATAACGCCGAAGATGAAGGCGAACGAGGTCATCAGGATCGGGCGGAAGCGCAGCTTCGCGCCCTCGAGCGCAGCGTCGAGCGGGCTCATGCCTTTGGCGCGCATGTCTTTGGCGAACTCGACGATGAGGATCGCGTTC
>DASRXC010000064.1:0-3460 GCA_035654355.1 Binatus sp. (SeqCode)
ACGGTCGGCGGCGGACTTGAGATCGCGCTGGCGTGCGACGTGCGCCTCGCGCGCAAGAACGCAGGCAAGATCGGACTTCCCGAAGTGGCGCTGGGCGTGTTGCCGGGAACGGGTGGCACGCAGCGGCTGACGCGGACGGTCGGGCGCGCGAAGGCGCTCGAATTGATGGTCACCGGCCGGACGTTCTCGTTTGAAGAAGCACAAGAGCTCGGCTTGGTGACGGACGTCTATGAGGGCGACGTGGAATCGTTCTTCAAGGACGTGCTGTCGTACGCCAAGCAGTTCACGACCCCGAACAAAGCGGCCAAAGCCGTCGGCAACATCAAGCGCGCCGTCGTATCGGGCGGCGAAGTGCCGTTCTCCGAGGCGTTGGCGATCGAACGCGAACTGCAACAATTGCTGTTCCAAAGCACGGACGCGAAGGAAGGCCTCAACGCCTACGTCGAGAAGCGCATGGCCAAATTCACGAACACGTAACATCCGGTCGAAGACAGCGACGCGCGAGCGGTCGAATGAATTCGACCGCTCCGTTTTTAGGTGAGCGTGGCGTCTAAACTCATGAGCATGCGCGATGCGATCGCGCAGCACGTGCCCGATGGCTCCTCAGTCGCGCTGGGCCTTGCGCTTGAAGCGCTTATCCCATTTGCCGCCGGACACGAGCTCATCCGCCAGAACAGACGCGAATTGACGCTCATCGGGCCCATCTCCGATATCTTATTCGATCAATTGATCGGCGCCGGATGCGTGAAGGCGGTGATCGCGGCATGGGTCGGCAATGTGAGCGCGGGACTCGGCTACAATTATCGCCGCGCGGCCGAAAACTCTGTGCCGAACAAGATCCGCATCGAAGATCATTCGAATTTCACGATGGCACTCAGTCTGCTGGGCGGCGCCCTTGGCACGCCATTCATTCCTGCGCGGACGCTGCTCGGCTCCGATCTGCTCAAGACCAATCCGAATCTGCGAGCGACCACGTCGCCGTTGGATGGCGAGCAGGTTTTGTTGGTGCCTGCGATCGTGCCCGATGTGACGATCCTTCACGTGCAGCGCGCCGACGAGACTGGCGGCAATCACTGTTGGGGCAATCTAGGCGTGAGCGAAGAAGGCGGTTTGGCAGCGACGAAAGTTATCGTTGTCGCCGAAGAGATCGTCGCGGTCGACGTCATCAAGAGCGACCCCAACCGCGTGCTCGCACCTGCACATCGCGTGACTGCGGTGGTCCATGAACCGGGCGGAGCGCATCCGTCTCCAGTTCAGGGCTGCTACGGCCGCGACACCGACTTCTACCATGAGTATCACGAACAGTCTAAGACGGCCGAGGCGTTCGATCATTGGCGGCAACGCTGGATCGGCTCGATCGGTTCGCGCGCGGTCTATCTGAAACTGCTTGGCAACGAACGCTGGCGCGCGCTCGCCGTCAAAGATAAGAAGCTCGCCGCGCCTGCCAATTTCAGCGCGACATGAAGGCGCCATACACGCCGGCCGAACTGATGGTGGTCGTCGCCGCACGCGAGATCAAAGACGGCGAGGTCGTATTCGTCGGCATGCGTCTGCCGCTCATCGCGTTTGCCGTCGCCAAGCGGCTGCACGCGCCGAATGCAGTCGGCTTTTTCGAAAACGGCGTCGTGCGCGACACCCCCTCCGCATCGCTGCTCTACACGATGGGGGATCCGCCGAACATCGAAGGCGCGCTCCAATGTTGCCGCATGACCACAGTCATGGGCCTCATGCAGAAGGGCGAAGTCGATCTTGGATTCCTGGGCGGCGCTGAGGTCGACAAGTACGGGAACATCAACACGTCGTACATCGGCGACCCGTACGCGCCGCGCGTGAAGCTCCCGGGCAGCGGCGGCGCGGCCGACATCGCGTCACTCGCCAAGCGGTTCGTCGTGATCATCGAGCACAATGACCGCCGCCTGGTCGAGCGCGTTGGCTATCTCACGTCGCCGGGCAACGGCGATGGGTCGCACTGGCGCACGAACGAAGGATTGCCGCGCGGTGGTCCGGCAGCGATCATCACGACGATGGGCGTGCTGCGCTTCGGTTTCGAGTCAGGCGAAGCGTATTTGGATACCGTTCATCCTGGGGTCAAAGTCGAAGACGTCAGGGCCAACACCGGCTGGCCGCTCATGGTCACGCCGGTGCTCAAGCCGACGCTGGAACCGACGGACGAAGAGCTGCGCATCATCCGCGAGGTCGACCCAAAGCGCTTCTGGACAGCATAGACGCAGGTCACCGCCGTCAAAGAGACGCCGCGGCATTACTGCTATTTAGTACTGAAACTCGTCTATGAACTCTACGGCGCGCCGCGCAAGAAGGTCGACGAGCTTGAGCTCATACGCGCTGATCTTGCGTGGCGACGCGTATTGCGTAGAAAAAATGCCGACGAGGCTGCCGGCCCTATCGAACATCGGCGTGGATTGAACGGCACGGACACCGGCGTTCAGCATAACGGCTAGCGCAGGTGTTCCGACAAAGATCGGGCTGCGCTCCACGTCTTCGACGACGATGGTGGTGCGCTGGGCCAGCGCTGCGGCGCAGGCCGAGTCGTCGTCTGTTGCGACGCGGTTGAAGAACTCAAGAAATTGGGTCGAGAATCCGGTCTGCGCCCGGATCTGCAGTGCACCGCTCGCGTCGAGCAATTGGATGTTGCCTTTGTCCGCGTCAGTGATGCGAAGTGCGAGCTCGAGTATTTCCATCAGCACAGACGTGAGACTGTGGCAACGCGAAAGCCGCGCGCTTAGCTCGGTCAGAGACTGTTGCAGACCCTGATCGATATCAGGAGCACACTTCCGACAGACGGCAAGCGTGCCCGCAGCACTCCCGAACCACGTGATGCCGTTTCTATTTCGTTTACAAACGTCGCACAGCACGGTGAGGCACCGAACTCATTTGTTGAATGTACCGGACAATTGTTGGGATGGACCGGACTCGGGTCGTTGGCGACGTGCGCGCTTCCACCTGGTCAGGATGGACGATGTGACCGCGAATGCGCGCCAATCGTAGCCGAACGGTCTTTTGGCTCGTTATGCTTCTATGTGTTCGAGGCGACCGTGGACCGCTCGGCCACCTCGATCTCTTCGAGACCACCGGATTCCGCTTCGAGCACTTCCTGTGTTGGCGGGAAATGCAGCTGCGCGATCACTGTTGGGACGATCGCGGTCAAGATCACGACCGTGACGAGGGCGCTGTACTGCACCTGATCGATGCGACCTTCCTATTTATAAGTGGTGAGCGGCTTTACGCGTGATGGAAGAGCGGAGTTTGGACTAACCCGTTGATCATGAACTGGATCGCGAGCGCGGACAAGATGATGCCGAGCAATCGCGTCAGCACGCCGACGCCGGTGCGCCCGATGCCCTTGAGCACGACCTCCGCGCCGCGCATGCACAACCACGTCGCAAGCAGCGCGAATGCGTACGCGGCGTAGACGATCATCGTGCGCGTCGTGTCGCCGCGG
>DASRXC010000065.1:0-6392 GCA_035654355.1 Binatus sp. (SeqCode)
GCGGCTTGTAGGCGGTGATGTTCGTAGCATTTGCTACGTAGACCGTTCCATTTGGCCCGAAGGTCATATAGTTCGGCGCGTTAATGCCGTTGGTGATCATGAACGCCGGAGTACTGGCGCTCGTGACCGGCCGGGAATAGACGGCGATCGAATTGCTGCCGTGGTTCACCACCCACACGTTCCCAGATCCGTCAACGGCAACAGCATAGGGCGTGCTGACGCCGCTAGTCAGTGTCACGGCGGGCGAGCTCGCGGCCGAAAGTGGAAACGCGTACGCGGTGACGTTGTTGCCGCCTGAATTCGCCACCCACACCGTGGTCGCGCCATCGTACACGACGCCTCGCGGCGCGTTCATGCCCGCGCAGAAGCCAAATGCAGGCACGCTTGCGTTGATGAGTGGCGGCGGGTACAACGCGACGTATCCAGTGCCGCCGCATGCTCCGCCGGTCAGGCTGGCGACATAAAGGTCGAGATTGAAATCGAAGGTGATATCCTCAGGCGTGCCCGCCCCAGCCGATATCGTCAACGCAGGCTGCGAACTGTTACCAACTGGCGGCAGATAGGCGGTCACGGTGCCGTTCGAGGAGTTCGCGACGAACATATCGTCGGAAAAGTCGAACGCAATGCCCCGCGCGCCGTTGATGCCGTTTGAGCTTGTCAGCGTCGAGTTGGGCACGCTTGCGGCGCTCAGCGGAAAGACGTACGCGGTGATGGTCGATGCAGATCCGCCGCTGGCAAAGTTTGTGACGAACAGGCGCATGTGTCCGGTCGGTGCTGGAGCCGGCGGTGATCCGCCATTCGCGCATGCGCTCAGCGCGAGCGCCGAACAAACTACAGACAAGCACGCCGTGTGTTTCAGTATTTTCATAGGATTTATTCGTCGTTCGCGCGCCGGATATCGATTACTCTCAGCCGGGCCTCAGCTTTTCTCACGGAGCGCGTCGTGAATCGACTCTGCTAGAGCGCGGCTGATCCCCGGAACTGCGGCGATCTGATCGGCTGACGCTCGCTTCACGCCGGCTGCGGAGCCGAAGGCCCTCACCAATGCGCGCTTGCGCGCCGGTCCGATGCCGGGCAAGCCGTCGAGTCCCGACACGGTTTGCGACTTGCCGCGCAGCGTGCGATGGTAGGTCACCGCAAAGCGGTGCGCCTCATCGCGGATGCGCTGCACGAGATGCAAGGCCGGCGAGTTACGCGGCAGCAGCACCGGCTCGGACACGTCGGGCAGATAGAGCTCTTCGAACTGTTTTGCGAGCGCGGCGACCGGCGTCGCGACCAGATCCAGCTCCGTGAGCACTTTCGTCACTGCGTCGAGCTGCGCGCGGCCACCGTCGATGAGCAGGAGGTTCGGGCGGCGGCCGAACTTCTTGTCGGGGCCCGTATTGGTCCGCTCAGCGCCGCCGTCGGAAACCGGCGCGATGTAACGCAAGCGGCGGCGCAGCAGCTGCGCCATGTTCGCCGGATCGTCGTTGACTTCGGCGCCCTGGATCTTGAAGCGGCGGTAGTCGCTCTTCTTCGGCCGCCCGTCTTCGAACACGACCATCGAGCCGACAACGTTCGTGCCTTGCACGTGCGAGATGTCGTACGCTTCGATGCGCGAGGGCACCGACGGCAGATCAAGCGCTGCCGCCAACTCCTCGAGCGAGGCCGCGGCGCGTTCGTCGGCGACTGCCGTCTTCGTAAGGTATTCCTTGAGGTGTTGCTCGGCGTTGCGCCTGACGGTCTCCATGAACTCGGCGCGCATGCCGCGGCGCGGCACAAGGACGCGCACGCGCCGGCCGCGGCGCAGCGACAGCGCGTCGCATAACGCCTGCTGGTCGGGAACGGGCGCTTCGAGCATCAGCTCTTGCGGCACGTTGGGCGCGGTCGCGTAGTATTGCGCGACGAAGCTGGCAAGAATCTCGTCTGGCGAACGGCCCTCCGTGCCTTCGACGATGAAATGCTCTTGGCCGACGAGCTTGCCTGCGCGCACGAAGAACAGTTCCATACACGAGATGCCTTGGCCGTGAGCGCCAGCCACGACGTCGAGATCGATCTTGCTGCGCCAGACGACTTCCTGGCGCGCCATGACACGCTTGATTTCGGCGATCCGATCGCGCAAGCGAGCCGCGAACTCGTACGAGAGATGATCGGCAGCCTCGCGCATCTGCGCCTCGAGCTTCTCGACGAGCAAGCCTTGGCGACCCTCGAGGAAGAGCACGACGTCGGCAACGATCGCCGCATACTGCTCGCGCGTCTGCAGACCGGCGCACGGCGCCATGCAGCGTTTGATATGGTATTGCAAGCATGGCCGGTGATACTTGATGCCGATGTCATCGAGCCGGCACGTGCGCAGTGGGAAGACGCGGCGGATAAGGTTGATCGAATCGCGCAAAACGGCGGCGTTGGTGTACGGACCGTAATAGCGGCTGCCGTCGTCGACCAATTTGCGCGTGAAGATGACGCGCGGATACGCTTCGGCGAGCGTCACTTTTAGGTACGGATACTTCTTGTCGTCTTTGAGGCGGACGTTGTACTGGGGCTTGTGCTGCTTGATGAGATTCGCCTCGAGCAGCAGCGCCTCGGCCTCGCTGCGCACGATGATCGTGCGCACGCCGGCCACCCGCTCGACCATCGCATCCGTGCGGATATGGTGCACGCGCCCGGGCTGGAAATACGAGCGCACGCGGTTGCGCAGGTCGACCGCCTTGCCGACATAGAGCACGTTGCCGTCGGCGTCCAGCATCTGATAGACGCCAGGCTCCGCGGGCAGCCGTTCCAGCTGTTCTTGTAGCGTCGTCATGGGATAGTGTCGTTTACGCTGCGGTCGAACGCCCCGCCTTTTCGGCGCGCGCCGCGCGCGCCCGCACCACAAGCCAGACGACCAGCGCGATGACCACCGCGAGCAGCAAGCCGATGCCGATCGGTTTGATCTGCTCGATGATGAGATCCCAATGCTTGCCTAGATGAAATCCGAGCGCCGCAAACGCCGTGCAGAACACCAGCGAACCTAGCGCGGTGTATGCCAGAAACACGCCGAAGTTCATGCGCGTCACGCCGGCGGGATACGAGCCGAACGCGCGCACGCCAGGCAGCAATTTGCACACCAGCACCGCGCGGCTGCCGAAGCGCGCGAACCACGCGTCGGCCGCGGCCAACTCGCGCGCGGCGATGAAGAAAAACCGGCCGAAGCGCGTGAGCAGCGGGCGGCCGCCGTAGTAGCCGATCAAATAGGCCACGACCGCCCCGAACGTGTCGCCTCCGGCGCCGACGAGCACCACGCCGAGGAACTTGAAGGTCTGCGAAAACGCGAGGTATCCTCCGAACCCCATCATGAGTTCGCTTGGCAGCGGCACGCCGACCGCTTGTCCGAACATGCCGACGAACAATCCAGTGTAGCCCAGGCGCGTGATCAGGTCGAGCACGAACTGCGAGATGGTTTCGAGGATATGCATGCGGCGCTAACGCGGGGCTGCCGACGGCGCGGTCCACGTCGCGAGCACGCGCGCCGCTACCCCGCCGCCATCGGCGATCATCGCGCGCAGTAAATCGACCGGCTCGATCGACGCGTCTGCGGGTTGTCTGGCGCTTAATGCATCAAAGATGCGGCGCACGCGCGGCGTGAGAATCACACCCTCCCAGGGGTGCTCGCTTGGCGGGTCCATCGCTGAGCGCAATCTCGCTTTGATCTCCCACGGCTGAGCGCCGATCGACGCGAAATGCTCAAGCACGTCGTCAGGCGGGGCTATGACCATGGCAAGGAGCAAATGCTCCGTGCCCAGATAATAGTGGCTCGCGTTGCGGCACTCTTGCTCCGCCAGGTGAACAACCGCTTGTGCATGGGGACTAAATCTGGCGAACACCGTTGCTCCTACGCATGTCACAGACGAGCGACGGCCGCCGAGCGGGTATCGTGCTGCTCACGACGCTGCTGGACTTGGATGTGCGGCGGCTATCGGGGCGACAGGACTTGAACCTGCGAACCTCTCGGTCCCGAACCGAGCGCTCTACCAAGCTGAGCTACGCCCCGCACGCTAACCTTTTCCGTTTCGTGCGCCCGCAGAGGCGCTCCTTGCCATTTTACCGACACATGTCGGAGGGCGGCCACAACGACGGCCCGAAGCGACCGCGTCGGCGACAGACGTGCACAACACAACGTTAATATGAAGTACTTGATCGTCGGGTGCGGCCGGGTCGGCGCCACCTTGGCGAAGCGGCTCGCGCGTGCCGGCCATGACGTGACAGTCGTCGATGAAGTATCGACGGCGTTCAAACGCTTAGGGCGCGATTTCCCCGGCAAGCTCGTGCTAGGCACAGGCATTGACGTCGACGTGCTGTGCCGCGCCGGCGTTGAGCAGGCCGACGGCGTGGCCACGTGCACGCAAGGCGACAATCGCAACATCATGGCGGCGCTGATCGCCAAACATCATTTCAAGGTGAAGACCGTTGTCGCGCGCATCTACGATCCTATGCGCGCTGCGATGTATCGCGACTTCGGCGTGCTGACGATCTGCCCGACGACGGTCGGCGCGCATCTCATGGCGCATGCGCTGCTGCAAGAAAGCTATCGTAAACTTCCCTACGAGCGCAGCGACGTCGAGGTCGTCGAGTTCGTCGCCAGCGAGTCGCTCGCCGGGCGCACGGTCGACGAGATCACGACGACCGGCAAGACGCGCGTAAGCGTCGTCGTGCGCGACGATGCGAGTCTGATCCCGGCCAACGACTTGCGCTTGCGCGCCGGCGACAAGATCGTGATGGTCGTCGCACACGACGCCGAATCGGAAGTGCGCAAGCTCATCACACCTGCGATGGCCGCTCGCTGATGTTCATCATCGTCGTCGGCGGCGGCAAACTCGGCACGTATCTCGCGCGCGCTTTGCTGGAAGCGCACCACGAAGTCGTCGTCGTCGAAAAAATCGAACGCAAGGCGCAAGCGCTCGCGCAGACGCTCAATGCCGAGATCGCGCAGATCGGCGACGGCTGCGATCCGCTCGTGCTCGAAGAAGCGGGAGCTGGGCGTGCCGACGCCATCATCGCCGACACCGGCGACGACGAAGACAATCTCGTCATCTGCCTGATCACGAAGAAGCGATTCGCCAAGCCGCGCACGATCGCGCGCGTCAACAATCCGAAGAACAAGCAGATCTTCGAAGAGCTCGGCATCGACTCCGTCGTGAGCGGCACCGAGATCGTCATGAACATGGTCGCGCAAGAGGTTGAACGCGCGCGCCACTGATAGAACCGTCGGCCGACGCAATAAGCGTGGTGAGGTTTTAGCCTAGCCGAATCCGCGCGTGAAGTTCCCCAACGCGATCGCCGGAAACGTCTTGCGCATCCATGCGAACCACCGTCGCATGCCGATAGGCTCGCGCTGCGGCCGTCCGACCGCCGCGAAGTAAACGGCGGGGTCGACGTTGAGCGTGCGGGTCTGCACCATGTCGATAGGCTGATCGTGCAGCAGCGCCGCAAATGCGTCCATCTCATCCGGGTCGTCGGTGACGCCTGGATGCGTCAGCAGATTGAGTGAGACCGACAGACCGCGAGCGCGCGCGAGTGAGATGCTCGCGACGACGTCGTCGAATCCGTACCCACGCGGCCGGTAATATGCTGAATATGCGTGCGGGCGTACCGCGTTCAAACTCACGCGCAGCGATTGCAGGCCGGCGTCGATGAGCAACTCCAATGCGTGCGGCATGCCGGCGTTGCTGTTGAGATGGATCGTTCCTGCGGGCGTACGCGCTCGGATCTCACGGATGGCGCGTGCGATGTGCGGCGCGGCAAGCAGCGGTTCGCCTTCGCAACCCTGTCCGAACGAGACGATCGCTCCGGGTGAGGCATTCAAATGAGCCACAGCCAAAGCGGCGATCTCTTCTACCGGTGGCATCGCCCGCACGCGGTCCTGCGCGCTGAGAATACCAGCATCCGGCTCCTGCTCGGAGATGCAACCGATACAGCGCGCGTTGCAGGCAGGCGAGACCGGAATCGCCGCTTCGCCCTGACGCAAGAACGCGTTCTGGGCCGTATAGCACCCGTATTCGCGCGCACAGCGTTCCAGTTGCGCCAGCAGCCGGCTCGCTGGGAACTCCGCCTTGCGAGCGTCGATCGCGCGGTCCAACGCGGTCGCGGCGTGAGCGCGCGGCGACCACGACTCGAGATGGTCGGTGCGCAGCGCGGCGGCATGCAGCGCGCCGTCGACCCAGGCGACTGCGGCATAGCCGTACAGCGGAAGCTGCGGCGCGTCGGGGCGAACCTCGTATGCCGGCAAGAGCGTGCGCGTGTAGCCGAGCGGGAGTGCCGCCGCGACGGCGCTTACGGCTGCGCCGTCGTAATCGGCTAGCGCGACCGTCTGGCTGTCAGAAAAACCGAGAACGCTTCGACCGGGCAGCGTGAGCAGCAGCGACCCTTCGGGCAGC
>DASRXC010000066.1:0-40170 GCA_035654355.1 Binatus sp. (SeqCode)
TAATCGACAAGCAGCTCCGAGATCGTTCCCGACACTTGGGTGCCGACTTGGACCTCGTTGACCGGATTCACCGTGCCGGTCTCTTGAATGACGGCATCGATGTTCGCGCGCGATACCGGCGCGGTGAGGTAACGCGGCGCAGTGCGCTTGGCGTTGACCATGCTGATGACGCCCCACGCGACCAAAATCACGGCCACGATAACGGCGATAGTAATGTAAATGCGTTTCACGAAATTCGTCTTTCTTGTTCCATGTCGATGGCATCGAGCCGGCGTAGACCCACGAGCAGCATCGTCAGATCGTCCGGCTGCAATCGCCGGAGCGCTGCCGACAGCACTTCAGGGCCAAACGCGCTGCGCAACGTCGCCAACTTACGGCGGCCAGCTGACGTCAGCTCAAGGCCCGTGCGGCTACGACCGACGACGCGATAGCGCCGGCGCACCAAGCCCTTGCGCTCGAGGCCGGAGAGGACGATTGACGCCGTGCTCGGCGTGACCGCCATCTCACGGGCAACGCTGCCCACGGTGGCCTCGGGCGAAAGCGCCAGCGCGCGCAACAGCAACGCGCCGCGCACGGTGATGTCGTAGCCGCCCAAACGCCGCGCGTAGGAGGCGCGATATCGTTTGAAAAGGCGCGGTAGCAACCGGCTGATCTCGCGGATCGCGTCGCTGTTGTTGGGCGCTTTGCTTCTGCCAGACATGTTCACATCTATTATACGAAGCGAGCATGTGTCCACGTTGTGAAGCATTGATTAAAGAGCGCTTGAATCAAACATAGAATGTTTAGAAATCCCGCAGAAAACACTGCGGCCCCGACACCATCTTGGGCCGAGGCCGTTTTGAGTTGCGCGCGCCGCCTGCGCTGCGCGTGTGGTCTGATTAGGCGCGCGAAGCGGCGTGGATCGCGGCGCGCACCATCTCGTTCTGCTCTTTTTGGTCTTTCCAGCGGGCTTGCGCGGCTGGCGCCAGTTGATCGATCGGATCGAAGTACAAGAACCACTGCCCTGGCTTCACGCTCGGCGCACTGTAGACGGCGATGCCGTTCTCGCGATCGTAATGGTCGTAGCTATGGAGGTCGCGCTTGCCGCCGCCGCCGGGCGCATCGCACAGGAAGGTCGGCGTGTTGAAGCCGGCGGTCGCGCCGCGCACGAACTTCTCGATGTCGATGGCCGTCTGAATCGTCGTCCGCAGGTCCTCAACACCCTTGACCATGTCGTGCATGTACACGTAATAAGGATGGACGTTCATGTAGCCGAGCTGTTTGATCAGTTTGCGCATCGTGTGCTTGTCGTCGTTGACCCCGCGGATAAGCACGGATTGGTTGCGCACCATGATGCCCCGCTCGAAGAGCACCTGCATCGCGCGCTGCGTGATCTCGCTGATCTCATTCGGACTGTTGAAATGCGTGTGCAACATGACGTCTTTGCCGAGCTTGCGCCCCTGCTCGACGATCGAGGTCAGCGCGTCGGTCCAGGCCGCGTCGGTGAGGATCTTCATGGGCATCACCGCCGGGCCTTTGGTCGCGAAACGCATGCGCCGCACATTGGGAATTGCGAGTAGCGTCTCGCCGATCTTCGTCAAGCTCTTGGCCGGCAGCTGATACATGTCGCCGCCGGAGACGACGATGTCTTGCAATTCCGGACGCGAGGCGATGTATTCGAACGCCCGCTCCCACAGCTTCGGATCGGTCGCGAGCTGCGCTTTCTCGACAGTTTCGGTGTCGCCGCCGATCGCATACGAGCGCGTGCAGAAACGGCAGTAGACCGGACAGGTGTTGAGCGGTAGGAACAGTGCCTTGTCGACGTAGCGGTGCGTGAGCCCTGGCGTCGGTGAGTCCTCGAGCTCGTGGAGCGAGTCAAGGCTCAAGCGCGGATGATCCGGCAGCAAGCGCGATGCGAGCGGTAAGAATTGCGTGCGGATCGGATCGTTATACGGGTTCTTCCAGTCGATCGAGGCGATCATGTAGGGCGAGATGCGCACCTGCATCGGGGCTCGATGGAATCCTTGGCGCACGTCTTCGAAGAACGCGGGGTCGACGAGGTCTTGGATCGTCGCCATGAGCTCGTCAGGCGATTTGACCGAGTGTTTGCTCTGCCACAGCCAATCGAGGAACGTCTTCTCGTCGACGTCTTTGTAGGCTGGGATCTCCCGCCAGAACTCGCCCTGGCGGAATTGCATGTGCTCGAACGCTTCCGGTCCGGCCGGAGGCTTGAGCGCGTGGATCGCTTGCGCGGGCGGTGCGCTGATGTCGGTTCTGGCCATATCGTTTAGCTTACCCGTTGCAGACGGCGAACCGGTTGTGCTTGCGCGCTGCCGAGCGCGATGCCGCCGCGCTCGAAGGGCGTCGAGAGCACGATCATCGTCTTGCTGCGCACGAGTCCCTTGATCTGTTTGAGGCGCGAGAGGAAATCGTCAAGGTGTGCCGTCGAACGTGTCATCACTTTCAAGAAGTACGTCTCTTCGCCGGCGACGCTGTGCACCTCGCACACCTCTGGCAACAGCTTGACCGCGTCGTTGAATTCGTCATAGCCGGTGTCGGCTGACGTATAGCAGCTCACAAATGCGGTCAGCGACACGCCGAGGCGCTGGCCATCGAGTTGCGCCGAGTAGCGTCGGACGTAGCCCCGCGCTTCGAGGCGTTTGACGCGATCGTGTACCGACGACGCCTTAAGGCCGACGATGTCGCCAAGCTCAGCGAAAGTTGATCGTGCGTTGTTCTGAAGCGCCTCGAGTAGCTTCAGGTCAAGGGCATCAATTTCAGGATTTTCTGTCATGATTCACGCTCGCTCCGCCCATTCTGTTCGGTTAAAAGACTATATCACACAATAAACCGCCTGTAAATCACGCATTGCGGGACGCTTGAGGCATAACAGCGGAAGCGCGATAATGGAATTAAGACCATCGCTTTCGACTGGGGGATCGATTATGCGTTTCAAATGGCTGTTATTCACCGCGCTGCTCGGACTTACCGCCTGCAGCAGTTCATCGACATCGACAACGCCTACGGCACCGCCGTTCATGAAGCTCTACGCCACGAGCTTCGTCAGCTCGGGCACGGGCCTGGCGGTCTTCGCGCCGCCGTTTTCCGCTTCATCGACGCCTTCAATAATGGTGCCGGCCAGCGGCACAAGTGGCCTAGCCGAGCCCGGCGGCATCGCCATCGACAGACTTGGTAGAGTCTACACGATCAACGATGCGACGTCGCCGTCAGTGATCACGATCTACACGACACCGCTATCGGCTGCAAGCACCCCGACAACATCGATCACGCTGCCCGCTTCCTCAAACGCCTATGGTCTGACGCTCGATGGGAGCGGGGATATCTGGGCATCTGATCGCGCCGGCCTCGGCTCGCATCTTTACGAATACACGCCGCCGTTCACGAACACGTCGACGCCGGCATTGACGCTCACCGGTGCGGCGAACGGTTTAAACGACGCAGCGGGCATGGCGTTTGATAGCGCGGGCCACCTTGCCGTCGCCGGCGAGACAACCAGTAACATCGTCGTGTACAATCCGCCCTTTAGCGCGTCGAGCACGCCGGCGGCGACATTCGCAACCGCGACAGAAGCGCAAGGCGTAGTCTTCGACAGCACGGGCCGCCTATTTGCGGTGAACTCCTCAGGTGTCATCCAAGTTTTCGTAGGGCCCTTTTCCAACACGACCGTCGAGTCGTTCCATTTCGGTGCGACGAGCGGCTTTTGCATCTCGCCGGCGTTCGATGCGGCCGGCAACTTGTGGATCACAAACTCCGGCGGCCCGAATATCCAAGAGTACTCTCCGCCGTTTAGCGGCACCACGACCGCAGCGCTCACGATCAGTAATGGAGTTATGAACAACTACGGGGTCGCATTCGGGCCCTGACATTGCCCGGAGCAATTGAAGCTCTCGCGGGGCCGGATCAAAGATCCGGCCCTTCTCCTATTGCGAACTCAGGATGCCGCGGATCCCGGCAGCGCGAGCGCCGTTTCATATTGCTTGTCCGCTTCAAGCCATTCGTCCGCGAGATCGATGCGACGAATGCCGGGCGGGTATGAGCCGTACGGGTGGGCCGTGAACCAATCTTGCGACAACACGGTCAGATACTCAAAGTTCTCCCACACGTAGCGCCCTTGCGCTCTACGCACAATTGCGGTGAACGGCGCGAGGCGCTGCCAACTTCCCGGGACCTGACCCGACCAGATGTCTAAGGCCAGCTTTGGGTCGACCAATCCGCCCTTCACCAACAATCCCATGTTCTCGTAGAAGTTTCCGACGTCGATGATTTTTGATATGAACGCAGAGTTATCTGGAGTCCTGGCCTCGCGATGCGCGATTTGGTAGCGGAATGCAGGGTCCTTGAGCTTGCTGGGAAGCTCGTTGCGAACGGCGTGTTCCGCGTCGTTGAACTGCGGCGTTCCGGACAGGTCTTGCAGTTCGTACATGGCAGCGATCTGGTTGCTGCCGCGAGCATGCCGTAACTGCACAAGCGCGGCGATCGCAGTCGCGGCGATCACGATGAAGGTGCCAAAGGTGGCAAACGTGTTCCAAAGCTCCAGAGTCATAACGGCCTCCGAGTAAGCGGTGCGATTTCAGAGACGGTTAAAGGAGCGGTGCAGTAGTTCCCTAGATGGAGTGGAAGTCTAGGCAACTCGGGAGGCTGCATACTGTTTGTCGGCTTCAAGCCACTCGTTCTTGGGATTGATGCGCGAAGGCCCGGCGGATAGTCGCCCTTAGAATGGGTGGCAAGCCAGTCTTGTGACAGGACAACGAAGTATTCGAAGTTTTCCCAGACTGCGGCGCCCCGAGCTTCTCGGATGAGCGCGATGAAGGGTTCAAGCCCCTTCCACGCCTCGACGGCGGTTCTCGACCAAAGGTTGAGCGCAATGTCACGATCCACGAGCTGCGTCCGTACAAGCAAGCCCATGTTCTCGTAGTAGTTGCCGAAGTCACGCGCCGCTAGTCCTAGGAGCATCTCCCTAGAGGATCGGAAAGCCGGCGGAGAGATTTGAACTCCCGACCCGCGGTTTACAAAACCGCTGCTCTACCCCTGAGCTACGCCGGCATATTTCGGGAAAGTCTTGTAATGTAAGGGCCTTTCTTTGCACCTGCGCCTCTAATATTTCTCGAATTCTCGGCCGTGGTCACGAAATGGTCACGGACGTCTAGAAAAAGCGGTTCACCACGCATTTTCTTCTCTACCGAATTAAGCGCCTGCGAGCGCGTTTTGAAGCGCCTTAGCGGCTGTGTCCTCGGCAGATGGAATTTGGTGACCGTATACGCGCATGAGCATCGTGATGTCGTGGCCCAAGATAGCACCAGGGTTGTGATCGAAACTCCCGCCCGCAGAGCCAGGCTCGCGAACGTATGCCGTAGCGTATGGATATGAACTTCTGCGGTTTTGCGAATCAAACGCCAACAGGATCGGCAAGATCACTCCGAGCGGCACCATCACCGAGTACTTCATGCCGCATAACGGCTCCGGGCCCAACGGGCTTACTGTCGGTCCAGACAAAGAGCTATGGTTCACTGAGTCCATTCGAAAGAAGATCGGTCGGATAACGACCACTGGGATTGAAACAGAGTACCCGGTACCTGGTGGCTTCCCTGGAAATATTACGACCGGCTCAGATAGAAATTTGTATTTTATAGAATCAGGCGGGAAGATAGGCGTGCTAATGTACTAGGAGTTGGATCCACCCGCTCCTTTTGCATTACCGAACCTAAGGAAAGCCCGCCATAGAGTCTAAAGGCCTCCGAAGCACGCTCGCTTCTCGGAGGTCGTTATGACTTTGGAACTGTGGAATACATTCGCTACTTTTGGCACATTTATTGTCATCGCCGCTACCGCCGTCGCGGCACTCGTTCAATTACGCCATGCTCGAGGCAGCAACCAGATTGCTGCCATCACTGAATTGGAGGACGCGGCCCAAACGCCGCAGTTCGCTACGGCTGAGCATTGGGTGATGACTGAACTGGCCAATAAGATGGAAGACCCCGAATTTCG
Source organism: Binatus sp. (SeqCode) (assembly GCA_035654355.1). GTDB lineage: Bacteria > Vulcanimicrobiota > Vulcanimicrobiia > Eremiobacterales > Eremiobacteraceae > JAFAHD01. Next base: position 5,986 of record DASRXC010000066.1, read on the forward strand.
GTATCAAGTCGAAAACCGCTCGGCCAGGACGCCTGAAAACCGAGCGCTCATTTCAAGAGCGACCACGGTGGGCAACTACTACGAGAATATGGGCGTACTGGTGAAAAGAGGATTGATCGATCGCGACATCGCCCTCGATATTTGGTCCGGGAGCGCACCCTCTCACTGGAATCGTCTCGCGCCCTTTACGGCAATCGTGCGACAGGTAGCCGGCCCGGTGACTTTGGAGAACTTCGAATACTTAGTTGTCTTGTGTCAGGATTGGCTCGCGGACCATCCAAGGGGGGACTATCCGGCCGGCGTTCGCCGCATCGATCTCAAGAACGAGTGGCTTGAGGCCGACAGGCAATACGCGGCCTCCCGAGTTCCCGTGTAGTCGCAGCGAGGTGAAACACCTTGAGAAACTTATTCGCGGTAGCTGCTTTGGCCCTATCAGTCGTCGTTGTGGGCTGTTATTCGAGCAATCAACCACGGGTTGAGCCTCATACGATGAGGCCGACGGGGCCAGTTCCAGTTGGGCAACAAGTCATGGGGCCATTGAATGGTGCTGTTCTGAGTGCCGTGTGCAAGGCGCAAGCGAGTTTCTTGAAAGACGCTAAGAAGTACGGAATTACTAGTTCCCAACGGAACTTTACGATTACGGCCGCGTCTCAAGGAGGTCTAATCGTTGTTACGTTTGGAGCGATTCGGCCTACGTCGTTTGCGGAGAGGAGAACCTACTTCTATGCAATCGATCGAACTTCACTCCGTGTAGTCGCAGTTGATATCGCGAACCCCAACAAGTAAAAACCAAATTTTTCAAAATAGTTTCTGCGCCGTACCTAGGAGTCAAGTACCGGATTTTGACCAGTCTAGGGGCCGACCGCGCTCAATATCACGTAAGACAGCTTCTGTGATATCGTTCGGCTAGATCAACACCGCTGGCGCTACCGGGGATCGGTAAGTATTTTAGACGACGACCTTCCCGTTTCTGGGCCCGCCTAGGGTCGCCCCCGGTCAATATCAGATAAACCCCGAAGAGTAGGGTAGCCGGCGGCGGTTCTACGGGATGAACTTGGCAATCTTGTTGGCTCTACTTTCGACGAACCAAAGGTTGCCATCTGAGCCAGCCGTGATGCCAACAGGTCCACTCAAAGCCGTCGGGGTCGGATACTCGGTGATGGCCATTTTGCGTGATTCTGCCGATCTTGTTGGCGCTGTTCTCTGTGAACCAGACATTGCCATCAGGTCCCGCGGCGATGCCTAGAGCTCCGCTAGAAGCGGTCGGAATCGGGAACTCAGTCACTGCGATGCGACTATGGCGCGATGATTATCGTGTAACTCGCGCTCGCCTGTTGTGATTGTGAGTCGGTTACCGTCACGACCACGCGGTAGCTGCCCGCTGTAGTTGGCTGACCGCAGATTCCCCAGGCCAGCGTTATCATACGGTTATAACCAATTCGGCACACCCCCAGTCCCGGCGGTAGCGACGACCCAGCCACGGGTGACCATGTCCATGAATACGGGGGCGCCCCCCCAAAAGCGATCAGCTCGAAAAAAGTAATATGGAGCGTATAAGTGCACGGGCCGAACGGGATGCAAAAAAGTATAGCGTGCATCGAACCGTAAGCTGAACCGACAGTTCCGTTTGGCGGCGGCCCGGACGCGATATAAAGCGCCGCCGCAGTTGAGGTCGGCGTCGGCGTGGGGGTCGGCGTCGGGGTTGAAGTGGGAGTTGGCGTGGGGGTCGGCGTTGGGGTCCCATTCGCAACTGGCGTCGGTGTGGGGTAACCATACGTTGGTCCGGGCGAAGGCAGGCGCGTCGGTGTCGGCGAGGGGGTCGACGTTGGACTCGAAAACGCCGCGTTTGATCCACAGCCTGCCGCAGCCACCGTCATCGCGGTGAGAAGCAATGTCGCAATGGAAAGCCGCGGGTACCGTATGACCTTGTGCCAGACTCTTGACATTTTCGGGCCCTCCCTAGACTGCTCTTGCGTTGCGATCTGTGCGAACGCAAAGCTCCGTGCTTAGCCTAACAGCCGACGAAGCAGGCCGACATCCGAAAAACTACCTGGGTACGGCCTCCGCTATGAAACCGCGAAGAGCATTAAGCGACGGATATAGAGCTAGAGTTTTTGCGCCTCGGCGACCGCCCGTTCCTCGGGCCATGCTCCGCCATCTGCCATCAGCTCTGCAAATCTCGCTTCGCCGAAATGATCTCGTAGCGGCCTTCTGAACCACTCCAGATCTACCTCGACGCCAGCTAGCGTCGGAAACCTTGCCTCTGCCCACCCGATGAGCTTGGCAGCGACGACGTGGTTGCCTTGGAGGCTCGCAACGCCACCTAACACGTGCGACGCAAGGATCACCCCATGCGCTAACAGCTCTTCACGGGTGACAAGAAGGATTGAGTGGCCGAGATCACGCGCCTCGGTTATGGCTCCAGACAGCAAGAGCAGAGTGGCCAGAAAGTATTCGGTCTGCACCCTGCCGAGTGGATCACTTGTCAACAATGTTACTGATTGGGCCTGACGACAAAACTCGATCGCGCTTCCTAGATCGCCGTCGAGCTGGCTTGCTCGCGCGCGCTCGCAGAGGACGACCCAACGATTGAGGTCTAGGGGAAATTGCATCGCTTCATATACGCTAGCCATGCGCAACGATAGACTTCTCGCGAGGTCGTTATTACCGCGTCGCCGGTTCACTCGCGCAAGAAGGTAGAGCGCAAAGGTAAGGCGGTACTGGTCGTCGGCTCTCTGCGCTTTTTCAAGAAGCTCTCTTCCGACTGCGTCGGCCTCGTCGAGTCGGTTCATTAACAGTAGGCCCATGCCCTTAAAGAATAGCAAGCGGCGTAGGTGAACTTCTTCTTTGAGTAAGCGAGCGTACGCCTGGGCTTCGTTACAAATTTGCACGACTGCTTTGGAGTCCATCTGCATTATTGAGCGCATCCTTGCGACTGCAACCCTCACCGCCACGTCTGGGTTCTCTTCATAGCTGACTGCCCGTTGCGCGAGTTCTAGCCAATTCAAGCCCTCGTGGTAGTGTCGGCTAACCCAGAAGTTGCCAAGGTCAGATGCAATTTCGGCTCCGAGCACCGGATCGTTCCGGCGGACCACGCTCCATTCCAACGCCGCACGAATGTTATCGAGCTCGGCCTCGATACTCGCAAGCCAAGCTAGTTCTGGGACCTTACTCCAGTTGATAGCGGCCTGCCGCGCAAACCTGGAAAAGTAAAGCGCGTGGCGGCGCGCCACCTCATCAAGTTCGGAGTGCTCTTTCAGAAGATCTAAGCCGTACTGTCGCAGCGGCTCCATGAGCCGGTACCGCTGATCGTCCGCAGTGAATGTTACGGTTACAAGCGATTTGTCCACCAACGACGAGAGCTTGTCAAGAAGCAAGAGCTCGTCAGTCGGTTCATCTTCGCTTAGTGCACGAATCGCATCCAACGTCCAGCCACCCTGAAAAACTGCGACGCGTCTGAACAAACTGCGCTCGGGCTCGGATAGCCACTCGTAGCTCCAGTCAAGAGCCGCACGCATGGTTCGATGACGCGGATCCAGTGTGCGATCGCCAGTGGACAGGAGACGAAATTGTTCACGAAGCCGCTTGAGAAGCTCGTAAGCACCCAAAGTGGTCGATCGAGCGGCAGCAAGCTCAATGGCCAGCGCAATGCCGTCGAGCTGTCGACAAATTTCGACGACCACCCTTGAGACATCATCGGTGAAGGCAAAATGTGCGTTTGCCGAGCGGGCGCGCTCGACAAAGAGAGCGACTGCCCCAAATCGCTTAGCGTTCTCTGCGCCGAACGCATCATTGGCCGACGGCATATCGAGCGGCGGTAACAGGTAGACCTGCTCACCGCGCACTGCCAGTTTTTCGCGGCTTGTGGCCAGGACCATAACGTCCGGGCACGACGTAATAATCGATCCCGTTAATCGCGCCACTTCAGCGACGACGTGCTCACAGTTGTCGAGAATGAGCAGCAGCTTTCTATGTCTTAGATGAGCGAGCACGCGGTCGGAAAGTGTACTGGAACCCTGCGAGGTGACGCCAAGTGCCGACGCGACCTCCGGAATAACGGAGTGGGCTCCCGAAACTTTCGCGAGGTCGATGAACCAGACGCCGTCGCCAAAGCTTCCGGAAAGCGCTACGCCTGCTTGCAACGCAACTCGAGTCTTGCCGATCCCGCCGGTGCCAGCTATCGTCACGAGGCGGGATTTGTCTACCAACGCTTTGATATTGTCCAGCTCTAGGGTTCGTCCAACGAAGCTGGTTGTTTGGAGCGGCAGGTTACCAAGTCGACTCTGCCGAGCTGTGCCCTCAAGTAGGCCGGCACGTCCTGCCTCAATCACCGCACGGGCCCTGCTTGGTGCGTCGAACTTTGTGAGGATGTGATCTATGTGGCCTTCGACCGTGCGTCTACTCAGCGAAAGACGCTGAGCGATTTCCTTATTGGCCAGCCCAAGTGCCATTAGCTCGAGCACTTCTTGCTCGCGCTTGGTGAAGCTGACAGTCGCCTCGTTTTTCACATGGGCCTTGGCAGCGCCATAGACAAAAGCTGGCCCCCAATTATCAAACGGCCTTCGGAACTTTTCGACTTAGGGCGCGACAAGCCCGCCTGTGAGGATAGCTTCGTTAGGCTCACGGCCAGCCGGTCCTCGCCCTATGGAATGCCCTGGCGATAATCTAACGACCCTCCAGCGCACTCGCTTCTCGGAGGTTGTTATGTCTCTGGAGCTTTGGAACACATTCGCCACCTTTGGCACGTTTATCGTAATCGCCGCTACCGCCATCGCTGCCTTGGTTCAACTACGCCATGCTCGCGGCAGTAACCAGATCGTCGCGCTCAATGAATTGCAGGATGCCTCCCAGACACCGCAGTTCGAAGCCGCGCAGCATCTCGTGCAAACTGAACTGGAGGGTAAGCTACGAGATCCGGAATTCCGGTACCAAGTTGACCATCGGGCCGCGAGGACTACCGAAAACAGCGCATTCATGGCCAATGTCAACATCGTTGGTAATTTCTACGAGCACCTAGGTTTGCTGGTGAAAATGGGGCTGCTCGATCGTGAGCTCGCGTTAGACTTTTGGTCTGGCACGACACCCATCTTTTGGGAGCGTCTCGCGCCCTATCTCACAATTATCCGGCGAGCGCAAAGCGACAAAGTCTGGGAGAACTTCGAGTTTCTTGCTGTCATAGCGCAAGACTGGAACGCGGCTCATCCAAAGGGCGCCTATCCTGCTGGCACGCGACGTTTTGGTCACAAAGACGAGTTTCTCGAGTCCGACAGGCAATACTCGGCCTCTCGAGCTCCTGCATAGAATCAGCGAGTCTCTCGTATGGCAGACTTTCGGAAAGCGCGAAGCGACTCCTAAAAAGAGGCCGAATCGAACGCGGCGTTGTCACAAACCGAGGGTGACCCTGGTCATACGACAAGGGGGCCGGGCTACACGAACGAGAGACGCAGGCTCCCATCTTCTCCATACTCGGAATCCGATTAAAGGTACGACTCGGCAAATCGACACATAAGCCGAGGCGTTCGCCGCGGCTGGAGCTCAGCGAGCCAGCGCGCATCCTGAGCGAGATGCTGGACCTTCCCACGATCTTGCAGGATGTGTCCATCGGCGGGGCCTGCCTGCGCACGCATCAGCACCTTCGAGTGGGGCAGCGAATTAGGCTGCTAATGCACTTTGGATTCAATCAGCGCTATGAAATTCCGGGGAAGGTCGTGTGGGTGCGCAAAGGCGCTAATGGTTCGCACACGCGCTACGGCGTGCGCTTCACCTGGACAAACATCGAAGAAATCAACCGCCTTGCGATCTACGTGACGGAGCGAGCCAGGGACAAGGCGAGAGGTGCTCGTTGAGCTCGCACGCACGCTGCGGGCACCCGACCCGGGACTGTACACGCTGCGTCAACAAGCCCAAGTACACGTGTCGGCGTTGCCGCACGCCACGTTGTACGAACCACCTCAACTCGCGAGGGGAGTGCCTCTCGCCGTTAGTGTGCCCCGAGCACGAACCTGCCGTCGCCTGAGGCTTTGGAGACTCAAGGAGATTGCATCCTATCACGGACGAGTTTGTTGCCGAGTAGCAGGCAATACGCGGCCGCCCGAGCATCGGCGTAGGCGCGACAACCTGCTCCATGAGTAAGAAAAGTCTCCAACCGAGTCTAAAGCGCCTCTGAAATATTTCCACTTTTCGGAGGATCTTATGACTCTGGAGCTTTGGAACACATTCGCCACATTTGGTACGTTCATCGTCATCGCTGCAACCGCCATCGCGGCTCTTGTGCAGCTACGGCATACTCGCGGCAGTAACCAGATCGCGGCTGTTCAGGAACTGCGGGATGCGCAAGAGACCCCGCAGTTCACGGCGGCAGACCATTGGGTCGCGACAGAGCTTGCAAGCAAGATCAAAGACCCGGAATTTCGCTATCAGGTCGTGCACCGTGCCGACAGAACGGCCGAAAATCAGATGCTCATTGCGCGGGTGACTGAAGTTGGCAACCACTACGAGAACATAGGGTCGTTGATAAAAAGAGGATTGATTGATCGCGACATCGCGCTTGATTTGTGGTCTGATGTCGCTGTTAGCCGTTGGGGCAGCCTTGCGTCCTACAACGCGATTACCCGAGAAGCATGGGGCTCCGTGATTTGGGAAAACTTTGAATACTTTGTCGTCCTGTCTCAAGATTGGCTCGCCTCGCATCCCAACGGCGACTATCCGCCTGGCGTTCGCCGCATCGATCTCAAGAACGAGTGGCGTGAGGCCGACAGGCAATACGCGGCCTCCCGATCGCTAGCCTGAGCCGCTTAGATCAGAATTCCTCGCCCATTCCATCGCAAACGAACGGAGAGCTCGGAGTCGAAATGCGCGCGGCGAGGCCTGCGCAGGCGATGAGGAGTGTGATGCCGACGAGATAGCCTAGGATTTTCATACGAACCCATCCATAGCGGCCCCTCGCTATTGGTCAGACTCGATCTAACGCGGATTCGTTTCATCGGCGGACCTTAAGGAAACCAGATGCCGGAGTCTAACCGACCCTATCACGCACTCGCCTATGTGGAGGGACCGTATCTCTTTGGAGCTTTGGAATACCTTTGCCAGTTTCGGCACGTTCATCGTTATTGCAGCCACGGCAGTCGCTGCGTTGGTACAGTTGCGGCACGCGCCCGGCGGCAACCAGATCGCCGCGTTACAAGATCTCGCCGACCAGGCCGCGACGCATAAGTTCATCGCAGCCGAGCAGCTGGTCATGTCGAACTTGGCCGAGAAACTTGCGGATCCCGAGTTTCGCTACTTCGTCGCTACACGATGTGCGACGACCACCGAGAATCAGGCGATGAGAACCGCCGCGCGCGATGTCGGCAACCATTACGAAAACATAGGACTCCTCGTCCGAACAGGCCTTGTAGATCGCGAGTTGGCGCTTAATTTGTGGTCCGCTACAGCAAAGGGGGCGTGGGATCTGCTCGCCGAGTACACCGCGATCGCCCGGCAGCGCGGCGGCAATGCGATTTGGGAGAACTTTGAGTTCTACGTCGTCTTATCGCAAGATTGGCTGGCTGCTCATCCCAACGGGGCCTATCCGGAAGGCGCTCGACGAATCTCCCTCAAGAGCCGATATGCCGAAGCCGACATGCACTACGCAACCTCTCGAACGCCCGCCGGGCTGGTCAAGGGAATACAAACGCAATGACGCAGCAGCACGCGTGCGTGATTTTCGACCTTGACGGCACGCTTGTAGAGACCGAACAGATCTGGGGCGCCGTACGGCGCGCATTCGTCGAATCGCACGGCGGCCGGTGGCGCGAGGATGCGCAACGCACGATGATCGGCATGCGCACCAGTGAATGGGCCGGCTACATCCATCACTCGCTCGTTGTTAAAATGTCGCCGGACGAGATCGCGCACGCCGTTGTGCACGACATGGTCGACCGACTGAAACATCCTCCGGTCTTGCCGGGAGCGCAAGAAGCGCTCGAGGAGCTTTCCGGTTCATTCCGTCTCGGGCTTGCGACATCGGCGTCGCTCCCGGTTGCGACAGCGATCCTTGACAGCACCGGCTGGCGACGCTTCTTTGAGGTCGTGGTATCAGCGGACGAAGTTGACCGCGGCAAACCTGCGCCCGACGTGTATCTTCGCGCGCTAAACGCGATGGGCGCCGATGTGTCCAACACGGCCGCGGTCGAGGATTCTGCGAACGGTATCCGGTCTGCACACGCCGCGCGGCTTGCCGTCATCGCAGTGCCGAACCGCGAGTTCCGGCCAGACGACGGCGCCTTGGCGCTCGCATCTTGCGTCATTCCCGATCTCACCGCTCTCCACGTCAGCACTGTCCGCGGCGTCCTTGCGCACTAGCGTTTCCGGAAAGATTCTCAGTGCCCAAAGGCGCAACTCCGGGGAGGGAGGAGCGCTTGGATCAGATCGTTCCTGTCGCATCGCTGATCATCGCCTTTGCGACGGTCGTCTTCACCACGTACATGCTCGCGCGGCAGGTACGGCAGATGGAGCACGAGCGCAACGCGCTTGCGATTCTCGACGCGATCGACCGTCTCACGTCGACCGATGTCGTCGATGTCTTCACCCAGCTGCGCGGCGTCGAGGAGCGCTATCTCACCGACAAGGACATCAAAGAGAAGTTCTTCGGTTCGGCTGACGAGCGAGCGCTCGCACAAGTCGGGCAATTCGTCGAAACGATCGCGTGTCTCGCGCGTCGGGAAGTTCTCGACGTGACGCTAATCGTCGACGCAGTCGGCTGGACGCTGCGCCAGCGCTGGGCGACGATCAAGCCGTTCGTGATGCATTGGCGCAAATATAACGACAACGAGTTCCTCTTCGAGAACTTCGAGTGGCTTTCCAATTACAGCAATTGGTGGAGGGAAACGCCACGGCAAAAGGCGCCAAATTACGATCCCAACCAGTTCGCGAAAAGATAAGTCGAGCGGCCGGTGCTTGTATTTGCCAATGCAAAAGGCGCCTGCTCGGCGCCTTTCGCGGTTAGGTGGATCCCCGGTTAGTAGAGCTCTACCTCGCTCAGATTCTTCTCGATCTTGCGCTTGACGCGCTGGAGCGCGTTGTCGATCGACTTGACATGACGATTCAGGTCACGCGCCATCTCTTGATAGGACTTGCCCTCGAGATAGCTCAGCAGCACCTGCGACTCGAGGTCGCTCAGGTTCTCCTGAATGCGCTCCTTGATGTCTTCCGAAACTTCCTGGTTGATCACCAGTTCTTCGGGGTCCGACATCTTGGCGCTCGCCATGACGTCGAGCAGCGTGCGCTCGCTGTCCTCGTCATAGATCGGCTTGTTGAGCGAGATGTACTGATTGAGCGGGATGTGCTTCTGACGCGTGGCCGTCTTGATGGCCGTGATGATCTGACGCGTGATGCACAGCTCCGCGAATGCGCGGAACGACGAAAGCTTATCGGCCCGGAAGTCGCGCACGGCCTTGTAGAGGCCGATCATGCCTTCCTGGATGATGTCTTCGCGGTCTGCGCCGATGAGGAAGTAGCTCTTGGCTTTGATGCGAACGAAGTTCTTGTACTTGTTGAGCAGGAACTCCATCGCCAAGTTGTCGCCGCACTTGGCTGCATTGACGAGTTCTTCGTCCGCTCGCTCGCTGTAGTCCAGGGTTTCTTCCGCTTGATGAAGTGCCCCCAAAGTGTGTTCGAACCTCCCGGCCCTGATCATGGCATCATTATGCCTGCGTTATGTCCCTACCGATTATAGGGGGAGGCTCCTCCTACGTCAAGGATTCCCGGGACGGCTCGTGCCTGTTTTCACAAGCCCTTGGCGCCGCTGCCGGACCGCCTCATAGAGTACTACGGCTGCGGCGGCCGCAGCGTTCAATGAGGCCACTTTTCCCAGCATCGGGATGGCGATGAGGTTGTCGCAACGCTCGCTGACCAGGCGGCCAAGGCCACTTCCCTCGCTGCCGACCACCAGCGTGCACTTTCCTCGGAAATCTACTTCCGTATATGCCCTCGCGCCCCGGGCGGTAGTCAGCCCGTTCACCCAATGTCCGTCCTCTTTGAGATCTTCTATGATACGTACGATGTTCGGGACAGCGACGATTGGGAGATGGGACGCGGCACCTGCCGCGGCGCGTCTTGTCGCAGCCGTCACACTGGCGCTGCGCCGATCTGGGATCACGAGAGCATCGCCGCCGGCGGCCTCCACCGCTCTCATGATCGCGCCGAGATTTTGTGGATCCTCGATGTGGTCGGCGATGACCACAAGCGCGTCCGTCTTTGCCGCAAGCCGCGCTCTGACCGATGGCCAGAATGCGTGCTCGAAGCGCGCGACTCGGGCTGCGACGTGTTGATGGCGCGCGTGCCGAAATCGCTGGAACCAAGACTCGGGCTGCGTCTGGACCGGCACGCCTCGCTGTTTCGCCTGCGCGATGAGGTCTTTCAAACTAGCGTCGCCGCGTCTGCGCTCGCCCACGATAACGCTTCGTACTTGTTCGCCGCCCGCTAGCGCTTCGGCGACGGCGTGAATGCCGACGATCGTCTCGTCAGCTTCTTCCATCGAAACTCCACTGCGCGCCCGACGGCGTGTCCTTGATCGCGATGCCGGCGCGTGCGAGCGCGTCGCGCAAGCGATCGGATTTCGCCCAATCTTTGGACTTGCGAGCGTTCTCGCGCACCGCAACGACCTTCTCGACCAACTCGAGGTCAGAAGACTCGCGCTCTCCTGCGATGATCGACAGTTCCATGCGTGCGGCCTTGTTGAGCTTCACTTGGGATGACGTCGCGGCAACGCCCGCCGATTCTGCGTCGCTCGGCAAACCGAAACGCTCCAAACACTGTTCGACGATGGCGACGACGCTCGCCGGCGAAGTGGTGCGCTCTTTAAGCGCGTTCTTTACGAACGTCTGGAGCCAGCCGACCGCGCCGGCGGTGTTGAGGTCGTCATCGAGAAACGCGTTGAATTCTTCCGGCGCCGCTGCTTGTGTCGGAGCGGCCGGCGCACCATCGGCGTTCTTCGCGCCATCGATTTTTGCAGATGCCCGCAGCGAGTCCAGATCGGCGTACAAACCCCTAAGGCCTTTGCGCGCGGCATCGATCGACTCGCCGGTAAAGTTGCTCGGTTTGCGATAGCCGGTCTGCAAGAATAGGTAACGCACCACGGCAGCAGGATAACGATCCAACACTTGTGTGAGCGGCGTGAAGTTGCCGAGCGACTTGCTCATCTTCTGGCCGTCGACGTTGAGCAAGCCGGCGTGCACCCAAAAGTTCGCCATCGGGTGCTTTCCTGTGAACGTCTCGGTCTGTGCGACTTCGTTCTCGTGGTGCGGGAAGATCAGATCGGCGGCGCCGCCGTGGATGTCGATCTGATCCCCCAGATACTTGCGCGCCATTGCCGAGCACTCGATGTGCCATCCGGGCCGCCCGGGACCCCACGGGCTTGGCCACGTCGGCTCACCCGGCTTCGCCTTCTTCCAGAGCGCGAAGTCGAGCCGGCCGCGTTTATCCTCACGCACCGCGACACGTACGCCCGCTCGGAGCTCGTCGATGCTTTGATGGCTCAACTCGCCGTAGTGCGGGAACGCCCCTTCTTCTACTGCGAAATACACGCCATCGTCGGATTCGTAGGCCGCACCTTTCTGGATGAGTCCGCTGATGAGGTCGATGATCCCGGTCATCTCTTGGGTCGCATGCGGCTCGCGATCAGGCGGCAGAAGTCCGAGGCGTTGTGCGCACGCTTCGTACTCTGCCAGATAACGTTTCACGATGTCATCCCACGGCACGCCCTCGGTCGCAGCGCGCTCGATGATGCGGTCGTCGATGTCCGTGACGTTCTGCACGTAGTCGACCTGGTAGCCGCGCGCGGTCAGATGCCGCCGCAAGACGTCAAACGTCAAGAACGTCCGCGCGTGGCCCAGGTGTGGATGGAAACTGGGCGTCATGCCGCAGACGTATATGGTCACACGCCCTTGTTCTAAGGGCGTAAGAGTCTCCAGCGTCCGCGTGCGGCTATTGTAGAGTCGTACTGCCATCCGCCTCTTCAAGTTTGCGCGCAAGGTTTTCAAGAGCTTCGACGCGCTGCGCAAGCGCCGCGATCGCGTCGCCCTCCGGATCCGGCATGTCGACTCGTGGCAGCACCGGCTCCGCAGGTTTGCCGTTCTGATAGATGACGCGGCCGGGCACGCCGACGACCGTGCAATCCGGTGGCACGGATCTCACGACGACCGCGCCCGCCGCGATCTTCGAACCGCTCCCTACGACGATCGCGCCGAGAATGGCCGCGCCTGCGCCGACGATCACGCGATCCTCGAGCGTCGGGTGACGCTTCTCGCGCCGCAGCGACGTGCCGCCTAGCGTCGCGCCCTGGTACAAAGTGCAGTCGAGCCCGATCTCCGCCGTCTCGCCGATGACGACGCCGGTACCATGATCGATGAAAAGGCCGGCGCCGATCTCCGCGCCCGGGTGGATCTCGATACCGGTGAAAAAGCGCGACAGGTTCGAGAGCACCCGCGGCACGACGGGCAGTCCGATCCGGTATAACGGATGGATCACCAGCCGATGCCAGAACAGCGCGTGGAAGCCAGGGTACGCGAGCAGCACCTCGAGCGCGTTCCGGGCCGCCGGGTCACGCTCGAAGCAAGCGCGCCAATCGCGCCTGATCTGGCGGAAGATGGAGTCTCGTCGCATGATGTTCGTCCTGCAGGTCAGCGAACGGCGTTCGCGTTCTATCCTTTAGTATATGCGCGCAGCGGGCGCGCGACCGGCCGTGTCCTTAGAAGCGCCGGTCAACAACAGCAGGACGTGGCTGTGGCCGGAAACGTCGTTTGTGCCCGTGCGAGGCGGTCGAAGGTCGCGGCAATAGCCATGGTGACAATGGGTTCGAGCGCCACGTGCGCGCCTCCCGTCCCGCAGGGTTTGGAGTTTAGAACGATACCCCGATCGGTTGGTTAAAGCCGGTCAACGCACCGGATATCGTCACCGTCGGAGCGACATTGCCGGTAGCGCCCGCGGCGTATTCCGTGATGGTCGGCCCTTGGAAGTTGGCGACGTACAGAATACCGGTCGGACCGACCAGCACGCCGAGCGGATCGGTGAGACCCGTGCTGGCGCCGGAAATGCTGCGAATCGGCGCCACGTTGCCCGATGCGTTGGCGGCGAACACGTTGATCGTGTTCACGGCGAATATCGATACATAGATGTTTCCCGCAGAATCCAATGCGAGATAGCCGGGACGCGCATTCGGCGACAACGTCATACCGGTGTTTGCGCCGGCAATCGTGACGACTGGCGCGACGTTGCCGCTCGATCCGGGAGCGAAAGCTTCGACGTTTGGCGCATTTTGGTTGACGACCCAGATCCGCCCCGAGGCGTCGAGCGTCAGTCCTTCGGCGCCGTTCAAACCCGTGTTTGAGCCGCTGATCGTCGCCATCGGCGCGACATTGCCGTTCGCTCCCGGCGGGAAGACATCGATCGAGCCGGCAAAATCAGCGACGTAGAGATTCCCGGCAGCGTCAAATCCCATTCCGATTGGGAGATTGAACGTGGTGAGGGCTCCCGCGATCACTCGTATCGGTGCAGCGTTGCCGGTCGCTGTCGGCGCGAAGACTCTGATGCTCGGAGTGTTGTCGCTGACGTAGATGTTTCCCGCGCTGTCGCGCGCGATGTCGAAGGCGCCGAGAAGTCCAGTTGATGCGCCCGCGATCGTGGTCGTAGGCGCGACGTTGCCGGTCGCTGCAATCGGGAAGACGCGCACGGCTGTCGGTATGACGCCGGAACCTGAATCGGCCACGTAGAGCGTTGTCGGAAGCTTGGTCGTCGGCGGCATATTCGAGGTGCTCGAAGAACTGCATCCAACGGATAAACCCGCGATCCCAATGACGATCGCGGCGATTAATGATCGCGTGCTCACTCTACACGTCCCCCTATCGTGCGACCTTTGCTCCCATTACGAGAGCGCCGTCCTGATTCGCTTGACGACCCGCTCCGGCCCTAGCAGCGGAAGCAGGACGGGCAGCTCGATGCCGCGCTCTTGTCCCGTTACAGCAATGCGAATCGGATGATATAACGCGCGCCCTTTCACGCTGTGCCGAACGCCCAGTTGACCGAGCGCTTCTTTGGAAGCAGCTTGCGCGAACGCTGCCCTATTGGGGGAACGCGCTGCGACTGCAGCAAGCTCTTCTACGATTTCGCGTGCGACGGAATCTGCCAGCTCGCCGCGCATGGTGGGCTCGAGGGAGACGTCATCGCGCAGCACATCGGCCGCAAGGGCAGGCACTTGGTTCAGCGTTTCGACGTGGTCTGTCATAGCATCAGCCAGCAACCCGCGCCAGAGCGGATCGCTCACGTCTGGCGCCGCTGCGACTACTGGATCTTGCATCGCCCAGCGCGCGAACAGGTCGGCGCGTTCGTCCCGCGACAGCGCGCGCACATAGTGCGCGTTGAACCAGCGCAGCTTCGCATGATCGAACACTGCCGGGCTCTTGGTGACGCGCTCGAGTGAGAACTGCTCGACGAGTTCGTCGAGCGTGAAGAACTCGCGGTCGTCACCGGGCGACCAGCCGAGCAGCGCGAGATAATTGAGCAGCGCCGCAGGCAGATATCCCTGTTCGCGGTATTCAGCGACCGACGTCGCACCGTGGCGCTTGGACAGCTTCTGATGATCCGGCGCGAGGATCATCGAGACGTGTGCGAAGAGCGGCAACGGACGCTCCAACGCTTCGTACAGCGCGACCTGGCGGGGCGTGTTAGGAAGATGCTCGTCGGCCCGGATGACGTGGCTGATCTCCATCTCGCTGTCGTCGACGACTGCGGCGAAGTTATACGCCGGGTTGCCGTCGGATTTCATGACGACAAAGTCGCCGATGGAGCCCGCTGGAAAATGGACGGCGCCGCGGACGAGATCCTCGACATAGACGTCGCGCTGAGGCATCATGAAGCGGATTGCCGCCTTCAGGCCCTGCGCCTCGAGCGCGGCGCGCTGCTGCTTCGTCAGATTCCGGCACTTGCCGGAGTAGCGCGGTGCGTGACCCGCGGCTTCGGCCGCTTTGCGTTCGGCCTCGAGTTCTTCCGGCGTGCAGTAACACGGATATGCCTGCTCGGTTTCGAGCAACACCGCGGCTGCGAGTCCGTATCGATCGACACGATCGGTCTGCCGGTAAGGCCCGTAATCACCGCCCACGTCCGTGCCTTCGTCCCAGCTCAGACCGAGCCAGCGCAGATCTTGCTGGATGGCGAGCTCCGAATCTAAGCTCGAGCGGCCGATGTCAGTGTCTTCAGAACGCAAGACCAACACGCCGCCGGCTTTGCGCGCGAACAGATAATTGAAAAGCGCGGTGCGCGCGCCCCCGACGTGCAGCGAACCGGTCGGTGCGGGCGCAAAACGGACGCGTATGGTGCCGTCGTCGTTCATCTGGTTTTTGTGTCAGCTCGCTCGCGCGCGACCAGCGTCGCGATCGCGTACGCCGCCATGCCTTCACCTGTACCCGTGAAGCCAAGCCCTTCGGTGTGCTTGGCTTTCACGCTGCACGCGGCTTCCGGTATCTGCAATGCGTTGGCGATGATCGCGCGCATCGCATCGAGATGGCCCGCCAGCGCAGGTCGTTCGGCGACGATCGTGCAGTCGGCGTTGCCGACCTCCCAACCGTCTTGCTGGATCATCCCGACCGCCAGCTCGAGCAGTTTGATGCTTTGTGCGTTTGCGAAACGCGGATCACCGGCGGGGAAATGCGACCCGCAATCGCCGAGCGCTGCGGCGCCGAGCACCGCGTCAATGAGCGCATGCGCCAGCACATCGGCGTCTGAAAAGCCCTCAAGTCCTTTGTCGAACGGCACGCGCACGCCGCCAAGCACGAGTGGACGATCGTTGACGAGCCGATGCGCGTCGAATCCAAAACCGACCCTCATCGCTGCGCCTGCGCCTCCACGGCGACCATTAGCTCGGCAAGCGATAGGTCCTCGGGCGTGGTGATCTTGATATTGTCGTACGAGCCCATGACGACGACGACGGGCGCGCCTAGACGCTCGACGAGCGCGGCGTCATCTGTGCCATCGGCGCCGTCGACGAGCGCACGTGCGTGCGCGGCGACGAGCACGTCGTACGGAAACACCTGCGGTGTCTGGGCCGCCCACAACGTCTCGCGCGGAATCGTGCGCTCGACCGCGTCGCCCTTCGTCTGTTTGATGGTGTCCTTGACCGGCACACTGGCCACCGCGCTCACTCCGCGGTGCGCCGCTGCGATCGCTCGCGTGAGAACGTCGGCTCGTAGGAACGGGCGTGCGCCGTCGTGGACGACGACGAGATCGCATGGCGGCGCGATTGCGGAGAGTGCGGCATGTACGGACGCTTGTCGCGTGGCGCCGCCGGCTACGACTGCTCGTATCTTGCCCGGCGCGAACTCGCGCGCGACGGCTTCGAAGCGCCCGCGGTCATCGGCCTCGCACGCGACATAAAGCGCGTTGATCTGCGGCGCCCGCTCGAACAACTCCAACGACCACGCGACGAGGGGCTTGCCGCCGAGCTCCAGCAGCTGCTTAGGCTTGCCGAGCCTGCTGCCGCGCCCGGCCGCGGCGACAATCGCAGCGACGTTCACGCCCGCTTCGGCTTCGCGAAGATCATGCGCCCGGCTGCCGTCTGCAAGACCGAGGTCACTTGCACGCCGACCGTTTCGCCAATCAAGCGTTTGCCGTTCTCGACGACGATCATCGTGCCGTCCTCGAGATAGCCGACGCCCTGGTTCTGCTCTTTGCCATCCTTGATGATGCTCACCGACATCTCTTCGCCTGGCAGCACGACCGGCTTGATGGCGTTCGCCAATTCGTTGACGTTGAGGATGGTCACGCCTTGCAGCCTGGCGACGCGATTGAGGTTGTAGTCATTGGTCAAGATCGGAGCGTCCAGGTCGTGTGCGAGCGTCACGAGCTTGCTGTCGACGTCGCGTTCGGGAGCATCGCGGTCGATGACCTCAAGCCTCCCCGATGTCTCTCGCAGCCGGTTGAGCACTTCGAGTCCGCGCCGCCCGCGGGCGCGCCGGATCGAATCCGAGGAATCAGCGATCGCCTGCAGTTCCTTAAGAACGAACTTTGGCACGAGCAGCCGGCCCTCGATGAAGCCCGCGTCGACCACCTCGAGAATACGCCCGTCGACGATCACCGACGTGTCGAGCAGCTTCGGCGGAGCCGCGCCGTCGTGCGGTCCTGAGCGCATCCAGCTGGATACGCGCTGGCGCAGGCCGATGCGGATACCGGTGTACGCGAAGAACAGCGTGATGAGGATGTAGATGACGAACGAGATCATCGGGCCGAAGCGCGGCATCTGATTCACCGGGGCGAAGATGTCGCGCACGAGGAAGGCGACGACAAGCCCGATGACCAGCCCGATCGCGCCGGACAGGGCTTCCGCGGGCGCCATCTTGACGATCGCCTCTTCGAACGCGCTCGAGATGCGCTCGAACACGTTGGCGATGTACGGCGACACGGCGATGCCGATGAGGGCGATGAGCGTCGGTATGCCGACATCGCGCAGCCGCGCCAGCATGCCGGTTTGAGCGGCGAGCGCGGGAATATGCCCGATCTCAATCCCAGCGACCAAGCCGAGCAAGCCGCACAGAAGTGCGAAAATCGTTCTAAGAAGTATTCTTCCCAAGGCCGGCGGGGGCCGGTATGAATGAAGGAAGTAAGAATTCAGAGCATGCGGTGTTGGCCAGAAGCCGCCCCCGCCGAGTAAGCCGGACCCCGTACTCGTCCTCTTCGAGCAAGCCGGCCCCGCGACATTTATCGATGGCCTGACTGAAAACCGCGCGAGGCTCGATGCCGAAGCGGGCGCGGAAATCAGTGTCCCGTATGCCTTCGCGCGTCCGCAGCGCGAGCATCGCCGCTTCGCCTATCCGCCTCTGCTCCGAGAGCTGCTCCTCATCTTCACGCGGGGAGCTACCGCGTTCGATCGCGGCGCAGTATGAGTCGAATCCGCGCACGTTGCGGTAGCGTAGCCCGTCCTCATATCCAGACGCCGACATCCCTAACGCGATGCAATCCTGCTGACGCCAGTAACCGATGTTATGCGCGCATTCGGACCCGGGCTTCGCATAGTTTGAGATCTCGTAATGCACGTAGCCAGCGTTTTCGAGCTCTTGCTCCGCCTGCTCCAACAAGTCAGCCATATGGTCGTCATCTGGAAAGCGATCCGGCGTACGCGCGAACCAGCTCGCGTACGGCGTGCCCTCTTCGATGGTGAGGCCGTAGACGGAGATGTGGTCGGGCTCGCAGGCGATCGCCTGCGCCAGTGTGCGCCCGAATGAAGTGCTCGTCTGATCCGGCACGCCGGCGATGAGATCGAGATTGACGTTGCTGAAGCCTGCTTTGCGCGCAGTCGCCACGAACGTCTTCGCGTCGCGTGCGCTGTGCTCGCGACCAAGCCGCAACAGCTCGAGGTCTTCAAACGACTGAACGCCGATCGAGAGCCGCGTGACACCTGCGGCACGATAGGCTTTCAGCGCCGCGGCGTTGCGCGATGGATTGGCCTCGAGCGTGCATTCGATGCTGCCCTGCGCGGTGGCGAAATGCGAAAACAGCGCGGCGAGCAATGACGCGATCTCGCTCTCGCTCAACGCAGAGGGCGTGCCGCCGCCGAAATACACTGAGGTGATCGTGGTGGATTGTGGCGCTGAATCCAGCTCGCGCTGCAGCGCAGCCAGGTAACGCGCGACTCGATCCTGTTTGAATTCGACGACCGCGAAGTCGCAATACGGGCAGATGCGATCGCAGAATGGCAGATGGACGTAGACGGAGGCGTTATTCCTCGCCATCGAAGTAGTCGGCCTCGGTGATGCGGCCGAGCACACGCTCCGGCATCCGCACCGCGTATTTTCCGCTGTCGGGATAATGCCACGACTCGCCGATCGGATTGTCTGCGATGACGTAGACGACCAGATCGGTGTCGCCCGTGTTCGTCAACTGGTGCGCTTCATTCGGCCGGAAGATGAAAGCATCTCCTTTTGCGATCTCCGTCGTGCCTTCCCGATCGCGCACGTTGCCGCTCCCAGAGATCACGTGATAGAACTCCCACTGCGCGCTGTGCGAGTGATACGGATATGGCGTTTGGCCGGGCGGCACGCGCAAGATCTCAACGTCGAACGGATGCCGTTCCATCAGATCGGTCGACTTCGGGTTGCGGCCGAGCGCCTCAGAGACTTCCTTACCCGCGCCCTTGAACTTGCCGCGCGGTGAGGTCCACGTGATTTCTTCGAGCGTCTCGGTGTTGACTTTGCGCATCTCCGTCGATCCTTCGAGGTCAGGGGATAAAGAACACGCCGACCGCGCCGGGCCCGGCATGCGTGCCGACGGTGGGCCCGGCACAGGTGGTGATCATGCTCGCGGGCTCGATAGCCGCCTCCAGCCGGTCGCACACTTTCTGCGCGAGCTCCGGCGCGACTGAATGCATGACGGCACAACGTGCATGGCGCTTTTTCGGAACCTTCGACGCGACGATGTCGATGATTTGGTCAACCGCGCGAGCGAAGGTCCGCACTTTGCTGTGCTCGCTCACAACTCCGTCTTTCAGCGTGATGATCGGCACGATCTGCAACACGTTACCGAGCAAACTTTGCAATTGGCCGATGCGCCCGCCGCGCGCTAGGTACGTCAGCGTCGGTATCGCCGCGAATAGCATGTCGTTGGGGATGTCCGCACGCGCTTGTTCGACGACCGCATCGACGCTGTCGCCGCGCGCGGCCTGGTCGCGCGCACCCAGCACGAGCAGGCCTTCTCCGGCGGACGCGTTGCGGGTGTCGATGACGGTGATGCGGTCAGATGCGACTTGGCTTGCTGCCAGCGACGCCGAGTTGAACGTCCCCGACAATTCCGCTGATGCGTGCAGTGATACCACGTGTTCCGCGCCGCCGTCGAGCAGCGTTCGGTAGACTTCGGCGAATGCCGCGGGCGCCGGCTGCGCGGTTTTCGGCTGGTTTTGGTCGTGCTCGAGCTTGTCGTAGAACTGCTCCGCCGTGAGGTCGATGCCGTCGCGGAATTGCTGCGCCCCGAACGTGATGGTCAGCGGAACCACGGTGATATCGACCGCCAGCTCACCGAGATCCGCGATGGAGTCGGTGACGATCGCGATCTTCGCGCTCAACCGGATACCTGTGCGGCGGCCTGCGGCGCGAGCAGACCTTCGATCGAACCGACCAGATCGTGACGCGCCGCGAGCAGCGCCATCTTACACGCGTGATACACAGCGACGGCGTCAGCGCGGCCATGTCCTATGATGCAATTTCCGCGCACGCCGAGCAGCGGCGCGCCTCCGTGGTAACGATGATCTAAACGCGCGCGTACGGTGCGGAATACCGGTCGCAGCAGCGAGGCTCCGGCTTTGACGTGCAGGGGCGCGCGGGCGATCCCCTCGCGCAGCAGCGTGAAGATGTATTCGCTTGCCCCTTCCGCGGTCTTGAGTGCGACGTTGCCGACGAAACCATCGGCCACGACGACGTCAGCGTCGCCCAACAAGAGATCGCGGCCTTCGACGTTGCCGATGAAATGGATCGGCGCAGCCTCGAGCAGCGGAAACGTCTGCGCCGTCAATTGGTTGCCTTTGCTCTCTTCTTCTCCGACCGAAAGCAGGCCGACCTTAGGGTCTTCGATGCCCAGAACGGAACGCGCATACGCGGTGCCCATCAACGCGAACTGCAAGAGCCATTCCGGCCTGCAATCTACGTTGGCGCCGGCATCGACGAGCAACATCGGCCCCTTGCGTGCCGGCCACGCCGTCGCAAAGCCGGGGCGAGCGATGCCGGGAAGGCGTGCCAGCCGGATCGTCGCAAGCGCCAAAAACGCGCCGCTGTTACCGGCGCTGAACGCGGCGTGTGCTGCGCCTTCGCGCACGAGATCGATCGTCTTGCCCATCGAGGTCGCGCCGCCGCGGCGCACCGCCGCTGACGGCAGCTCGCCCATCGCGACCACTTCCGTCGACGCTACGACCTGTACGTTCGCGCGTCCGCGTTGACGGCGCACGAGCGCGCTCACTCGCGACTCGTCGCCGACCAGCAGGACGCGGCATCCCAACTCGCGCGCGGCGCGCCACGCGCCGTTGACGATGGCATCGGGAGCAAGGTCGCCGCCCATCGCGTCGATGGCGATGACGACGTCGCTATCGTTCAATGGAGATCACGTAATCCGAAGTCGGCTGGCCACCGTAGTATGCTTCGATCGACGCGGCCGGGAATTGCGCCTTCAATGTCTGCGCGATGCCTTCAGCCTCTTTGCGCCGGCGTGCGTGCCCGTAATAGAGCGTCACCAATGACGGCTCCGTTGAGACAGATGCCTTCACCATTGCGACTGCGATGGCGGCGGCATCCGGTCCTTCCACCAATTGCTCCGGCTGGCCATTGCGGGCTTCGAGTGCGCCGACAAGTTCGTTGCGCTTGACAGACACGCCACCGATCTCCGCATCGCGTCCGGCGCGGAAGATCGAGCCGCTGCCTGCGACCATCGAGTCGGCCAACACGTCGTTCGCGCTGACAGCCGGATCGTCCGGATGATTGAGCAGCCCGAACATCGCGGCGACGCCGTCGGCAACCGTGGATGTCGGGAGCACGACGACGCGGCGCTCGGTGAGCGCGTCGACCTCTTTGGCCGCGAGCATGATGTTCTTGTCGTTGGGCAACAGATAGACGACCGGTGCGAGCACCTTATTGACGGCGACCAGGATATCTTTGACGGACGGGTTCATCGTCGCGCCGCCGATGACGACGACATCAGCGCCCAGCTCCTTGAAGATCTTCGCAAAGCCTTCGCCCGGGGCCACCGCGACGATGCCGCGCGGCTTGGATTCGCGATCGACGACCAGCACGTTGTGCTGCTCTTCCATGTTGTCGATCTTCAACCGCGAGACGGCGCCGTGCTCGCGTGCCATGTCGGCGACTTTTTCCGGATAGTCGGTGTGGATGTGCACGCGGATCGTGCCGTCGCCGCCGGCGACGATCAGCGAATCGCCATGAGGCGTCAGCAGCGCGCGCAGCGAGTCCGGCTGCGCGGTCGCCTCGCTGATCACGAACTCCGTGCAGAAGCGATGCGTCTCAACCGTCTGCTTATTCGTAAACGTCGTGCGGCGCACCGGATTGCGCGGAAACGCGGTCGTGTACGGCGCACGGCCGGGCAGCATGCGCAGCATGCCTTCCATGAAGTAGACGAATCCTTGGCCGCCGGCATCGACGACTTTCGCCTCTTTGAGGACCGCGAGTTGCTCCGGTGTCTTTTCGAGCGCTTCGTGCGCGGCGTCCACCGTCGCGTGCAACACAGCGTAAAAATCCGGCTCGGCTGCGGCAGATTTGAAGCACGCGTTCGCTGCAGCGCCGGCAACCGAAAGGATCGTGCCCTCGACGGGCTTGAGCAACGCTTTGCGGGCGGCTTGCACGCCGTCCGCAAGCGCGCTTGCGAACTCGAGCGTATTGATGCCGTCGCGATGGCGCACCGCGTGCGCGAAGCCGCGAAACATCTGCGAGATGATGACGCCGGAATTGCCGCGCGCACCCATCAACGAGCCTTGCGCAGCAGACGCGGCGACCTCTTTGAGCGAGGTCGAGCGCACCTTACGTGCCTCGACCATCGCCGAGCGCACCGTGAAGAACATGTTCGTGCCGGTGTCGCCGTCCGGCACCGGGAACACGTTCAGGTCGTTGACGACGGTCCGGTACTTGCGCAGAAAATACGTGCCGGCTATGAGGAAATCGGCGAATAGCTTTCCGTCGCAAGTCGTGACTTGCACTATGGCGATTCCTCTTGAATGGGCGTCCCGGCTATGATACTATACCGTGGTCATTCCCGTTCGTCCGAAAGGAACCCTCATGGCGAAGCGTTGCGACGTGTGCGGCAAAGGGCCGGCGTCAGGCAACAACGTCAGTCACTCGATGCGCAAAACGCGCCGGCGCTGGCTGCCGAACCTGCAATCCGTGCGCGTCAAAGAAGGCGGCACCGTCAAAACCGCGCGCGTCTGTACGACGTGCTTGAAGTCGCGCCGCGTCGTTCGCGCGATCTGATCTAGGGCTGCAGTTAATGCAGCCGTCGCACGTGGTCGTACCCGGTCGCCGCGACCGGTTCGCGGTTCCCGAGACGCTCGATCCATACACGGCTGTCGCCTTCCGTAAACCGGCCGATCGCGATGAGCGGGCGCCCGAAACGTTTGCGATATGTCGCCGCAACGTGCGCGTAGGCGCGTGGATCGATAGCAGCCAGTAGCTCATAATCGTCGCCGCCGTTGAGCACGAGATCGGCGGCGTTCAATCCGAGATGCGCCGCTGCCGCGCTGACATCGTCACCGGCCGCGAGCGATGCGGCGTCGAGCACGAGATCCAAACCGGACGCGCGCGCCATGCGCGCGCCGTCGGTTGACAGTCCATCCGAAAGATCCATGAGCGCGTGCACCGCGCGACGCGAGCCGAAGTATTGTCCTTCGCGCAGTCGAGCAGTCGGAGCGAGGTATGCGTTTCGCAGTGTTGCGAGGGCGTTTGCCTCTACCTGTGGCGGTTTTGTGGCTTCGATCAGTTTCAGGCCCGCAGCTGCGCGACCGAGCGGCCCGGTGATCGCAGCGATGTCGTTCGGCTTCGCGCCGGCACGCGTGAGCAAACGGCTTGCGGGCACCTCCCCGGCGACGGTGATCGCGATCGTGAGTACGGGCGCTCGCACGATGTCGCCGCCTGCGACAGCGCAACGTGCCTCTCGGGCTAAAGCCGCCATGCCTCGATAGAACTGACGTATCCAGTCGTCGTCCACTTCTGCAGTGAGGCCGAGTGCGACGACCGCGACCATCGGCGCGCCGCCCATCGCCGCGATGTCGGAGAGGTTCTCCGCGAGCGCTTTGCGGCCCAATGACTCGGGCGACGTCTGTGCCGTACGAAAATGCACGCCGTCTACAAGCATATCGGTCGTTAGCAAGCTCAAATGATGCGGATGCGTTTTCCACGCAGCGGCATCGTCGCCGATTCCGACTCGAAGCGTGCGCGGCGGCGCGTCAAGCGCCTGCGCTATGCGAGCGACGAGTTCGTCCTCCGTCAGGCTCGCACTTGGGAACCGATCGTTCAGCCGGCGCATAACTTGCGGGCGCGCGCGATTGTTGCCACCGGATCTGGGGTCGCAAAGATGCCGGCGCCCATGACCGCGATATCGGTTCCGGCGCGTGCGATGTCGACGATGTTGTCGAGCGTGACGCCGCCGTCGACCTCGATCTCGATCGAAAGCCCGCGACGATCGATCAACTCTCGCGCGGCTTTGACTTTCTCGGTGGACGTCGGGACGTACGATTGTCCGCCAAAACCCGGGTTCACGCTCATGACGACCAGAAGGTCGATGTACGGCAGGATCTGGTCGAGTCCGTGAAGCGACGTCGCGGGGTTGATCGCAAGACCGGCGCGCACGCCGAGAGCCTTGATGTCGGTGATCAGCCGGTTGGCGTGGACGGTCGCCTCCCAGTGCACGCTGATGATGTCGGCGCCTGCCTGCGCGAACTCTTCGACGTATCGCTCCGGCTCTTCGATCATGAGGTGGACATCGAACGTCAAGCGCGTCAGCTTGCGCAGGTCCTTGATGATCTTTTGACCCCATGTGATGTTCGGCACGAAGTGACCGTCCATGACGTCCAGATGCAAACCATCCACTCCGGCGCGCTCGACAAGCTCGATCTGCGCGCGAATGTCGGAGAAATCAGCCGACAGCAGCGAAGGCTCGATCTTCATGATGCGGGCGTTCGCAGCGGCCGTCCCAATCCCCTCAAAGGTTCGTCGTCGTGGTGAGCACGCCGTCGATGTACGTCTGAACGCTGCCGTTGCCTGTCACCGTGATGTCCAGCTGTAGGGTGAAACCACCTTTCGTGGACTGGTCGTAGACGTCGTGCGATCCGGTGGCATCGACCAGCGCGATGCGCACGCGCTTCGCGGTCGCAAGCTGCGGCAAGGCGACTTGAATGCGCATCGACCGCGCGACCGGCGCCGGTGACGGGCTGCCCTCCGCAGTTGGCTGCGCGCTCGGCGACGGCGTCTCTGGTTCCGGCGTTGCACTAGGGCCCTCGGTCGGCGTAGCTGTCGGTGACGGGGTCGGCGTCGGCGGCGCGCCGCCGCTCACATGTAAGATCACTTTGTCGCCTGTACCGAGCGGCTGCCCCGGAAGCGGGTCCTGCGCGATTATGATGCCGCGCGGCTTTGCGCCCTTCGCGATGGGCAACCACAATGGCGGACCGAGCGACACACCGGCTTGTTTCGCTGCCGTCTGCGAAAACGCGAGCGACAGGCCGACGAAGTTGGGAACGTAGATCTGCGGGCGGCCTTCGGCGACGACGACGTTGACGCGCGAGCCGACCTGCACCGCGGTCGTAGCGATTGGATCTTGCGAGAGAATGCGCCCCGCGGAAACGACGTCGCTCTTCTGCTTCGTCACGTTGCCGAGATTGAGGCGCG
Source organism: Binatus sp. (SeqCode) (assembly GCA_035654355.1). GTDB lineage: Bacteria > Vulcanimicrobiota > Vulcanimicrobiia > Eremiobacterales > Eremiobacteraceae > JAFAHD01. The sequence continues at coordinate 31,374 of DASRXC010000066.1, forward strand.
AATTCCCAAGCGCGATCTGCGCATCGCGCAGCGAGAGATCGCTCAGATCCGGTACGCTGGTCGCAGATGCACCGTCGGAGACGACGATGTCGACGATGCGCCCGCGCCGCACGTGCTCTCCAGGCGCGGGAAACTGACCGACGATGTTGCCTTTCGCGATCTTGTCGTCGTTGTGGTGAGCGACGACGCGCAAGGTTACGCCCGCGTTATCCGCCGCGCCGCGTGCGACGTCGAACGACATGCCGGTGAAATCCGGCAGTTGAACGGGGCTGCCGGCCGGAGCGAACAGACGATACGCGCCCACGCTGACCAGGACGATCAGCACGACAAGCAACGACAGCGCCATGATCAGTCCGGGCGATATGCCCTTTCGAGCAGGCCGTTTTGGCGTAGGGATGGCGTAGCCGGCGCTGCGCCGGCGTTTTGTCGGTCCTGACGAGCTCACGCGAGTGCTTCGAGGACGTCGACGGCGATGTCGGCGTTCGAAAAGACGTGCGTGACGTCGTCATGCTCTTCGAGCGCGTCGAGCAGTTTGAGGACTGCTGATGCAGACTCGCGCGGAACCTGCACCTGCGTCTTGGCGACGAGCTCGAGGGAAGCTGAGATGACGCTCAATCTGCGCGGTGCGAGCAGCGTGCGCTCGATTTCAGCGCGGACTTGTCCAAGCGCGCGCGGCTGCGTGATGACGTCAGCCGTGTCTCCCTCGACCTGCACGTCGATAACGCCGTCCACGACTGCGCACTCTAAAAGATCGTCCTCGGAGACGCCGGTTGTCGGGATCGTGATAACGCCCCGCTCCTCGAAGAGCCAGCCCACGCTGCCGGTCTCACCTAAATTGCCGCCGTTGCGCGAGAAGATGTAGCGCATCTCCGAGGCGGTGCGATTGCGGTTGTCGGTCACCGCGTCGACGATCACCGCGACCCCGGCCAGGCCAAAACCTTCGTAACGCATCTCTTCGTAGGCATCGCCCTTGCCGGCCCCACCTGCGCGCGCGATGGCGCGTTTGATGTTGTCAACCGGCATATTGTTGTCGCGCGCCTTAGCGACCGCCATCTTCAGCTTGAAGTTCGCCTCGGGATCGGGGGAACCCGAGCGGGCGGCGACGATGATCTCCTTGCTCAGCTTGGTGAACAGCTGGCCGCGCTGTGCATCGACCTTGCCTTTGCGAAGCTTGATGTTGTGCCATTTGGAATGACCGGACATGCGGTGAGTTTCAGCGCGGTGCTGCGCCGGCCTCTTGCGGCGCGCGCGGAGCGAGCGGCATGCCGAGCCGCAGACGGATGATATCGCGGATCGTCCGCAAGATCACGATAGGGGTCGCGCCCTTCGAGACGCCTGTCGTCCGAGGATAGTGGTGCACGCCGACCTGGGTGAGCGGCACTCCCTGACGTTTGAGCTTGATGAGCAGTTCGGAGCTGATGAACGCGCCGTTCGACTCGAGCTCGACGCGCGAGAGCACGTCGCGCTGGAACATCTTCCATGCGCAGTCGATATCGCGCACGCGCAGCCCGAAGACCAGCCAGACGATCAACCGATAGGTCCTGGCGATGAACAGCCGGACCCACGGATCGCTGCGCTTGATGCGGTAGCCTGCGACGACGGGCGAAGTCCGCGCCAGCTCGAGCGTGCCCGGCAGTTCGCCAAGATTGAATTGGCCATCGGCATCGGAGAAGAACACGAGATCTTTCGTCGCGCTTGCGAAGCCCGTGCGCAGGGCCGCGCCGTAGCCGCGGTTCGTCGCGTGGCGCACGAGTTTGACGTGAGGATCCTGCTGCGCAAGCCGCGCGACGATCTCCGCCGTCGAATCAGCGCTGCCGTCGTCGACGACGATGATTTCGTAGTCATCCGCATTCGCGCGCGCCGCATCGACGGCGCTGCGCACCGTTCGCTCGATGATCGCGTCTTCGTTGAACGCCGGGAAGAAAATCGAAAGAGACGCCACCGTCAGATCCAGCCGATGCAGTTTTCCTTCTGCCCCGGAGCGCAGCCCGATGACAGCCACATATGCTCATGCCAGCTCTCGTACGTGATCGGCACCGCGCCCAAAATCGGGTAGAAGTATGCGAATCCGACGATGCACAGCGCGAGGTATGCTCCGACCGCGAGCCGCACGGCGAACAGCCGATTTGGCTCGCTGGTCGCCGTCGCGCGCGCCCAACGCCACAGTCGCAGAAGTACGTACGCGCTGCACAAGCAGACGAGCGCAGTGTTGTTGTAGATGTTGTATTGGAAGTCGATACGCGGCGAGCCGACCCACGGCAGCCAGTGTAAGAAGCACGCGCCGACGACGATGAGCATCCCTTTGTGCCGCTCGCACCACGCCAGCCACCCGGCGAGCGGAACGGTGATCAAGCCGGCGACCCAGACGAATGGGTTTGGCAGCGCTAAGACTTCGCCGACGATCTGGACCGGGTCGGTTGGCTTGGTGAAGCTGTGATAATAGTACGCGACCGGACGAAGATCCAACGGCCAAAACCACCAGGGTGATGCGTAGATGTGCGTCGCGACGAGGTCATGATGGTACCGGTACATGCCGTACTGCGAGCTCAAGATGTCTTGCCACGTCTGGCCCAACGTGAAATATGGGATGTAGGTCGCCCCGTACAGCACGACGCCGATCACCGCCACGGCAGCGACGGCCAGCGGAATGCGCCAGGAGAGCGGATTGCCCCACAGTAGGCGCCATGGCATGTCGCCCTTCGCCGTATCGCGCCAGCGCCAATACGTCGGTAAGAATCCTTGTGCCGTCACTAGCACGGCGGCCACTATCAGCGTAAAGGCGTCGAACAAGCCGTACCACTTGCTTGCGGAGACCGCGCCCAATGAAAGTCCGGTGAGCACGAGCCAAGTGCCCCACTGCTGTTTGTCAAAGAACTCGAAGCCCGCGTGGGTGCCGCTTACGGCGCCATCAGCCTGCCAGTGGACGCTCGCATCGCCTTCGGTCGCAAGTGCGCCATCGTTGTTCCACGCGACTCGTTGCGTGCCGTCGTCGTAGGTGGCATTCTTCAGCGGCTTGCTCTGACCCGACGGGAACTCGAGCATCTGCGCGGCCGCGACGGATCCGTCAGGGTAGACGACGGTGTCTCCCTCGCGGTGTTCGCGCCGCGAACGAAGCGCCCACCAGACGCAGAACGCGGTCATGATGGCGATGAACGCGAGGTACGCATACCACGAGGGCCCAGGCGGCGATTTGCTCGGATCGTAGTAGGCGACTTCAAGCCCCACGAACGCGATGATGATGACGCTAACGCCGGCGAGCGCAGCGAGCGACGACCAGTCAGGGTACGAACCGCCGACTCGGCGCACCACCTGCGCCGACGTGAAATAGCGATAGCCGCAATACAGCGAGCACAGCGAGAACAGGCCCACGAAGATGTCGGGCAACGCCGTTCGCGCCTGCACGAAGAAGAACCCGCTCGTCAACAACAAGAGACAGCTGACGATCGCGGCGGGCGTCGATGCGAACACACGCTTGGCGAATGCGTACAAGACGGGAACCGTCGCGATGCCAGCCAGCGCGCACGCGATGCGCGAGCTGACCGGATCTCCGATCTGATTGCGTACGAAGAACTGTCCGAACGCAAGCCCGTGCGCCGACAGCCACGCACCCAACGCGGGTAACCCGATCTGGAAGAACCATGCGGTCGCCGCCATGGCGAGCTTGGTCAGCGGCGGGTGCGTCGATTCGAACACGACCTGGTGATGGAGATATTCCTGCGCCGAGCGCGCGTAGTAGATCTCGTCGAAGATGCGTTCGTTCGGCGCGCCGATGCGGTAGAGCAGCAAGAAGGCGGTCGCCGCGGTAAGTCCCCCGACGATCCACCAATCCGTGCGCGTGAATCCGATAAGTCCCTCAAGCAGTTGCGGGCTCCGGCGCGGCGGCGCGCGCGGCGCTTTGGCTCCGCCCGCGAACCAAGCCTTGACCGCCGCATCGAACTCGTCGATCAGGTACACGCTCGACACCGCGAAGAAACTGACGACGTTGATGATCGACATCGAATGCACGAGAATCGGACTCAGGTCTGCGCTTGGCGTCTTGAGATAGTACAAGCCGTAGAACAAGTCGATCATGAACGTGCTCGCAAGCGCGAGCGTCGCGATGCGTTGTATCGGCCCAAGTGGACGCACGAGCGTGACGAGCACGACGGCGGTGAAGATGTAGCGTTCGTGCATGCGCGTCAGCAGCATGAAGTAGCCGAGCATGACGAGGAACGACGCGAAGATGAAACTGTTCTCCGCGTCCTCACGCGAGACATCGGGGCCAGTCGTGCGCCACTGGCGCATCGCGAAGGCGATGAGGAATCCGGTGAAGATGCCGACGCCCCACAGCCACAGCGGCCCGAGGTACAAGTGCAATCCGAAGATCGATGGTGTGACCGGCTGAAGATCCGACTGCCAAAAGTCGTTCTTCATCGAATACAGGTTGAACGCGTTGACCGAGTTGTACGGATACCCGTCACGTCCGTGCGCATACGCGGCGTACAACCATTGGAGCACGTGCAGCGGATTCTTGAAGAAATCCAGCACGATCGCGATGGGCAGCGCCAGAAGTTTCGGGAGCTGCGCGGTTGCGTTGACCGCCCCCTCGAACAACGATGGGAACGGCGTGAACTGCACGGTGCCAAGATATGCGACGAGCAGGCTCGCGACAGGGAACGCAGCCAGCTTCCAGGTGAAGCCTTGACGGCGCAGCTGCCACAGCAACAGCAGCGGCACGATGGCGATCGGATGCGGCTTGACCAGGATCGCGAACGCGAGGCTCGCCCAGGCGAATTCGAAGCGGTCGGTAAGCGCCAGATAGATCGCCCAGACGACGAACACTGCGCCGACGGAATCTGCCTGACCCCAATACGCCGACAAGAATGCGATGTCGGGATTGAGGATGGTGATGATCGCGGCGGCTCCGAGCGCGATCTGCGTCGACCAGTTCCGTCGCATGATCAAGTACACGAGATAGACTATCGCGACATCCGCCAAGATCGCGGGCATCTTAATGGAAATGATCAGCGTGTCGATGCCGTGTGCCGCGAGACCGATGTGATCGAGGACCGCATGCAATCCGGACGCGGCCCACAAGAAAAGCATGTAGCCCGGAGGATAGTCGATGAACTGGACGTGGGTGTAAAAGCCCCATGGACCGTATTGGCCGAGGACGAGCATCCAATTCTCGAACGTTGAGATGTCGACCGCGTGCCCGATCAGCGTGATCGGGATCAGCCGCAAAACGAATGCCGCCGCGCAAAGGGCGGCGATGTTCACGATCTCTCGGCGTGTGAGCGGCGTGCCCGCCGCGCCGGTCGGCGCGGTCGTGCTTACGTTCGCTGGAGGACGGCCTTGATTCGCGGCGCGTGGGACCGGCTTCGGTTCCGCCGCCGTGCGCTGTGACACGACTTATCGGTTCTCCTGATGGGACGCGGTGAACCTGCTGTTTCAACGCTGACCCCTTCTTGAATCGTCGGCGCTGTGACATGCGACCGCTTGAATCGACGCGGGTCGTGCGCGCACTCACGCATTGTCAGTCCGAATACTACCATTTGAAAATGCGCTGGCGAGGTTAAGCGCGCGGGACGGCAGAAAACGGACTCGCCGAACGTGACAAAGGGGAACCGCGGCTCTTTGCTGTCATCGTCACCCGCGCTCACAGCGCATGTAGATACGACGAACACAACTCCAAGCGTGCTGACCCGCTATATCAGCGAGATCGCGCATTATTTGCGCGCGAATGCGTTGCCGGTGAGCTCGCTTGCCGGCACAATGACGTCCTATCACATGGGGTGGATCGACGCGCAGGGGCGCGGATCCGATTCTTCGACCGGGAAACTGGTGCGCCCGAGTCTTTGCTTGTGGGCCTGCGAAGCAGCGGGCGGCGATGCGACGCTCGCGCTGCCGGTCGCGGCCGCATTGGAGTGGACGCATAACTTCACGCTCGTGCACGACGACATTCAAGATGGCGACCGCATGCGGCGGCATCGCGAGACGGTGTGGGCGATCTGGGGTGCACCCCAAGGCATCAACGCCGGCGATGCGCTCCACGCTCTCGCGATGCGCTCGCTTACTGGTCCCGGACCTTATCCCGAGCGCCAACTGCGCGCGGCGCGCATCATAGCCGAGGCGACGCTAATCACTGTCGAGGGCCAGTGCCTCGATCTACAGATGGAAGGCCGTCCGGAGTCTTCGCTGCGCGCGTACTTGCGAGTTGTCGGATTCAAGACCGGCGCGTTGCTCGGCGCAAGTTTACAGGCCGGTGCCGTGATGGCGGGTGCTTCCGAAGAAACGGCGCGGCGTTTTCGTAAGGCCGGCGAACTGCTCGGCAAAGCGTTTCAGATCAGAGACGACTGGCTGGGAGTGTGGGGCGACACGGCGGCGACGGGTAAATCGTCGGAAGGCGACGTCACACGCCGGAAACTCACGTTTCCAATCGTCGCAGCCTTCTCGGTGATGAAGCCCGGACAGCGAGAACGACTGCGCAAACTTTTCGGATCCGGTATGCGGCAAGCGGGACGTCAGATACGCGGGTTACTGGAAGCAGCAGGTGGGCCACAGCTGACGGAGTCAGCACCGCAACACTACGCAGCTAGGGCGATACGAGAGGTCAAACATGCCGAGCTCGCGCCGGGGCGCGTCGCAGAATTCGTCGAGGTGGCAGAGTATGTGGCAAAACGCGTTCGATAATAAGGCGCTGAGCACGTTCGCATCGATGGGATCCGCGTTCATCAATCGCCGGGGTCGCAACGGCAATGGCGGACTCACGACGGTTGAGGGCGGCACTGCATCGCGCAAGGCCGATCACATCCGGATCAATATCGAAGACGACGTCGCTGCAAAAGGCATCGATAACGGTTTCGATGCGTACCGCTTCGTGCATTGCGCGCTGCCTGAAGTCGATCTCAACGCGATCGACATGTCGACGGAGCTGTTCGGCCGCCGCCTCGCTGCGCCTATCTTGATCTCGTGCATGACCGGCGGAACCGCCGAGGCGCGCGACATCAATCGCACGCTCGCGCGTGTGGTGCAGGACGCCAGGCTGGCCATGGGGCTCGGCTCTGGCAGAGTCTTGCTCGAGCAGCCCGGCCTCCTCGATACCTTCGACGTCCGCGGATTCGCACCGGACGCGCTCTTGCTCGCGAATCTGGGCGCAGTTCAGCTCAACCGTGGCGTCGGCGTTAACGAGTGCCGGCGTCTCGTCGATATGTTGAGCGCCGATGCGCTCGTGCTTCATCTCAACGCACTGCAAGAGGCGTTGCAGCCGAACGGCGACACCTGCTTTGAAGGCCTCCTCGGACGCATCGCGCAGGTCTGCGAAGGGCTCGGCAAGCCCGTGATCGTCAAAGAAGTCGGGTGGGGAATCGCGCCGGACATCGTCGAGCAACTCTTCGATGCCGGCGTCAGCGCAGTCGACATCGCCGGAGCCGGAGGTACGAGCTGGAGCGAGGTTGAGCGCCATCGCATCGAGGCGGCGTGGCGCAATCGCGTAGCCGCGTCGTTCGCGGGCTGGGGCATCTCCACGGCGCAATGCTTGCGCGACGCGCGCGCAGTTTCACCGAATGGCCGTATTATCGCGAGCGGCGGCATTCGCGACGGCATCGATATCGCGAAGGCGATCGCGCTCGGCGCTGACCTCGTCGGCATCGCTGGTCCGTTCCTGCGCGCCGCCGCAGCCGGCGATCACGCGGCCGCGGATCTTGCGCGCGAGTGGATTGAGGTCTTGCGCATCGCGATGTTCGGTGTGGGCGCCAAGTCGCTCGCCGAGCTGCGTGGGACCCCGCGCTGCCGGCACCGCGAAGACGATGGAGTGGCCCTGCGCACCGAGCGTTTGCGCTATCGCACGGAAGGCACGAGCAAGTTCCATGACATCACCGACGATGTCGCCGCTGCCGTGTACCGTTCAGGTGTGCGCAACGGTCTCGTGCACGTCTATTCCATGCACACGACCGCCGCGATCCGCATCAACGAGAACGAAGAGCTGCTGCTCGGCGATTTCGAACGTTTCCTCGATCGCGTTGCGCCTGCCGGCAACGGTGCGTACGAGCACGACGACATTCCGCGCCGCGTGGGCGTGCCGCCCGACGAACCGTTGAACGGCCACTCCCACTGCCGCCATCTTCTTCTTTCGTCGAGCGAGACGTTGCCGCTCGTCGATGGCACGATGGCGTTAGGCCGCTGGCAGCGCATCTTCTTGATCGAGTTGTGCTCGAGCCGCGAGCGCGATGTCGTCGTCCAGGTCGTCGGTGCGTGAGCGACACGTTTGAGCGCTCGGCCGCCGACGCGTACTGCTCGCTGCTCGCCGGCGGACACTACGAGAACTTCATTGTCGCGTCTCGTCTTGCACATCCGCGCATACGCCGAGACCTGACCCGGATCTACGCGTTCTGTCGCTCGACCGACGATCTCGGCGACGAAAGCGGGGACGCCGCGCTACCGCGTCTGCATCGATGGCAAGACGAGGTCGGCGCGATGTTCGCGGGCCGGGCGCCGGTCCATCCGGTGCTCGTCGCATTGCAGGAGACGGTCGAGCGTCTGGACATGCCCGGTGAACCCTTCCTCGATCTCATCGCGGCCAACATCCAAGACCAGCGCGTCGATCACTACGACAGCTGGTCCGATCTTCAGGCGTACTGCCAGCTCTCAGCCGCACCTGTCGGCCGCATGGTGCTCAAGGTCTTCGGCATCAACGGCAGCGCCGCGACGCGGCTGTCGGATGATGTCTGCATCGGCTTGCAGCTGGCAAATTTCGCTCAAGACGTCAGCGTGGATGCCGCGAAAGGGCGCTGCTACCTGTTGGCTCCGGAAGTTGAGC
>DASRXC010000067.1:0-30936 GCA_035654355.1 Binatus sp. (SeqCode)
TGGATATTGAGCAGAATGCCCACCGCCATGAAGCACGTGATGAGACTGGAACCACCGTACGAGATGAAGGGCAATGGTATTCCGGTGACGGGCATGATGCCGACGGTCATGCCGATGTTCACCAAGATGTGGAACGCGAACATCGCGATGATGCCGACTGAGATAAGGATGCCGAACTTGTCGCGTGCAGCCGTGATCGAAAGCGTGCCGCAGCCAAGCAGCACCGCATACAGGCCGAGGAGCAACAGCGCTCCCAGAAATCCGAGCTCTTCGCCGATGACCGCGAAAATGAAGTCCGTCGCGTGCGCGGGCACAAAGCCTAACTGGGTTTGGGTGCCGTGATACAGTCCCTTACCGGTCAGCTCGCCCGAACCGACCGCGATCTTCGACTGGATGAGGCTCCAACCGGCGCCTTGCGGATCGTGTTTGGGATCTAAGAACACCAGCAGACGCTGGCGCTGGTAGCCTTTTAAGAAGTAGGGCGTCATCACCGCGGCGGCGGCGGCGGCGGCCGCTGTCGCCGCGTACGCGGCGAAATGCAGCAGATTGGGCAATGCGAAGAACAGCATCGCAGTGAGGATCGCCATGAGGACCAGGGCCGTGCCAAGATCAGGTTGCTTCATCACCAGCACGGCCGGAATGCCGACGATGACGAGAGGCAGCCACAGGTCGCGCAGACGCGTCCAGCTGCGACGCGGGTCGGCGAGCACTGCGCCGAGCGCGAGGATGGTGAAAAGCTTAGCCGGCTCGGACGGTTGGAAGACAAATGGCCCGACGCCGATCCAGCGTTGCGCGCCGAGCGCCTGGTGCCCAGCGACCGCGACAGCGGCTAGCATGATGAGGTCGATGATGTAGATCGCCCACGCGAGCCGCTGCCAGACGTGATAGTCGATAAACGCGAGCGCGAACATCGCGCCGACGCCGAGCGCCAGGTAGACGACCTGGTGCATGAAATCGCTGTGGCCGCTGAGCTGGTGCAACGTCGCGCTGCGCACGACGATGACGCCGAAAATGCCGAGCGCGATGGCCGCGGCGGCGAGAGCATAATTGAACGAGAAATACCAGGGGCGCTCCAGCATCGAACGCTGATGTTCGGGGCGCTGGAAGTCCGACCTTCGGACTCCGGCGCGAGCTACATCGGGTTCTCCGGCGGTTGCTGGTCCGTCTCGCGTGCAGGCTCTTGCGGGTGGTGCTTGCGCCGGCGGCGGCGCCGGCGCGTACGGGGCGCCGCATTCGGCGCATCCAGCGCGAAGGGCTGGTTGGCGCCGTTCGAACCGTTCGCGCCGGCGGCTGCGGCGACAAGGCCGTGGCCGTTGGCTTCGACTGGGCGGACTTTGAGGACGGGGATGTTCGCCAGCAACATGAACTGCCGCTCGAGATTTTCGAAATGCACGTCGAGGCCGGTCTCGTCGATATCCAAATACCGCCGCACGACGCCGAGCATCTCGCTCTTCATCGAGTCGAAGACGTCGGGCGCGAGTGAGACGCGATCCGACATGAGCACGAGACGCAGTCGTTCCTTGGCCTGCGTACGGCTCGCCTCTTCGCGACGGAAGAATTTGGTGATGAAGTCGAGCATTGCCGTTTTCCCCCGCGGCCTTTAGGATCTGCCCAAGCGCAGCGACGCCTTGAGCCGCGACACGAAGCCTTCAGGCGCCTGGAATGATGGGATCGGGATCTGCTCGCCCAGCAGACGCTTGACGATGCGGCGGAACGCCGCGCCCGTCTGCGAGCCGTCGATGTCGATGACCGGAGTACCGCGATTGGTCGCGATGATGATCTCTTTCTCGTCGGGCACGACGCCGATCAACTCGAGCCGCAAGATGTCGACGACGTCCGTGACGCTCATCATCGTGCCTTTTTTCACGAGCGCAGGCCGAACGCGGTTGACGATAAGCTTGGCCTCGACGCCTGGCGGAAGCAAACCGATGATGCGGTCCGCGTCTCTCACCGCCGACACCTCAGGCGTCGTCACAACGATCGCTTCTTTCGCGCCGATGACCGCGTTGCGAAACCCCTTCTCGATGCCCGCCGGGCTGTCGATGAGGACGTAGTCGAAGCGCTCGGCGAGCGACTGGACAAGTGCGGCCATGGCGTCGGTCGGCACGTCGTCCTTCTCGCGATTCTGCGCGGCCGGCAAGAGATACAACGATCGTCTCACACGATCGCGCACGAGCGCCTCGTCGAGCGTACTCGTCTGCTCGATCACATCCAGCAGGTGCTTGTGCACGCGATTCTCGAGCCCGAGCACGACATCGAGATTGCGCAATCCGACATCGGCGTCGACGACCACGACCTGTTTGCCGGCTTCTGCGAGGCCGGTGCCGAGATTGGCTGTCGTCGTCGTCTTGCCGACGCCGCCCTTGCCCGAAGTGATGACGATCGTGCGACCGATCGTTTTCGGCGCGGTGGGTTTCGGCTGGGCCGGCGCCGCTGGCTGCGGGGCGACGGCTTCCGACGGTGCGGTCTGCGTCTGCGCTGCGGCGATCGCGTCCTGCACCGTCAATGCGGTGGACGGGCGGACTGCGTCGTTGTCTTGCGTATCCATCGTCCTCACGATCCGATGACAAGCCGGCGCAGCCGGGTGAACAACCCGTCGTCGGCGAGATTCGTGAACGGCACGTCTTCGCCCAGCAGGCGGCGTGCGATCGCGTTGTAGATGCGGCCGAGGCGGCGCGCACCGTCGAGCACGACGGGTTCGCCGCGATTGGTCGTGTCGATGATCTCCTCGTCGTCCGGCACCACGCCGACGATCTCGCGGCCCAAGATCTCTTTGACGTCCTCGATGCTGAGCATGTCGCCGCTGCGCACCATCTCAGGCCGCACGCGGTTGACGATCAAACGCGCGCGCCGGCGTCCAAGCATGCCAAGGATTCGGTCAGCGTCGCGAATCGCCGAAACTTCAGGCGTCGTGACGACCAACGCTTGATCCGCACCCGCGATCGCGTTGCGAAAGCCGTGCTCGATGCCGGCCGGACAATCGACGAGCACGACATCGAAATCCACTGCGAGCTTGCGCATCGCGATGCGCATCTGATCTTCGGTGACGGCCTCTTTGTCTTTGACTTGCGATGCCGGCAAGAGATAGAGATCGTCGAAACGGCGATCTTTGATCAGCGCCTGACGCGGCTGGCAGCGCCCCTCGACGAGGTCGACGAGATCGTAGACAATGCGTTTCTCAAGCCCGAGCACGAGATCGAGATTGCGTAAGCCGATGTCGGCGTCGACGAGCGCGACTTTGTGCCCAAGCTTCGCGAACGCGCCGCCGAGGTTGGCGGTCGTCGTCGTTTTCCCAACGCCGCCTTTGCCTGATGTGACGACGTACACCGTTCCGGGCAATCTCTCTCCTTCGTACGGCCGGATCGATGTCCGGCTGTCGCAACTGTGTTAAGTCGCTGGTTCTGTGACGATGCCGCCGTCGCGCAAACGCGCGACCTCGGCAGCCGGTTTCTTGCGCCGTTCGTCGGGCGCGACGGCCACCTTGGTCGCGATGCGCAGCTGCATCGGTTCGAGGCGAAGCGCAAAGACCTTTGCTTGCGCGTCTCCTTCCGCACCTGCGTGCGCGACGCCGCGCAACGCGCCCCACACAAGGATATCTCCTGCCGCGATCAGTTCGCCGCCCGCGTTCACATCGCCGATGACGACGATGTTGCCGCGCGACGACAGGCTCTGGCCCGATCGTACTGTGCCCTTGTGATACATCGTCTCGCCGGCGCCGACGAGCTGCCCATTGCTTTGCGCCTTCTTGCCCGACCGGTCTCGCGCGTGCGAACGCTCGTCGTGCGGCGCGATGCGATCGTCACGCGCACGGGGCGAGGCGGCGATACTGGCGCCGACAAGGCGCAAGCCGGCGGACTTGGCGAGTTGAGCGACGTCGTCCGAGTCGCACACCGCTCCGTCCGCGATAATGCCGAATTGCTCGAGCGTCGCGATGACGGCCGCAAGCTCCGCGCTCTGCGCCGGTTCAGAGCCAAGCAGCAACACGGCCCGGCTTCCTTGATAGAAGCCCGGCTGAGCAGACAAGCGTTCGCGCAGTTGCGCGACCGCATCGGAAAGCGGACGGTCGGGAAGATGCAACAGCAGCCCCGACTTGGTGCCCTTGATCTGCAATCCGGCTCACCTAAAAGAAAGAAACGAAAGCCCAGTTGGACGTCCAGGAGCGTCCCGAGCCCTCCCTCAGGCTACATTGCGGGGGTCGTTCAGATTCCCTTGTGGACAGCTCTGTGAACGAATTGTGAAAGAAATGTGGATGCATCGTAGCTGCCATCACCCGTTGGGCAAAGGTACGCGGACGAAGACCGTCGCAAACTAACCCCATCCCCCGCTCAGGAGCAGCCCCCATGAAGAATTGGAAGCGCGCTGTAGCCGCCACGTTGTTGGTGGTTTTGACGCTGACCAGCCTCCCCTTGCCCGCCGCCGCCGTGTCGACGCAGTCCGAGATCCGCATGGGTCAGGACGAAGTCAGGCACATCGATGCCGAAAACGCGGTTGTCAACGACCCAGTGCTCAACAACTGGGTGCAGGGCATCGCGGACAATCTCAAGCGCGAGCGCGCGCGTCCGGATATCGACTACACGTTCAAGATCATCGATACGGACGACATCAACGCGTTCTCGCTGCCCGGCGGCTTCATCTACGTGAACTTCGGGCTGCTCAACTTCGTCAACTCAGATGACGAACTGGCCGGCGTGATGGGCCACGAGATGGGTCACGTCGAGCGGCGGCACGTCGTGACGCTGCCCGCCAAGCAGCAAGCGATCAACATCTTGATCGGGATCCTTTCGGTGTTCTCGGTGTTCGCCTATCGCTTCGGCGGTTTGATCGGCACCGCGGCGATGTACAAGATCTCGCGTCAGGACGAGCTGCAAGCCGACCAATACGGCCTGCTGCTCATGACGCGCGCGGGGTACGACCCAAACGCGATGGTCTCGTTCATGGACCGTCTCGGCAAGGAAGAGGGCACCGAGCCGGATCTGCTGGCAAAGTACTTCCAGGATCACCCCGAAACGAATGCACGCATCTCGCACCTCGAAGGGTATCCGCAGCTGTCGAAGACCGATACGTCGCAGACGCTCGCGCAAGCGATCCACGATGAGGAGGAAGGGCGCTACGCGTATTCGCTTGGCAAGTTCAATGAAGTCCTGAAAGGGCAGCCCACCAACGACCTCGCGCTGCTCAACAAGGGCCAGGACGAACTTGCGTTGGGCAGCATGGAGCAGAGCCAGAACGCGCTCGCGCAGGTCGCGAAGGACCAGCAGAACCCAGCAGGCTCGACCGCGGCGCAACACGAGCTTGCGATGCTCGCTCAGAACCAGCCGCCGAAGAACCTGCTGACCAAGAACCTCGACCCGTTGCGCGCCGCGCTGGGCACCACGGACATCAACGTCCACAACAACGCGCAAGCGATCGACGAACGAGTCAAGCTCGAGCGCGCCGACTTGCACGCATTCGACCAGCGGCTTGAGAACCTGTCGTATGAAATCCCCGACTTCGGCAACGTCGACGTCCGGCCGGGTTCGCGTCTTGAAAGCATCATCTTCGATCTCGAGCACATGTCCAAAGATATCAATTTGATCCTCTCCAAAGGCGAGTACATCGTTGACAACGCATCCGACTTCTCCAAGGACATCTTCAGCACGCTCAACGAGATGCAGGCGCCGCTGCACTCGGCCACGCCGACCGGTGAGGCGCTGCGCGCGTTCCCCTATTACAACTCGCTGAACCAACAGCTCAACCAGTCGTCGAACGAGGCATTGTCGGCCGTTTCCGCGAGCCGCGGCGCGACCGCGCTTGGATGGCAAAGCGTGCCCGCGCTCGATGCGTACTTCAAGAAGCTATCGCGCGCGCAGATGGACTTCGGTGGCGACATCTCACCGAGCACGGCGGCAGAGCTCAAGCCGTTGGCGGCAGCGGCCCTCTCGCAGCTCGACGTCGCCGCTGACGCGTCCGAAAAAGCTCACGCGATGTATTTCGGCGCGCAATCGCGCCAAGTGGCGGCGCAGCTGACGCTGCTCGGTGCCAACTATCCGCAGATCCGCTATGACGAGTACGCCAAAGCGATCCACGCGCGTTTGGCGATCGACGCGCCCTCCTACAACGTCGTGCAGCAGCTGGGCTTGTCGACCGGCGATGTCGCGATCGCGTCGTGGCTCGCGGCCGAAGAGCGCGTGCCGGTGACCAACGTGATCAACGAGCAGCGCTCGGCGAACAAGCCGTTCATCGATCTCGCGCTCTCCAAGCAATTCGCGCCGGAATCGCTCGAGGTGATGCTCGGTTTGGTCTATGAGGGTTATGCCGAAAAACCGACTGAGTAGGTGCGAAGTCGCATCCAGCGCCGGCCTCACGAGGCCGGCGCTTCGTTTTGGCCCGTAGACGCGACTTTTGGCTTTCCGATATAGTAGGTAGCGATATGTCTTCCGACGTCCCGGCGATTCCAGAAGAACAAGGCCCCGGCGCACAGCTCGCGCAGTGGGTGGCGCAGTTCCGCGATCGCATCAACTTAAGCGTGCTCGACGCGCAGGCCGCGCGACCGGTGCGCTTGCTGCTGGCAGGCGACGGCGCAGAAGAACTTGCCGACGTCCTCGATCCCGAACGCAGCGCGCGCGGCTCGGTAGTGCAGATGCTCGATCAAGCGCCCGGATGGATGGTGGCCGACAGCGCCAGCCGCGCGATCATCTTCTGCGCTGCTGCAGGGACTGTGCCGCACCAAGCGCTGGCGCATTTCGAATCCTCAAGTCTACCGGTCTTCGTCATCGACCGGCCGCCGCTCGGCGAAACGCCGACGGAAAGCCGCCCAACGGCGGCGCATTCGCGCCGGCCTGGCCCTGGCACGCCGGCTCATTATCACGTCAGCGCGCTCACCGCTCCCGAGCTAGGCAAATATGTGCTGCCCGACATCGTCAGCGCGTGCCGCGATGTCGAGATCTCGCTCGCAGCCAGTCTCCCGATTTTCCGGCCGAGCGTCGCTGCGAAGATCACTGTCGACTGCGCGCTCAACAGTTTGAAAGTAGCGGGCGCATCGGCATTGGTCGATCACGTACCGGTGCTCGGGCTCGTACTGGGCAGCATTGCATCCGCCGGCGACACGATCGTCATCACCGGCATGCAAGTGACGATGCTGCTGCGCATCGCAGCCGCATATGGCAAGAAAGCGGAATTTGCGCGCATCGCGGAACTTTTGCCCGTGATCGGCGGCGGCTACGGCTGGCGCGCGCTCGCGCGCGAGGCGTCAGGTTTTATCCCGCTCGCGGGACCGGTCATCAAAGCGGGCATCGCGTACGCGGGAACGCTCGTGCTCGGGCAAGCCGCGTCATTTTATTACGAGACCGGCAACAAGATGGCGCCCGAGAAGATCGGGGCGCTCTATAGGGAGGCGGTCGAACGCGCGAAGAACGTCGCCGTCGACTTCCTCGAACGCCTTCGGAAGAAGGAAGACTAGAGCGCGCGCCTGCCTTCGAGCGCGCGGGCAAGCGTTGTCTCGTCCGCGTAGTCGAGTTCACCACCGATCGGCAGGCCATACGCAAGGCGCGTCACCTTGACCCCGGCCGGCTCGATCAACCGGTGCAAGTAGAGCGCGGTCGATTCACCCTCGGCGTTCGGATTCGTGGCGATGATGACTTCCTTGACCGCCTCTGGCCCAAGGCGATCGAGCAATTCTTTGACGTGCAGCTGGCCGACACCGATACCTTCCATCGGCGAGATCAACCCGCCGAGAACGTGGTAGCGGCCGTTGAACGCCATCGCGCGCTCGATCGCGTAGACATCCTTCGCTTCACCGACGACACAGATCAGCGTGGGATCGCGGCGCGGATCCAAACAGATCGAACATTCATCGCCCTCGGTGAGACTGAAGCAGCGCTTGCAGAACCGGATCTTGTCCTTGACCGCGACGATCGCATCGGCGAGCGCCTGCGCGTCCTGCCGGCTGCCGGACAGAAGATAGAACGCCAGGCGCGCGGCCGTCTTCGGACCGACAGTCGGGAGTTTTTCCAGCTCACCGATCAGCGCGGAGAGCGGACCTGCGAGATGATCCACCGTGTTTCGGCTTTAGAGGCCGGGGATGCCAAGCCCGCCGGCGAGCGGTCCCATGCGCGAGCGTGACAACTCGGTGGCCTTGCCTTGCGCGTCTTTGAAGGCGATGGTGATGAGATCCTCAAGTGTTTCGACGTCTTGCGGATCCACGGCCGATGCTTCGATCTTCACGCTGCGCAATTGTCCGTGCCCGTCGAGGGTCACGGTCACTGCGCCCGAGCCGGCGGTGCCGGTCACGGTCTCGTTTCCGAGCTCTTCTTGGATCTTCGTGATCGCCGCTTGAAGCTGGCGCGCTTGGCGCAAAAGATTTTGATTCATCAGAGCAAGTCCGAGCCGAGGACGGATTCAGCGAGCGCGAGTCCGCTGCGTTGCGGCGCAGTCTCGGCGCGCCGCGCCGCACCGAGCACGAAGGAGATGCGCGGGCGCACGCCGCTGACTTCTTCGACCGCGTCGGCGATGAGCGCGGCGGTCGCCGGCTCGCTCAAACTCTCGAGAAAGTGACGCTTCGATACCGAGAGCGTAACAGTTGAGTCGTCGGCGCTTTCGACGGCCGCATGTTGAAGATAGGCGAATACCGGATTCGAGCGCTCACGCACGGCGGTCATGACGAGATGCCACATCGCGGCTAGGCGCGTCGGCGTCAGCGGCAGCACGTTCGCCTGCGAAGCGGTTTGCGGCGGAGCCGTCGATACCGGTGGTGCCTGCGGATCCGCGGCGCGCGTCGATGCCTTGCGCCCTGCAGTCGTCGCCACGGGCTTCGCTGCTGGGCTTTGAGCGCCAGAACCGCCCGCGGGACTCGAGTGCGCCGGGCCGTTGGGGCCTCGCTCTTCGAGTGCGCGCAAGCGGTCAGACAGACTTTGCAGCGTCAGTTCATCGGACGGCACGATCACGCGGGCCAACGCGAGCTCGAGGTCGATCCGCGGCTGCGTCGACCAGCGTTGTGCAACGACATCGGACAACACGCGTAACGCGGTCATGATCTTTCCGCGCGGCAACCGCTCGGCGCGGCGCGCGACATTTTCTGCCTCGTCCGGAGGCGCTTCATCCGCCAGCACTTCGCGACTGGTTCGCGCGAGCAGCGCCAATCGGAACCAGCGCAGCAGCTCTTTAGACAACCAGGCTGGATCGACGCCCTGCGCGTTTGCATCCGCGACAGTCTGCAACGCAGCGCCGGGATCAGATGCGATGATCGCATCGACGAGCCTATCGACGACGTCGCGGTGCGAGCGGCCGAAGGCAGCGTCGAGCACGTCGTCGTCGATCGCCTTGCCGGCTGCAAAGCCGCGTGCCTGTTCGAGCATCACGAGCGCGTCGCGCAGCGCGCCGTCAGCCAGATGTGAGATGCGCACCGCGGCGGGATCATCGATCGCGATCTTCTCGCGCTTTGCTACTTCGAGAAGGCGCTTGGCGATGACGGGCGCCGTCATGCGCCGGAATTCGTAGCGTTGGCAGCGCGAGAGAATGGTGGCGGGGACGCGGTGCAGCTCGGTGGTCGCCAGCACGAACACGACGTACTCGGGCGGCTCTTCGAGCGTCTTGAGCAGCGCGTTGAACGCCTCCGAGGTCAGCATGTGGACCTCGTCGATGATGTAGACTTTCTTTCGGAACTGCGATGGCGCGAACTGGACGCGCTCGCGCAGCTCGCGGATCTCATTGATGCCGCGGTTGCTGGCCGCGTCGATCTCGACGACGTCGAACGCGGTGCCAGCCGCGATCGACGTGCATGCCTCGCAAATCCCACAAGGGTCGGGGCGAGGACCGTTGGTCAGGCAATCCAGGCACTTGGCCAGGATCCGCGCTGCGGACGTCTTACCGGTGCCGCGCGGACCGCTGAACAGATAGGCGTGCGCGACGCGCCCAGACTTCACGGCTGCGGTCAGCCCCTGCACGACATGCGGCTGACCGACGAGCTCATCAAATGCTGCGGGACGGTGCTTGCGATAAAGGGTTAGCGCGGATGCGGCGGTGTCGGGCACATCACTCGCTTTCGTTCGTTTCTCTAAGCATTCCTAGACCATCGCGGCTCGCAGATGACGAGGTTGTCGCGCGCGTTTGCACAAAATCCAACGACGATGTCCATGGAAGCGTGGAGCCTGGCCGCTTCGGTCGGGACGCTCTTGGTCATTGCCGCTACGGCTATCGCGGCGATGATCCAGTTGCGGCACATGCGCAGCAGCAATCAGATCACGGCGCTCTCGAAGCTCGAAGAGATGTGGGACGACCCCAATTTTCGCGCAAAGCGCCGTCGCGTCACCGACGGGATCGAGGAGCATCTGCTGGATCCCCAGTTTCGACAAGAACTTGAGAACGAAGCCTCGGCGGATTCGTTCGTTGAAGACGTCGTTGAAGTCACCAACTTCTTCGAAGGCATGGGCATCTATGCAAAACACGGATTTGCCGAGCAGAACGTGATCTTCGACTTCTGGTCCCAGATCATCACCAGTAGCTGGCAGCGTTTAGCTCCGGCGGTCGCCGTCATGCGGCGAACGAGCGGCCCTTCGCTCTACGAGAATTTCCAATACTTAGCCGTCCTCGCGCAGCGTTTCATCGACGCGCACCCAAACGGTTCCGCTCCCAAGGATGTGAGGCGTTCCCCTATCGAGGATCCCTGGCTGAAACAGGACCACCCAGGCTAAGATCGGCAGAGCCGATCAGGGCCAATGCAGCGCGTCTGAGTCGGTCGGCGCTTTTCCGTTGGGCACGATGACCACAGTGCGCAGCCGTCCGCTGGTCGTGTAAAACTGTGCGGCTCGCCCTTGACGGTCGGCGGCGAACGTTCCAAGCCGACCACTCGCATCGCCATGCCATGCGTACACGTCATAGCGAGCCCGTGGTACCAAGCCGTCCGCGACGACATAGATCCATTGTCCGTCCGCAGCGAGCAAGACCTTGGCGGCGCCGCGCGTACCGGTCAGCTCGTGGTGCGCGAAGTGGCTGTGCACGAGCGCGTCGATCGGAACCTGCGGTGACTGGCGCAACGCGTTCACGTTGACGAGCAACAGGAGCATGCTGGCCGCAAGCGCCGCAGCCGCCACCCAACCTCCGGCCACCGAGAACGCGCTTCGAGGGCGCGGCAGCGGCGTGACCGTCTGTTGCGCCGACGACGAGGAGTGCGCGGCCGGCAACGATCGCGTGAGCGGACGCGGTTCCTCCAGCTCTGCGAGCGCGCCGACGCCCGTCATCGACTCTGCGACTAACACCGCGCACGTCGGACACGAGTCCGCATGATCGAGCAGTCGTCGCTGCGCCTCCTCATCGAGGCTGCCCAGCGCGAAGGTGCTGATGTCGTCGTATGGATGATCGTTCATATCGTTTTAGGCTCGGTCGGGTTGGCGCGCATCGCGCGAGCTAAGCGCGACAGGCCGAGTTGGGCGCGGCGCTTGACCGTGCCCAGCGGCGCGCCGGTGCGTTGCGCGATCTGGGCGAGCGTCAGCGCGCCGATATAGGCTTGGGAGATCACGGTGCGCTGCTCGTCCGGCAAGCCCGCCAGCGCCGCGCGGACGCCGCTTGCCGCATCGCGAGCGACGACCTCGTCAGCGGGATCGACGCCGACAGTGCCTGGTTCGAGCGACCGCTCTTCGCGCGCGACGCGACGCGCATCCGAGCGCATTATCGCGAGCGCCGCATTGCGCGTCACAGTGTACAACCACGGTCCGATGCCCCCTGTCCGAACGACCAGGCCATTGCGGTGACGCCACAGCGCGAAGAACGCCTCTTGCACGGCGTCTTCTGCTCTGACGTCGTCGCGCAGCAAGCGGTACGCAACGCCTTTGCAGCGCGGCGCGTATTGCCGGTATGCGTCCTCGAGCGCGGCGCCCTCGTCCGCGGAAAGACGCCTGACTAGGTCTGCGTCCACTTTCTCCCAGGTTATTCTCTTGACAGGCGTGCTATCGTTAAAGGTGACCACCCCATTGTTATATGACGCGGGGCTTTGCGCGGTTCACGAGCGCACACGGGACGTCCCGCCTCCGGTTCACCTGAAACCTCGCGTTTTGCACCATAGTACTAGGGTATATAATGGAAGCGGCCAGCGGGCCGCAACCGGACCTCGAGACTATCGAAGGACCGGTGTTCTACATCCGGTCACGGCGATGTGAGAGGAGCCCGCGCTCAAGCGCGGGACTACGAAGTTCATGAAGGTCGATGTCGACCTCAACGAGGCGCTCCGAACGCACTTCGGTTACGAGCGCTTCCAACCTGGTCAAGAAGAAGTCATCCGGCGCGTTCTGGACGGCCGGGATACGCTTGCCATTTTAGCCACCGGCGCCGGTAAGTCGCTGTGTTATCAACTGCCTGCGCTGATGTTGCCGGGCACGACGATCGTCGTGTCGCCGTTGATCGCGCTCATGAAAGACCAGATCGACATGCTGGCCGAAGCCGGCATCTCAAGTACGATCGCGCTCAACAGCACGCTCTCGGAAGACGAGGAGATCGCCTATCTCGAGCGCGTGGCGCGCGGCAATCTCAAGCTCATTTACGTCACGCCCGAACGGCTCGAGGACGAGAGCTTCGTCGAGGTGCTCAAGCGACTGCACGTGCCGCTGTTCGTCGTCGATGAAGCGCACTGCATCTCGCAGTGGGGTCACGATTTCAGACCCGCGTACCTTAATCTGGGCCGCGTCATCGCTGCGCTGGGTAAACCGACGGTGCTTGCCTTGACCGCGACCGCAACGCCGGCTGTGCGTGAGGACATCGTCACCCAGCTCGGCATCCCGCACGCCAAGCCGATTGTGCGCGGGTTCGACCGGCCGAATCTCGTCTACGAAGTGGCGCGCACCGCCACCGAAGCAGAGAAGCTGCGCGTGCTGCGCTCGAAGTTCACAGGCCCTCTCAACGGCGCCCTCGGCATCATCTACACCGCGACGATCAAGAACACATACGCGGTGGCCGAGTATTGCCGCACCGAACTTGGCATCGAGGCCGACGTTTACCACAGCAAGCTGCAGAAGGCTGAGCGGGAGCGCGTGCACGACCGGTTTATGAGCGAGGACGTCAAGATCGTCGTCGCGACCAACGCCTTCGGGCTGGGCATCGACAAGCCGAATATCCGGTTCGTCTTCCATTACGATCTGCCGGGCAGCGTCGAGGCCTATACCCAAGAGGCTGGGCGCGCCGGGCGTGACGGCTTAGAGTCGACCTGCCTGCTGCTCTACCGCCAGAGCGATACGCGCGTCCAGAACTACTTCCTGACCGGCAAGTATCCGGACGTCGAGGAAGTCCAGAAGGTGTTCGGCACGCTGCAGTACTTCGAAGGTCAAGATAACGGCGTCTCGGTCTCGGACCTGCGCAAGATATCGCAGCTACCATTAACCAAGCTGAAAGTGATTTTGGCCCTGCTCAAGAAGGGCGGCTTCATCCAGAACGTGACCAAATCGACGTATGGATTAGCGCCGCTGTTCAAGCAGAATAAGGGGCTTGCGCTCAACCTGGCCAGCTACGAGACGAAGCGCTCGTACGACCAGAGCAAGCTGCAGATGATCCTGCAGTACTGCGAGACGCGCAGTTGCCGCCGCAAGTTCATCTTGAACTACTTCGGCGAAGATTACGATCTGCCCAACTGCGGTGCGTGCGACAACTGCCGCGCGCAGCTCGCGAAGGGCGGCACGGTCGAGATCTTCGAGGGCCCGCGCACTGCCGCCGAGTTCCGCATCGGCGACATCGTGCGCCATCCCAAGTTCGGCGAGGGCACGGTCGAACGCGCAGAGCGCGATCTCGTGACGGTGCTTTTCCCCGCCCACGGATATAAGACGCTGCTCGCTTCGGCTGTGGCCCGCCAACAGATCGCGTAGTGGCGCGGGCGACCCCCGCATTCGCAGTGCGCGCTGCCGCTCTCGGCGGCGCGTTCGCTCTTGCGCTCGTGCTCGCCGGCGTTCACATCGACGGCGCACGCGGCGATCAAACGCCTGGGCCTGGCGCGTCGGCGCTGCCTTCGCCACAGAGCACACCGGCCGCGCCGGCCAGCGGCGCATCGCCGGCAGTGACGCCGACCGCGCCCGGGCCCCAGCCGATCTATCCGCCGAGTCCGTGTCCGTCAGGCGCGACCGACTGCAGTCCGGCGCCGGAGGGCACCTACATGCCGACGCAGCCGCCGTCGCCCGCTCCGGTCGCCGTTAATCCGTCAAGCGTGCGCGTGCTGCTCGGGCATGGCGCATCCGCGCGCTTGCTCTCGCCACCGAGCGGCATCGTCATGCTCTCGGGATTCGATCCGAACATCGTGCGCGCGATCTTCAATCCAGTCGATCGCACGATCGATCTCTTAGGCCTGCACACCGGCACCACTCAGGTGACGATCCAAAGCCAGCAAGGGCAGACCGCGACGCTAAGCGTCTCCGTGTTGATCTATGCCGGCCGCTCCGATGCATCCGCGTCGATCAACGTCACCGGTCATCCGGCGTCGTCTCAATTCGTCTCCGAGATGGCGCAAGTCGCGGCCACGCGCGCGACCTACGCGCAGCCCGGCGCGCACATCACGACGCGTTCGGCGGACGATTCACGCAGGCTCGACCCCGACGACGAGATCACGGTCCACGTCCCAGTCGAAGTCAGCGGCGACAACTACTTCACCTATCGCGCGAACGTCGCCGTCCACATCACCAATCTAGCGCAGCCTCAGCTCGCGCCGCGCGTCTTGCTCGTCTCCGACTTTCCAGAAACGATCACCGAGAACGGCACCCTCTTCTACAGCGACGTCACGTTCGAGGAACCCGCGCGGCTGCTCTACTACCATTACGCGCCGCCAGGCGCGCCGCTGCGCCGCGTGCTCGTGAAGGTGCAAAACGCCGGCAGCGAGGCGAGCTTGCTCGAGATGATCTCCGGCATCTCAGGCCCGTACACCGACATCTTGGGCGTCGGGCACTCCTCAACGCTGCGCTTCTTGCAGCACGAGGCCGCGGGTGAGGGCGAAGTGTTCGAGGTGCCGCCGCAGGCGACGATCAACGTCGTCGACCAGCTGCTCCCGGCGAGCAATCTCGTCGCCGGCCTCATGCAGATGCGCGTGATCAGTGGACCATCGCTGCGCGTGGCGGTCGTCGTCCAGGCAGCCGATGCGCCCCCGACCGACCCCATCTCCGACACGCTGTTATCGAGCTCGGTGCGCCATGCGCGCGGCATCTATGAGATCCCAGAATTCTTCTACGACGAGTCGTACACGGTCGGCGATCCGCCGACCACGCTCGCGATCGGCAAGCTGCCGTTGCCGAACCTCGTGCAAGGCGAGGTGCTTGGCGGCGACTACGCGGTCAAGCAGAGCGCCGACGTCAATCTGCTCAACCCCGGATCGTCAGCGAGCGACGTCGGACTGTGGTTCGACCCGCGCGGCGGGCGCGCGACCGGCACGCTGCTCATCAATGGCGAGATCGTGCAGCTCCATCCGGTCAGCCCCGGAAAACCTGCGCTCGTGCGTCGCTTCACCGTGCCGGCCGGCGGTTTCACTCACGTCAACGTCGTGACAATGCCCGAAGGCGGCTCGTCATATCCCGTCAACCTGCTGTTCGCCTCCGAGCCGCCCGCCGGCGCGGGCTGGAATCTCTCGCCCTCCGTCCACTAAACCGCCCGGAACGGGGCCGCCCACGCAAGGATGCACGTGGCCACGCGCCGCACCTTGCTGGCGTGAGGTCCATGTGCCGCTTTGGCGCGTGGACATGTTTGCGTACCGTAAAGGAGGCTCCATGTCCCGACCCCTCACGTTCTTGTGCGCTGCACTTATAGCGAGCGTTATGGCGCTCGGTATCGCCGGCACCCGGACGCAGCCTGCTCCTGCTCGCGCCGATGCACCGGCAGCCAATCCGGCCGCCGGCTACACGCTGCACATCGACGCCGACAAGCACTTCGGCACTGCCCATCCGAACGAGATCGCTCACCACTGGTGCAAGACGATCTCGCCGACGCTCACCGAATGCCAGCTCTATGATTCCGACGGTCCCGGCGCCATGCTCGTCGGCGTCGAAACGATCGTGCCCGTCGCGGTGTGGAAGACATTCTCGCCGAGCGAGCAAGCTCTGTGGCACTATCACAAGGAAGAGCTCAAGAAGGTTCACGCCACGCTTCCCGATACGCCGAAAGACAAACAAGCGGCGATCATCGCCGCCATCACCGAGACCTACGGCAAGATCTACATCCTCTGGAATCCGAAGACGGCGGGAGACCCGCCTGTCGGCCAGCCCACCATCACCGTCCTCAAGTAAGGACCTCGTCTTCGATCCAGCGGCGCGCGGCACTGTGGTGCGGCGCGCCGTTCGTTTACATCAACGACTTGTAGACATCTACCAGGCGCGCGGCGACGCCTTGCCACGTGAACGTACGAGCGCGCACCCGCCCCCGCGCGATCATCGCCTTGCCAGCATCATCCGGCGCGAGCGCGCGGCGCAGCTGACGGGCGAAACCGGTCTCGTCGCCGGTCGGCGCATACAGCGCGCAGTCGCCGAGCACCTCACGCAGTACGGGGATGTCGGACGCGACGACGGGTACGCCGGACGCCAACGCCTGCAGCGGCGGCAGCCCAAAGCCTTCGTAGCGCGAGGGAAAGACAAGCGCGGACGCGCGCGCGTACAGCTCGAGCAAACGCTGCTCGGGCACGTAGCCGAGCAGATCGACGCGAGCCTTGATGCCAAGACGCGCGATCGCCGCGCGTACGGAATCGGCGTAGGGCGTGAACGGCCCCGCGCAGATCAATCTTGCGCCGGGCACGAGTGCGACCGCTCGCACCGCGGTCAGCAGATCTTTTCGCTCTTCTACCGTGCCAACCGCGAGTACCAGTCCAGGTTCGGCTGTGTGCTGAAGCCCAAAAAATGCCTGGTCGACGCCCGCGCCCGCGATCTCGATGCGCCCGTTTTCGACCCCCAAGCCCTGTGCGACGTCCGCCTTCGCAGCCGCGGTGTCGACGACGATCGCGTCAGCGGCGCGCACCAGACGCGGCTGAACGCGCCCGAAATACCAGCGCACGTATTGACGCCCGCGGTTCGCCCCCCGCAGCCACGTGAGATCGTGCAGCGTGACGACGCACGGGTGCGGCGGATTCCACGGCAGCGTGCCTCCCGTGAAATGGACGATGTCGGCATGCGCCGCGTGCGCGAGCCGCCGCACGCGCAATTGATCCCAATACAAGCGCCGGTCGAAGCGCCACAGATCGAACCGCTCGTCGGCAAGCTCGACCACCTCGACGTCGTCACGCGCTCGCAGCGCAGCGGCAAGCTCGCTCGCGTAGACGCCCAGACCGGTCGAAGTGCCGCGCGCGAATTGAGTCTCGAGCGCGACGCGAATCATGTCGGAGGCGGGGACGACGCCGGCGACGCGGGCGACGGCGACGGCGCGCCGGGGCCGTCGAGCTGCGCGAGCGCTGCCTCGGCGTCGGCCTGATGCGGGTGCAAAGCGAGGACGTGCTCGAACGCCCCACGCGCCGCATCCTTATCGCCCCAGTCCATCTGCGCGGTCGCGTACGACAGGAGATAGCCTTCGTTGAACGGCGCGATGTCAGTCGCGCGCTTGAACGAGGCGATCGCGCGGCGGTGGTATTCGCCGGCGCGCTGCGGCGTCGCGATACCGGCCTGCGCGTTCAGGCGTCCGATCTTAGCATACGCGGCCGCGAGATCGGCGCGCAGGAGCACGTCGCCGCTTAAGCGCTGGGCAAGCGCCGTCTCCAATGCGATCGCGTCATCATATCTGCCGGTCGCAGCGATGCGGTCTTCCATCGCTGCAAGACGGATCGCGGCGTTCGCTTGGAGGTAGTCGGCGACCGCAGCTCCCGGGTTGCCCAACCGCGCTTCTGCGTCGCCCATCTCAGCGATGCATGCCGCGCCGCACGCGGCCGCTTGGAAATCCGCGAGGGCCATCGCAGGATCGCTGTCAAGCTCCGCGCGCCCCCGGTCCTCGAGCAGCAACCTCGAATTCGGCGCAAGCCGCAAGCCGCGGTCGAACAAGACGACAGCACCGCCTGCATCATCTTTGGCAAGCCGCAGATTACCGAGATCGTCGAACCACCACGCGGCGAGCGCGCGCCAAGCGCCGGCGAGCGCGACAAGTACGACAGCGGCTGCGAGCACGGCGATGAGGACGTTTCTGGACATCGCAAAAAGATTGGGGGTCAGGCGCTGCCTGACCCCCTCCTGTTCGGTCGCCGATGCCGGCGCTAGGCCGCTAGAACTTGACTGTGAAGTAGATGTTCTGGCGGTTCTGGTTCCAGTTGTAGGTCGGCATTTGGGTATCTTTATACTGGTAGTTCGTGAAGAAGAAGTTGATCGACGAGTTCGTGTTCGGGATGTTGTACAGTACGCCCGCGTTCAACGCCGTCTTCTGCTGACTGATCGTCTGGTTGAGCGTGTTGAGCGCTTCGCCGCCCCACGTCTGGTTGACGTAGGTGACGTTCGCGGTCAAGGCCGCCGTGATCGGGAGCGCAAGCGAGCCGCTGCCCGCTTCGTGATGCACGTTCTGGTGGTTCGGGTAGAAGAACACCTCTCGGCCGGTCCCGAGCAGCTCGGCACTGCCCAACGGATTGTACGCATTGGGAATGCCCAGCAGCGGGTCAGCCGCGTAGACGAACGGCGTTTGGTCGAGGCGCTGGATCTGCTCGTACAACGCGTCGAAGTTCAGCGTCGCCGTCCGATCCCAGATCGGCAAGCCGAGCGTGAAGCCGCCGCCGACGGTCTGGTACTTGCCGGCCACGTTGCTGGCGAATTGCGGGCCAAAGATCGCCGCTGCCAGCGAGTTCGGACGGATCTCGTTGAGCTGCTGGCCGCCCAAGCGGAACTTGACGTTGAGGCCGCCGATGCGCACCGGGAAGTTCAACTGGACCGACGGGCCGCGCGTGTTCGGCGCATACGAGCTGTACCAGAACGGGCCTTGGGCCTTGAACTGGTTGAACAGCGGGAAGCTGAACGAGCCGAACGGGAACTGGCCGCTGTTCGCGAGCAGCGGGCCGGTGAAGCCGTTGGCCAGCGCGATCGCATCGACTTGCTGGTTGATTCCCAGCGAGTTGCCGATACCGAACGGCGTCGGCAGCTGCGGATAGTTCCAGAACGAGAACAGCGGCGGCGCTTGTCCTGCCCACATGAAGTTCGCGCCGCTTACGTAGTACGGGCCGACGCTCTGATATGTGAACGTCTGATCGCCACCCAGCCACTTGAACTTGAGGCCAATGACGCCGGCGGTGTCGCTCTGCGCCGGGATGCGTTGGAAGTCAGGCGTGTACTTGCTGTTCGAGACTTCGCCGAAGAGAGCAGGCGTGATGATCGCCCACTGGCCCTTACCCCACGCGCGCGACAACGGCAGCACGAAATCAAGACCGAAGACGGTGTCGCTGACGATGGTGTTGGGTATCGACGCCGTCTGCAGATAGACCGTGTTACCGGCCGCAAAGCTGTCGCCACGGAGATCGAACAAGCGGTTGACCGTGAAGCCGACCTGCGCGCTCGGGATGCCGGGGATGCGGTATACCGCGCGGCCGCCCACATCATAGCGCTGCGGGAACGTGTTGTTCGAGACGCTGTACGATTGGTACGTGACTGCCACCGTCGCGCCCGCGGGCAGCGGGCTCGGGCTCGTGAACACCACCTCGTTCGGCGTCTGGATGAAGTTGAAGGCGGGTTCGCCGGTCTGGTTCGGTCCGGTGAAGAAGCAGCCCGCGAAGCAGGTCGGCGGTCCTTGATAGTACGACACGAAGACCGTGCCGGGTTGCGCGAGCGCGCTCAAGGTCACCGACGTCAGCGTGCCGGTACCGGACGTGAACGTGTCGGTCGTCGGCGCGGACGGGTAGCTGTTCGTCGTCTGCTGGAAGTAGTACGGACCGAGATACGTGTTCGATTGGATCCAGCCGGTGTTCGGCGGGAACGTCGGCAGGTTGGTCAGGATGCCGACCGGGTCCAAGCGCGTGCCGAACGCTTGCACGTCGAGGTACTTCATGACCGTCGCGGTCACGTTGACGCCGTTCGGATACGGACGGAACGGGTCGGTATAATTGATGTGGAAGTTGTCGGCCGGGCTGTAGGTCAAGCCGGTCAGCGAGCCCTTGATGTTGTTGAGCTGGCCGATACGGATGTCCAGGCCCGTCACGCCGTTCATGTTCGGCACCTGGACTTCGAGGGTCGGGTTGATGCCGACGCCGGTCTGTTGCTGGCGATAGCCGCCACTGTAATAGTCGACGATGTTGATCGGCAGCGAGATGATCAGGTTCTGGTTCACGGCGTACGACGGCGTGAACTCCCACTGCGCGCGCGGAAGAAGAATGCCTGGGCCGACGCGACCGTAGTACGGATCGTTGCTTTGGTCGGTCTCGATGAACTGGTCGGTGAAATTGAACACCGGATCCGAGCGGGCGAAGCAGGCATTCGCCGGCAGCGGAGTCGTGGTCGCGCACGACGGGGCGCCGACCAACACGGTCGGGTTCTGGATCTGCTCGCGCTGCGAGTAGGCCGACCACAACGTGCCGTGAACCGTGAAACCTTGCGCGAACTTGGTCGCTTTGTCGAGCGCAGCGAGTTTGTCTTCGATCTGCGTGACGCGCACGCCCATGCCGTCGAGTTCGTCTTTATACGCGTCCATCAAACGCGCGAGTTTTTGCAGGTCGGCTCTGCTCGCGCCGCCTTCCGCTTCGACTTTCGCGAGCGCGCGTGCCAACGCAGCCGCCACTTCGTTGCGCGTCATCGGCCGATTGCCGAGGAACTTGCCGTTCGGGAAACCCGCCAAGATACCGTCCGCGGCGAGCGTCTGGATGTAGTCGGCCGCCCAGCTATTCGCCGGAACGTCGTTGAACGGCGTCGCTGCCGCAGGTCGAATTGACAGAACAGAAACTGCGACGAACGCGCTTACCGCGAGGTAGGCGAATCTCTTCAAAGCGGTCCTCCTTAGGCAGAGGCACAGAGGTCGGGGGCCGTTTCGAACCTTGACGCGCGCAGAATCTTCGTTCCCTGCTAGGCGAATCCAGTTCCGATGGTCCCGAAACCGCCGTTATACAATGCGTGGACGGCGGCACAAATACCCGGCGCCGTATCGCCCATGAGGACAAAGGCGAAGCGTCGACCGGCAACCTGCTCGGCCTGGGTTGGGCGCCATAATTGCCCATTCCTTCACCATTGCCGCGTGCCGAAAAGGGGGTCGTTCCCGAGGGGTGGGACCCAAAATTATGCTGTTTTTTGACTGAGAAATCGCTCCACAATGAGTGCTGCCGCATACCCGTCGAGCGGTGTTTTCGGCACTAAAAGCCCGCGGGGGATAAGTCGTAAGAGCCCGCGCGGTGGATTATCTTTATAATAACTCGCACGAGCTTGCAACGTCGTGTGCCGTTCGTCTACGACCGCGATCGGGATGCCCGGCAAGGCGGTTTTGCAGATGCTGATGGCGGCGTCCGATGTCGTCGCATCGCCGACGCATATGCCCGCGATCGGACCTGTGCGTGCGTAGCTGGTCAATGTGGCGCCGAGGCTCACAGTCGGCACGACATCGAGCATTTCGCGGCGGCCGTTTTCGTCGACGACGGCTACGCCGCACTTGGTCCGACCGGGGTCGATTCCGATGAAGCGCGCGGGTTGCGCCATCGTCAGCGCGCCTGCGCGACGTGCAGCTCCGTCGTCAGCGGTCCGCTCGCCTTGATGTCGGCCGCCGCGATCGCGCGCATGACCGCCGGCCCATGGATGCTGGTCAACTGCTTGTAGGCGTCGTCGAACGCAGAGACGCTGGCTTCGGGCGAGTCGGCGATCGTCGGCGGCATGCCGTGCGAGACCGCGTTGTCGGTGATCGAGATGCGCAACTGCTCGAGCGCGGCGCTGGCCAGTTGCGGATTGTGCCCATCGGTGACGGGAACCGCGGCGATGATCTCGCCCTTGCGATAGACCATCGCATCCTTGAACACCTGGAATGAGATCGACATCGCGCCATGCCGGAAGATGTTCTCGCCTGCGACCGGCACCACGATCGCGTCGTCGGGCGCGAACGTCTTGATCTGGCGCGCCAGCGCCGAAATTTTCGCGCGCGCGGCAGGCGTGAGATCTTGGGGATAGGGCTGTACGTCTGGGATGTGACTATAGTGCTCGGCGACGACGCGGAAGAGCGCGGTGAGATTTTGCTCGATCGCCGCGACATCCTCGCTCGTGTCGATGATCACGGGACGCGAGATCGGTTCGCCGTTGCGGAAGACGAGCGGCGCTTCGCGCACGAATAGCAGCAGCTGATCGCGCTGTGAGGTCAGCGTTTTGATCTCATCGCGCAGCGTGTTGATCGAGAACAATGCCTGGCGCGCCTCGACGTTGACCAGCGCGACAAAGGCCACGGCGAAGAGGGCGATGAGCATGCCGAAGCCGACCGCGAAGATGGTGCTCGTATAGCGCGGCCGCAGCCCGAACAGCGTCATGCGGCGGCGGCCGACTTGGTGGCCGACCCGGTCGCCGACGAATGCGATGAGGCCGGCCAGCACCACGATGGCCGCCACCGTGATGACCGGACGGATGTCGAAAGCGGCCAGCAGGATCGCCGGCATCTAGACCTTCGCCGCCAGCTGCAACAGCCAGATGCCGATCGCTCCGAACACGATATTCGGCAGCCACGCCATCACCAAGCTCAGCTCGGGTGTCGTGCGCCCGAGCGCCAGGCAGATCGTCGTGACGACGTAGAACGCGAACACGATTGCGATGCTGATGCCGAAGCCTGCGCCCGAGGTCGAGCGCTGGCGCCGGATGCCAAGCGGGATCGCCAGCATTGTGAACACCAAGCTGGCGAACGGTCGCGCAAGTTTGCTGTCGTAGGTCACGAGAAGCAGCGCGTAACGCGATTTGTCGCCGGACTGCTTGGCCGAACGCACCAGCGGGCGCAGCTGGTTGCGGCTCAGATCTTCCGGCCGTTTCGCAAGCTCGATGAGATCGGTGGGACTCGCGCCGATGTTCACGCTCGTGAACGGGAACGTGCCGACGGTGCAACAGATGGGAGCGAGCCGGTACGAGATGGCATCGGTAAGCACCCAGGTCGAGTGCTGATAGTGAGCGCGCGGCGCGACCAGGAGCGACAGGAGCGTGCCGTCGCGATACACCTGCACGGCGATCTGCTCGAGCGACTGCGTCGTCGTGTCGAATCCAGCCGCGTACGTCACCTGAGCATCGCCGTTCGGCAGACTGGTGCGCACGACCTCATTTGACAAGATGTTGACGTTGCCCGACTGGATCTCGCTCTGCAGGATTTCGTTGGCTCGCGCGGTCGCCCCGGGAACGACGAACTCTTGAAAGCCAAGGCCGACTAGCGACGCGAGCAGGCCCACTGCCGCGATCGGCGCGGCGATGCGATAGAGGCTGACGCCGCCCGCGCGGATGCCGGTGATCTCCGAATCGCCCGATAGGCGGCTCATCGCGAGCAGCACGGCGAGCAGCATCGACATCGGGAATGTAAGCACGAGCGTTTGGGGCAATGTATAGATGAAGTATTTCGCCGCGGCCAACAGGCTGGCGTGCTCCTCCGACACGAGGCGTGCGACGTTGAGCAGCTCGCCCGCGACGAAGAGCAGCGTGAATGCGGCAAGCCCGAATAAGAACGGGCCGCCGAGCTCGCTGATCATGTAGCGATCGAGCCGCGTCACAGACGGAAGCTTTCTCCCAGATAGAACTTCCGCGCGGTCGGTGACTCGGCGACGTCTTGCGCGCTGCCCGACACCTCGATCCGCCCGCGGTTCAGGATATAGGCGCGGTCGACGATCGCTAGGGTCTCGCGCACCGAGTGGTCGGTGATCAGGACGCCAAGGCCCTTCGTCTTAAGCAGTCGGATGATCTCTTGGATGTCGGCGACCGCGATCGGATCGATGCCGGTGAACGGCTCGTCCAAGAGCAGGAATGCGGGGTCCGTCGCGATCGCGCGCGCGATCTCAACGCGGCGGCGTTCGCCGCCGGACAGCGTCTCCGTGCGCGCGTGTGCCAAGCTTTCGAGCCCGAATTCAGCGAGCAGGTCGGGCAGACGCTCGTCTTGCTCGTGACGCGGCACGCCGCGCTGCTCCCAGATGAGGCGGATGTTGTCCTCGATCGACAGCCGCCGGAACACCGACGACTCTTGCGCTAAATACCCGAGCCCTTCGCGCGCGCGCAGATGCATCGGCTGGTGCGTGATATCGACGCTGCTTCCGTCATCCGCGCGCAGCAGCACGTGGCCGTCGTTCGGGCGAACCAAGCCGACCACCATGTAGAACGTCGTCGTCTTGCCCGCGCCGTTCGGACCGAGCAGTCCGACGACTTCGGAGGCGCGCACGTTCAAGCTGACGTTGTCCACGACGGTGCGCGGCCCGTAGCTCTTAGTCAAACCCTCGACATCGATCTCGATCGGCGTGCCTGTCGCTGCCAAATCCCCTACTTCCCGAACGTCATGGTCTGCTCGCCGTTAGGCCCCCACACGCGCACGCGATGCAGATCGAGGTCGGCTTCCGCACGGTCGCCGTCGATGGAATTCCCGCGATCGTCCTGCGCGTGCACGGCGCCGTCGGCCACAAGGATGTGCCGGTTGCCGTCATACTCCATTGAATGGGCGACCATCGATGCGCCGTTGGCGCCGGCCGCTCGCACCCCGCCGCTCAGCGAGACGTTGCGGTCATTGGGGCGCACTTCCGCCGACGGGGCCGTTACCCGTAAGCGCAGCGTCCTTCCTTTATAGAAGCGCAGCGCGACGTCGTTCAACGTGCCTTTTGAATCAGCCGTCGCGTATTCGATGCGCGACGCGTTGAGCAGGTACTCCAGCTGCCCGTTGTGGATCTCGCGCAGCTCGACGGGTCTGCCGTTTTGGGAATTCGCGACGATGTAGTACGGTGGTTGCGCTTGCACCGATGGCGAAGGGGTCGGTTCCGGCAGGCTCGCGGTTTTGCTCGCACAACCGCCAAGCACCAGCAGCGAACACACGAGCACTGCGGCTGCAGTGCGCGCCGTCGGCGACCCCGCCGGCGAGGGCGCGCGCCCGAGCGAGAACATGAGCGCCATCATCGGCCACCACAACAAGAAGACGAACGTCGTGACGACGTCGATCGCGGCTTGCAGCGCGGACGCGACGAACGCGGCGACCAGCGCGTAGAACAACAACGCGCGCTCGCGGTCGTCGGGCGGAATGCGCGCGTTGGTGCGCCGCGCTTCACCGATGCCGGCGACGATGGTCCATACGAAGGCCGCTAAACCGAGCACCCCGTTCTCGACGAGCACGTTGAGCGGCAGATCGTGGGCGTGCACTTCATCCACCGCGGCGTCGGGCTGCTTGAGCGCAGGATACACCTTCGAAAAGCCGAGCGGTCCGACGCCGGTGAGAGCGAACCGCTGCGCGATGCGCAGCGCGCCCTGCCAGACTGCGATGCGCGACGGATTTTCGCTTGGGTCGTGCGCGACGTCGCGAAAAGTCGTCGTGCCGAGCACCAACGCCGCGACCGCGGCGACCGCAAACGTGATCTTCGCAGTGCGTCCGAAACGCCACACGAGCACCGGCAGCCCGATCAGCAACCCGAGCCACGCGGCGCGTGAGACGGAAAGCGCTAGCGCGACTACCCCGATGATCGAAGCCGCGGCTCCCAAACGGCGCAGCAGCGGCGGCGCGGCAGCCTGCGCGAGGCCGAGCGGGATGAAGAACAGCAGATATCCGCCGAACTCATTGGGCTGCAGGAACGTGCCTGCCGCTCGACCGTGCTGATACGCGAACATCTCGGGCGGATGGCGCGTCAGCGTCAGCGCAACGCCGAAGAGTGCGGCAGCGATGCCGGCGACGAAATAACACGTCAGCAGCGTGCGCCGGGTGCGCGCGTCCGGGGCGTTCCAGACGATCGCGATGAAGGCGATGAAATTGCCGACCTCACTCAGCACTTCGAAGAGGCTGGCGCGGAAAGAGACGCCGATGATGCCGGCGAGCAGTGCGGTGGCGATCATCGCGAGTAGCGGCAGCGAAAGCGGCGCTTCGACGAACGCGCGCGCGCCGCGGCGCACGACGAGCGCCAGCAGGGTCGAAAGTGTCGCCGCGGCGGTGACGACGAAGAGGGCGACGGCGTAGCCTTTGCCGCCGATCGCGACGCCGCGCGGCAGCACGTCTGCGAGCAGCACCAGCATCGGCAAAACGGGCATCAGCGCAAACAGCGTGATCGGCAGCGCCAGCTCTGCGGCGCGGCCGATTCGGTCTCCCAGCGATGGCGCGACCGAACTCATGCGGCCGCCGGCGACGCTCGCGTCGGTCATGCGGAGTTGTGCGACGCTAACGCGATTACGGCCTCTGCAACGGCGGCGCTCGCGCCAGGCCCGCCCATGCGGGAGCGTCCTGCCGCGGCCATCGCCTGCATGCGCGCAGGGTCGGCGAGCAGCGTTGCCACCCCATCGACGAATGCGCGATCGTCGTCCGGCAGCACGAGCAGTGCATCGCCAAGCAGGCGCTGCTGGCGCATCCGATACCAACCGACGCGTTCGGGGGTTCCGGCGGCGATCACGGGCAGTCCTATGCCGGCAGCTTGTTCGTTCGCGGTGCCTGCTTGGCCGAACACGATTTCGCTCGCCGCCAACATGTCGCCGAATGCGCCGGCCACCATGTCGATCTCCAAGGGTCCCGCTTGTGCGCGAGCGACGACGCCTTTCGCGATTCCCGTAGGCGTCAACGGCACGCCGGCCGTTTTCTCGACAGCGGCGCTCAGCACTGCCGCACCTGCACCGGGTGCAATCGACACGAACCCTTGCAGCGCGCGCGGAGCGACCCGACCTGCAAGCATTGCGAGCCTGCGAGTCGCCGCGGCTGCATTTGCGGGCGCATCGGCGCGACTGCCCGGGAGCACGGCGACGCGCAACGCATCGGCGCGCGCATGCAGGTCCACCCCGCTCGGCGCGACGCCGTCCATCATCAGATTGCCGGCGTAACGAGCGGGCACTCCGCGCGCCGCCAGCGCGTGCGCCGTCGCTTCGTCGCGCGCGAAGACCGCAGCGGCACGCCGGGCGATCGCGACCTCGACCTTTGAGTGGCCCGCGACGTGTTCCGATTTTGCGGTCGCGACGAAAACGGTCGGACGGCGCGCAAACGTCAGTGCGGAAGCGAGACAATAGACATCGCCGACGGCGACCACGACGTCGCGCGCTTTCTGCGCGCGCAGAAACGCGAACTGCCGGAGCGTCAATCCGATGAGTCCGGCTCGGACATCGCGGGCGAGGTTGCCGAGGTTCCAATATGCGACGAGGCCGCCGCTCGGCATGTCTGCTTGCGGGCCGACGCCTCCGTCCACGCGACCGACGAGCGGGAAATGATCGACGCGCGCGGCGGCATCGCGTGCCCGCAATGCGCGGGCGATATATCCGGCGATCGCCGCTTCGCCGTAACCATTGCTGACCAGTAAGATGTTAGGAGCTGCGTTCATGAGAGCAGCGGGATCAGCGCAAACGAGGCGACCTGCGGGCGCGCGCCGCGCAGATCGAGTTCCAAACGGCCGGCATTTGACGCGAATGCGCCGGCGT
Source organism: Binatus sp. (SeqCode) (assembly GCA_035654355.1). Lineage (GTDB taxonomy): Bacteria > Vulcanimicrobiota > Vulcanimicrobiia > Eremiobacterales > Eremiobacteraceae > JAFAHD01. The sequence goes on from DASRXC010000067.1 coordinate 27,441, forward strand.
GAACGATGGGGACGCCGCTGATGATCTCGGGCTGGGCGAGCGTGTCGTGGCTGTGACCACCGATGATCGCGCCCAACCCGGGATGAGCGCGCGCGAGCTCGCGATCGTCGGCCAGCCCGAGGTGCGACAGCACAATCGTGAGGTCGGCCGGCTCCGGTGACGCGAGCATCTCGTCCATCGCCGCCCGCACCGATAAGAAACGCCAGCCGAAGATGCGCTCCCAGCCACTGCCGGTGCGGTACTGCGGTGCGAGCAGCGCCAGCAGGCGCACACGCGTGCCGCCGGCGTCGACCACGAGCGAACGGCGATAGGGCGCTGCGCGATCCCATAGATCGAGCAGGTTGGAACAGATCATCGGCATTGGCATGGCGCGTGCGCGCGCCGCGAACCACGCATGCACATAATGGAACTCGCGATTACCGACAGCCTGCGCGCGATATGGCGCCGCAGCGAACTCGGCGATCACCGGCTCGCTGCGCCGGTACACCGTCGATGACCCGACGAGGCTATCGCCGCAATCGACGAGTAGCGCTTGCGGTTCGACGATGGCCGCGAGCCGCCGCCCAAACCCGAGACGTCCGTGCACGTCAGAGGTATGGTAGATGATGAGCGACTCGCTCATGCCGCGGGTGTGCCGTCCATCGCATCCACGACGAAGCGCGCGATGCGCGCCAAGGCGTCTGGCGGTCCGAGCGCGGCGCGCAGCTCACGATAGCCGGCGATCTGCGACGAGCGCACCGCGTCGTCGGACAAAAGGTCGAGCGTGGTCGATGCGAGGGCGTCCGGCGTGAGAGCGTCTTGCAGCAGTTCGGGGACGATCGTACGCCCGAGCAAGAGATTCGGCAGCGTGAGCGGGCCCCGCACGAACTGTGGAATGCGCTTTTGGGCGATCCGGTATTGCGTCGGTGTGATCGCGTAGAACGCGACCTGCGGAATTTCGCGCAATGCGTTTTCAAGCACCGCGGTTCCGGATGCGGTCCAGGCCACATCGGCGGCGCGCAGTGCCGCCTCGAGTTGCGCGCCGCGTACGAGCACGGGCGCTATGCCGCCGCTCGCACGCGGCCATATGCGTTCGATTTGGCGCGCGCGCGGCGTCGACGCCGCGGCGACGACGAACGTAGCTTGCGCGCGCGCAGCCAAGAGCGCGGCGGCTGACGCGAGGCGCGAGCCGAAGTTATCGATCTCTTCCGCGCGGCTGCCCGGAAACACCACGATGCGCGGGCCCGCGCCGCCAGACACGTGCAGTTCCGCCGGCCACGCTGTTTCTTGGGTTGCGCGGGGCGCGATCGCGGAGACCAACGGATGCCCGAAGTATTCGCAGCGCAGACCGAGGCGAGCGTAGAAATCGCGCTGCCGCACGAAACCGGTGAGCGGAATCGCACCCTGGGCTACTGCCCGCGCCTGCGACTCGCTGTCGAGCCATGCGCCCGGCGGAAAATAGTAGACAATGGTGCCGCGATAGCCGCTGTGTCGCATCTGCTGTATGAGACGCAGGTTGAACGCGCCGAAGTCGATCGGCACGATGACGCGAGGTGGATTGCGGCGCAGCATCGCGTCGTGGCGCCGCATAATGACATAGAGCTTCGGGATCTTCAAGAACGCCGAGACGGGTCCGATGCTCGCCCAGTCACTCGAATCCTCGCTCAGCGACGCGCCGGCCGCGCGCAGGCGTTCGCCGCCGATCGCGGTGCACGAGGTTCCAGGCCGCAGCTCGCGGATCGCGTTGAGAAGAAGCGCCGCCTCGAGATCGCCCGACGCCTCGCCCGCGCTCATGAAGATGTCGGACGTCAGCGGCGCGGCCTTAGTCGAAACCGGGCTCTTCTTCCACAACTGCCGGCGCTTTGCCACGCCGAACGGGCTGCGTCGTGAAGCCACGCTGCGAGCCGTTTTGGAAGAACGAGACGAGCTCTTTGCCTTCTTCGGTCGTCATGCGCCCGCGCAAGCGATCGATCGCACCCGACAGCGTTTCAGCGCCCATGTAGATCGTGCGATACGCTTCCTTGAGCTCGCTTTGCGCTTGCGGCGACACCCCTTGGCGCTTGAGGCCGACGCGATTGAGCCCGCGCACCCACGCCGGGTTTCCTTCGACGAGCATGAACGGTGGACAATCTTTGAGGATTTTGCTGCGACCGCCGACGAACGCGAGCCTGCCGATGCGCACGAATTGATGAACGCCGACCATACCCGAGATGTTCGCGCCTTCGCCCACGGTGCAGTGCCCCGCGAACTGGGTGAGATTGGACATCACGACGCCGTCAGCGATGTGACAATCGTGCGCGATGTGCACGTAGGCGAGCAGGTGGCAGTCCGATCCGATCGTCGTCGACGAACCGGCGTCGGTGCCGCGGTTGACGGTCACATACTCGCGGATCTGGTTGCGATCGCCGATGCGCACGTAGGAAACCTCGCCGCGGAACTTTTTGTCCTGCGACGTGCCGCCGATGACCGCGAACGGATAGATGATGTTCTCTTTGCCGATCGTCGTGTGGCCTTGCACGACGACGTTTGCAAGCAGTTTCGATCCGTCTCCGATCGAGACGTCCTTGCCGATCAAACAATACGGGCCGATCTCGACGTCGCGTCCGATCTTCGCGCCGGGATGGACGACCGCCGTCGCGTGGATGTTCAGCGTGTGGATGCTGACGTTATCGCCGGGTTTGCTTATCATGGCATCACATGTCGAGGATGGTCGCGTCGAGTTGGAACAAACGCGTGTCCGTCACGACCGAGAACATCAGGAGCGCTGTGCAGACGGGATTGCCGTCGACGTGCGACTCCGCGTGCAGGCAGCCGTAGGTCTTGCGCAACCATTCGACATGGACGTTCATCATCAGTCGATCGCCCGGCAACACGGGACGGCGGAAGCGCACTTTGTCGACGCCCGCGAGATAGGGCACGCTCGTCGTCGCGGCTTTCGGCTCGAGGATGACGGTGCCGCCCAGCTGTGCCATCGCCTCGATGATGAAGATGCCCGGCATCACCGGGTTGTTCGGGAAATGTCCTTGGAAGAACGGTTCGTTGAAGGTGACGTTCTTAAAACCGGCGGCGCGCTTGAGCGGCTCGAGCTCTGTGATGCGATCGAGCAGCAGCATCGGATAGCGATGCGGTAACGTCTCCATGATGCGCCGGATATCGATGTCGGCCATATGGGCTCCGTCTAGTTCGCGGGCGCCAGCAGCGCGCGCAGGGTGCGCGCGGCGGCGACGTGCAGTGCGTGTCCGGATTTGACGGCGACGACGCGTGCGCGCAGCGGCATGCCGATGAGGGCGAAATCGCCGATCAGGTCCAGCGCCTTGTGGCGCACGATCTCATCCGGGAAGCGCAGCGGCGTCATGTAGCTATCGGTGTCGATGACGACGGCATTGTCGAGCGAGCCGCCGCGCGCCAAACCTTGCGACGCGAGCGCGTCGATCTCATGGCGGAAGCCGAACGTGCGGTTCGGCGCAATCTCAGTCAGGAAGTAGTCTGGCGTGATCGCCGGCGTCGCGAGAAACTG